>CAYTYV010000840.1:0-1501 GCA_964441055.1 uncultured Polyangiaceae bacterium | reverse complement strand
GGCTCCCCGACGGAATGTATGGGCGAAGTTGAGCCGTGGCGAGCGTACACGAGTGTCGGAAGCGTAATGCCACGGCGCCCGTCACGGCGCGTGCACGCCCGGGCTCGACGAGGCGGCCCAGGGCCCGCGCCGCGCCAGGCGCCGGCCATCCAGCCTGAGGGGATGACGGGTAGCAAGGAGCACGGGACCCACGAACCGGTCCGCCGCGAGTGTATCGTGGCGGTGTTCAACACCGATCGTCGGAGGCCCCGTGCTCGTCAAGACGGTACTCAACCGCTGCCATCCCCTCAAGTCGTTCGTCTACGGCGCCATGTGCTTCGCGGGCGACGAGCTCACCGTCGAGGTCCGCCCACGCAAGAACAGCTGCGCCCGCTGTGGCCTGTGCCGACGTCCGGGGCCCACGTACGACACCGCACGCACGGCCCGGGCCTTTGCGTTCGTGCCGCTCTGGGGCTTCGCGGTGTTCCTGCTCTACTACGTCCGCCGCGTGCAGTGCCGCTCATGTGGCGTGCACACCGAGTACCTGCCCTGGGCCGAGGGCAAACATCGCACCTGCAACGTCTACCGCCAGTTCCTCGCCCGCTGGGCGCGGCGCCTGTCTTGGAGCGAGGTCGCCGAGGTCTTCGGAACGAGCTGGGGGGTCGTCTACCGCGCCGTGCGCTGGGTCGTCGACTACGGCCTCGCTCACCGCTGCCTAGACGGCGTGAGCGCCATCGGCGTTGACGAGATCGCCCTCTGGAAGGGACACCACTACCTGACGGTGGTCTACCAAGTCGACGAGGGCGCACGGCGCCTGCTCTGGGTGGGCCTGGAGCGCACCGAGGCGACGCTGCTGCACTTCTTCGACTTCTTCGGCAAGCTGCGGTCTAAGGCGCTGCGGTTCATCGCCAGCGATATGTGGGGCCCGTACCGGACGGCCATCGCCGCGCGCGCCGCCCAGGCCGTGCATGTGCTCGACCGCTACCATGTGGTTGCCACGCTGAACAAAGCGATCGACGAGGTCCGCGCCAAGGAGGCCAAGGAACTGGCCCGTAACCACTTCGAGCCCGTGCTCAAGTACACGCGATTCTGCTTCCTCAAGCGCCCCGAGAAGCTGACTACCCACCAGGAGCTCAAGCTGCGCGATGTGCTGCAGTACGACCTGCGCTCGGTCCGGGCCTATCTCTTGAAGCAGGCCTTCGAGGCGTTCTGGACCTACACCAGTCCCTACTGGGCCGGCTGGTTCCTCGACCGCTGGTGCGCGCGGGCCATGCGCTCGAGGCTCGAACCGATCAAGAAGTTCGTCCGGACCCTCCGGGGCCACCGCGAGCTGCTGCTCAACTGGTTCCGTGCCAAGAAGGTCATTTCGGCGGCTATCGTCGAGGCCATGAACGCCAATGCGAAACTCGCCGTCAGAAAGGCGCGCGGCTTTCGTACCTACGAAGCCACCGAAACCGCGCTGTACCACGTGCTCGGCGCGCTACCCGAGCCCCCATGGACCCATGCATTCTGTTGAGGCGGC
>CAYTYV010000839.1:0-1518 GCA_964441055.1 uncultured Polyangiaceae bacterium | reverse complement strand
CATGGCGCTGACGGGGATTTTTTGACGATGGGGGCTCCGGTCGTCGCTCCGCTCCGTCCTCTGCCCCCAAACCCCCGCGGCAGCGGGCGCTCGTGCTAGTCTGCCGCCCTCGCACACCACGGGAGGAAACGCATGGGGCTCGGTACCATCAGGAGGACGGCGCTGGTCACGGGCGCGGCCGGCTTTCTCGGCTCGCATCTGGTCGACCGGCTGCTCGGCGAGAGCTTCGAGGTCGTGGGCATCGACAACCTGATGACAGGCGATCTGACCAACCTGAGCGCCGCCGCGCGCGATCCGCACTTCCACTTCGAGACCGCCGACGTGCGCGAGCCCTTGTCGGTCTACGCCGAGCTGGTCTTCAACCTGGCCTGCCCGGCCTCGCCCGTGCACTACCAGCACGACCCCTACGCCACCCTGACCACCAGCGTGCTGGGCGCGCAGCGCGTGGTGGAAATGGCTCGCGGCCGCAAATGCACCATCGTCCACACCTCCACCTCGGAGGTCTACGGCGATCCCTCCGTGCATCCGCAGCCGGAGAGCTACTGGGGCCACGTCAATCCCATCGGCACGCGGGCTTGCTACGACGAGGGCAAGCGCTGCGCCGAGACGATGCTGAACGACGCGCGTCGCAACTGGGGGGTGGATGCCCGCATCGTCCGCGTGTTCAACACCTATGGCCCACGCATGTCGCTCGACGACGGGCGGGTGATCTCCAACTTCATCGTGCAGGCCCTGTCGGGGCAGCCGCTCACCGTGTTCGGCGACGGCTCGCAGAGCCGCTCCTTTTGCTTCGTCGACGATCTCGTCGACGGTCTGCTCGCCGTGCTGCGATTGGAGGACGGGCTCGACGGTCCGACGAATCTGGGCAACCCGGGCGAGTTCACCATCCTCGAGCTCGCCGAGCTGGTCATCGAGCTGACCGAGTCGCGCTCGAGCATCGTCAAAAAGCCGCTGCCCGCCGACGACCCCAAGCAGCGCAAGCCGGACATCAGCCGCGCCCGCGAGCTGCTGGGCTTCGAGCCCAAGGTGCAGCTGCGCGATGGCCTCGCCCCGACGATCGCCGACTTCGAAGCACGCCTGCGCGCTGCCGCTCGGCCCCGAGCCACATCTGTCTCCGAATAGCCAAGTTCTCGGTGGCCCCGCCTGGCAATTGGACGCGCCCTCGGGCCGATGGGACGATCGCGCGGCGATGCCCAAGGTGCGCCACGGCCCAGGCTTGGCCAAGGTACGGGAGCCCCACGTCATCCGCCCGCGCTGCATCCGTCTGGTCGCGGTGCTCGACGGCTGGTGGGCGCGGCTGCTCGCGCGAGCCGACGTGCTGAGCGAGGGCGCTGCCGTCGTCGAGCGGGACAAGCTCGTGTACTACGGCACCACCAGCGTGCGCTGCCCGCAGGCCCTGATGCCAGCGCCAGGGCCGGCCATGAGCTCGGCCGAGCTGGTCTCGCTGCTGTGCGCCGATCCCCACGCCCGCCTGCGACTTTTGCGACTGGCCCGCCGCGAGGCCAGCGTGCGGGCGCC
>CAYTYV010000838.1:0-1521 GCA_964441055.1 uncultured Polyangiaceae bacterium | reverse complement strand
CGCCGTACTCGTCCACCCACTCCTCGCGCCGGATCTCCACGGTGCCGCTATGACGCTCGCCCCGCCGAGTCCAGGTGATGGTGTGCGGCTCGTCGGGCGCCGCGCGCAGCATCTCCTCGTACATCCAGCCGCTGGTGACCTCGATCTCGTCAACGGCGTTGATGCGATCGCCAGGCCGCAACCCGGCCAGCCACTCGGCCGAGCCCCGCTCCACATCGGCCACGTACAAGTCGGCCGAATCCATGCCCGTGCGCTCGAGCAGATCGCCGCCTGCCGCGTCGGGGGTCAGCGCTGCCACGCCCGACTCGTAGACGTACAGATCCGCGAGCGCGCCCAAGGCCTCGGGCACGCGCGTGGGTCGGAGGTAGGTCACGGGCACGGTCTCGCCGCGGTTTTCGGCGATCACCGCCTCGAGATCCGCGTAGGTCTTGACCGGCTGGCCCCGAACCTCAGTGATGAGGTCGAAGGTGCGAAGCCCGGCGCGGTACGCGGGGGAGTCCACGCGGGCGATGCCGATGACCGCCGCCGGTCGGTTGGGCAGCACGCCGATGGAGCCGACGCGCTCGACGATGTCGAGCGGCTTGCGCACCACGTGCTCCTCGGGCGTGATGGTCACCAGCTCGTGGCGGTTGTCGCGGAACACCTTGAGCCGCAGCTCCTTGCCCGGGTTCTTGGCCACGGCGCGGCGCAGCTCGGCAAAGGTGGAGATGTGCACGCCGTTGACCTCCAGCACGCGGTCGCCCGCTCGGAGCTTGCCGTCGGCGGGATGGTTGGGCAGGACCACGCCCACCGTGGGCGGCAAAAAATCCGACTGGCTGACGAAGGCGCCGAGGTAGAGCAGCACGGGGAACAGGATGCTCATCGCGGGCCCGGCCAGCACGATGATGACCCGCTTCCACAGCGCCTGGGCATCAAAGGTGCGGTGGATGTCCTCGGGCAGCACGGGCTGGCGGCGGTTTTCCTCCAGCATGGTGACAAAACCGCCCAGCGGGATCAGGCCGATGCAGTACTCGGTCTCGCGGCCTCGGATCCGCAAGATCTTGGGACCGAAGCCGACCGAGAAGACCAGCACCTTGACGCCGAAGATCTTGGCCCACACGAAGTGGCCCAGCTCGTGGACGAAGATCAGGCTTGAGGCGAGCAGGGCGAAGTAGACGAGGTCCACGGCGAGTCCCTCAGGGGTCGGTCGGCTGGTGCACTGGCTGCGATCAGCGTAGCGCGTCGACCGGGCCGGCTCCCTCGCGGATCACCCGCACCTCGCCGTCGGTGAGGTCGACCACCGTGGCGGGCACCATCCCGCAGCGGTCGACGGCCATCACCAGATCGAGCGTGGGGAAGCAGTCGCCGATCTCCCACGGGTCGTAGAGCGGCTCGCCGCCGGGCAGCTTGGCCGTGGCGGTGATGAGCGGGTGGCCCAGCTCGCGCAGCAGCGCCTGGGTGACCGGATGGTCGGGCACCCGAATGCCCACGGTCTTCTGCTTGGTCATGGCCATCTTGGGCACCTCGCGCGTGGCCTGCAAG
>CAYTYV010000837.1:0-1529 GCA_964441055.1 uncultured Polyangiaceae bacterium | reverse complement strand
CGATGATCGTGTCGGTCTCGGGGTCCAGCTCGTAGGCGGCGCGCGCGTGCGCCGTGATCTCGTCGACCACGAGATCGGCGCCGAGGATGGCCCCGATGAACTTCCGCCCGGATCCGGTCGTGCCGGCACCGCGCAACCGCAGCTCCGGGCCCCCGTCTCTGCTCCAGGCGTCGATGGTCTCGAAGATGGACTGCACCGCTTGCAGCGGGCGCCCTGAGGTGCGCGTGTAGAAGCCCGCCAGCACGGTCCGATCGGCGTCCACGAGCACGGCCTTGGTGCTGGTGGAGCCGATGTCGACGCCCAGGTAGGCGTCTTGCTGCTCGCCGGGACGCAACGGCTCGTAGATGTCCACCTCCACCGCGTCGGCGCGCGCGGTCACCACCGGTTGGAACTCGTAGCGGCGCTCGCTCGTGAACTCCGGGTACTCGGACAGCCGAAGCTCCAGCGGCTCATGGCAGGTGGCCATCTCGCGGATCCGTTGCAGCACGAGGTCCGCCGGCTCGCTGAGCCCCATGGCCGGGACCGCTCGAAGCCCGCCGCCGAGCTCCTCGGCCAGTGACAAGGCCGCGCCGAGCGCCCCGTACAGGTGGGCCTGCTCGTCCACCAGCAGCTTGCAGCCGATACGGCTCTCGAGGTGCTTGACCACGGCGTCGTTTCGCGCCACACCGCCGGCCAGGATCACCGGTTCGTTGGGTGGATCGCCGGCGAATAGCGTATCGGTCACGATGGCGGCGAGGCCCTGGCACAGGCCGCTGCAGATCGCCGCCCGCGGGAAGCCCTCCTGCTGCGCGTGGATGAGGTCGGTCTTGGCGAAGACGGCGCAGCGTGAGGCGATCTTGGGCACGTGCTCGTCGCCCGCGGTCATCGCGGTGTCCGCGAGCGCGGCGCCATCGCCCAGCCCCAGGTTCCCGGCCTGTTGATCGAGGAAGCTGCCGGTGCCAGCCGCGCACGAGCTGTTGGTGCGGGTGTCCAGGTACTCGCCGCGCTCGTCGAACCGGATCAGGCTGAACTTCTCGCCGCCCACCATCAGGATGGAGCCGACCCGGGTGTGCAGGTGGCGTGCCGCCGTGATGCTGGCCACGTGGGGGTCGTAGCTCGCCTGGCGGCGAACCACGTCCGGCGTGCCCGTGGTCGTGGCCACGGAGGCGACCCGCTCGAGCTCAAAGTCCGCAAGCACATCGGCGAGGGTCTCGGAGACGTCGCCGTGGTGGATGGCGTAACCCGTGCGCCGGACACGGCGCTCGGGGCCGATCTCCACCACGGCCACGCTCACCGAGCCGACGTCGACTCCGAGTATCGTACGGTCGCTCGTCATTCTCGTCCTCACAGTCCTTTCTCGCGGCGACATCCAGATACCAGGACCGGGCACGCCGCGTCACGTGCAATGGATCACGCAGGGGTGGCGAGCATGGCCGTCCGCATGCACGCCGGATCGCTCGAAGCTCTTCGGGTCACACGGCCAGAGGCCGTGGTTTTGGTTACGTTCTGCGGCATCTATTTCTGCACGACCCCTTGGCGGAAATTGGTAT
>CAYTYV010000836.1:0-1546 GCA_964441055.1 uncultured Polyangiaceae bacterium | reverse complement strand
GCCCCGACTGCGCCCCCTGGCGCGCCCTGGACGAGTTCCTCAGCGCGGCCGAGGCGGGACGCTACGCCCCCGACGCCTTCGTACGCGCGGTCGACGGCCTGCACGCCCGAGGCGCGCGCTACGACGCGGCCGCGCTGCTCGCGCGCCAGCGGCTTCCGCAGCACTGCACCCCCGTGCTGACCAAGCACGCGCGCCAGTTGGCACGCGACCCGAGCCTCGGCTCGCACCTGCGCGCGGATCTACTCAGCGTGGCGGCCAACTGCGCCGCCAGCGTGGTCGACGACGAGCTCATCGACGACCTGCTGCTGCTCGATCGGCTCACCCGCCGCCAAGCGGTCGCCACGCGCAACCTCGAGCTATTGCTGTTCGCCACCGGGCTCGGCATGCAGGCCGACCGCTGGCGCCCCTTGGTGGAGCTCGGCAAGCAGCCGGACTTCGTCGCGCGCTGGCTCGGCTTCGGCCCGGAGCTGGCCACCACGGCCTTGCTCATCCACCACGCCGCGCTCTTGCTCGCCGACCAGCCGCTCGACCCCGCGCCGACCCAGCCCTACTACCGCCTCTTGTGCACGACCTTTCCGCCCGCCGAGCGCGGCGCGCTGTGCAACACCATCGGTCTACTGCGCAGCTCGACCGACGCGGCCGGAAAAAAGCGCGCGGCCAAGGACGCCCTCGCCGCGCTACTCAAGCAGCGGAGCGCCGCTGGGCAGTCGGCGCCACCTTGAGCGATGCACGCGCTCACCGCCCCCGAGGCACATCCCGCTGTGTTCCCCTCACCGTCCCCTTCACCCCTTCGAATCCGCCGTTTCCGCGTTCAAAAGGCGTAGCCGGCCGTCAGGCTCGGCACCCACAGGGTAAACGCGTCGTAGGCGTCCTCGCGCGCGATGAAGCCCGCGTCTGGCGCGCAGTCCACCGCCGTAGGGTTGATGTGCGCCTGACAGCTACCTTCGACCTCGAGGTCCTCGGTGGCGTGGTCGAGTCCGGTGACGTCGAGGACGAAGGCGGTCATCAAGCCGAGCCCGACGCCGAAGCCGTCGAAGCGCAGGCCGAGCTGCACTTCCGGCATGATGAATACGTCGACCGCGCTCACGTTTCTGTTCGATCGGCTGATGTCTACGGGCACCGTACGGCCGCGGCTAGTGGCGGTGCCAATGACCGCATCGCGAGCCTGGACGAGCACCGCGCCCGCCCCCAGGTTGGTGCGCAGCTCGAGGACGCTTGTGATGGGCACGCGATAGCCCACCGCCGCGCCGAAGAAGGGGCCTCCGAGGTGCAGCTCGTCCGTCAGGCCGTAGTGGTAGTCCACGCGGTCGCCGTTGTGCTCGAAGAAGCTATCCAGCCTCCGTTCGAGCTGCGTGCTGACCGACAGGTAGCCCGCGAGCCCCCCCACCGACAGGTGGAAGGGAAACTCGTAGGCGGCTCGCGCGCCCAGCAAAAAGCCCAGCGGGCCGGAGCGGGAGACGAGCTCGCAGTCCTCGGCCCGGCAATGCACCCCGGGCGTCTCGGCGTCGCTACGCAGCGAGGGCGTCGCGGCCACGCCACCGAAGGC
>CAYTYV010000835.1:0-1553 GCA_964441055.1 uncultured Polyangiaceae bacterium | reverse complement strand
TCCGCCGATGTGGCGAGCTCGGCGGTCGCCACGGCCTCGGCCAGCGCGTCCGCTGCGAGTACCTCCCCGGCCGCCACCACCTCACGCTCTGCGCAGGGGCCACCGCCGGGTGCCAAGTCTGCGCCGCCCGCCGAGCCAAAGCCGAGCGGGGATGTCTTTGGAGAGGGCTGGTGGTAGCGCGATTTTCCAACGAGCGAACCATGTGGATTGAGCAACGAAACAAGACCGTCTACCGCAGGCTCTGGTTGTGCCTCGTCCTGCTGCTGCCGTGTGCGAACGCCTGGGCGCAGCCCTCGTCTGCCGAGCAGCAGGCCGAGGCCAAGTTCCGCCAGGGCCTGGAGCAGATGCGGGCGCGCAACTTCGCCGAGGCCTGCCAGCTCTTGGAGCAGAGCCTGGCGCTCGCGCCCGAGATGACCACCCAGTTTCGTCTGGCCGAGTGCTACCAGGAGCTCGGTCGACGGGCGAGCGCGTGGCGCAACTTCCGCGCGGTCGCCGCCGTTGCCGAGCGCGAGAGCAAGCCCGAACGCCAGCGCTATGCCGCCGAAAGGGCGCAAGCGCTCGAGCCCGACCTGTCCAAGCTGAGACTGGTGGTCGCCGACGAGGCCAAGGCCGTGCCGGGCCTGCAAGTCAGCTTGGACGGCCGGCCCTTTTTGCCGGGTAGCTGGGGAGTGGCCTATCCGGTCGACCTCGGCTCCCACAGCCTTGCGGCGAGCGCGCCAGGCTACCTGCCGTGGCAACGGCAAGTCGAGGTGTCCGAAAAAGCGGTGACGATAGATGTCGCGCTACCCGTGCTGCACCCCGAGCCCAAGGACAAGCCCGCGCCCGCGGCGACAGCGCTGCCCGAGCCGCAGAGACCCGTGGCGCCGCCTGTGCCGCCCGAGCCGCCGCCCGAGGGTGAGGGATCGGTGCTCGGCCCCGTGGGGCTCATCGTCGGCGGCGTGGGCATCGCCGCCATGGCTGCTGGCGTCGGCATCGGCGTGGCGGCCGGATCGGCCTATGACGACGCCGTCCAGAGCCACTGCGACGAAGCGCGCGAAGTCTGTACGCAAACGGGCCTGGATGAGCAGGAAAGCGCGCGAACCATGGCCCACGCGGCCACGGCGGTATTCGTCATCGGCGGCGTGGCCACGGCCACCGGGCTGGTGCTGTGGCTGGTGGCTCCCTCGAGCTCATCGGACGAGCTCGAAGGAACCGCCTCGCCCGCAACTATCGGAGTGAGCGTCGCCGCGGGCGGCCTTTTTGCGAAGGGGACCTTCTGATGATGCGCTATCGCAACCTGTTCATCGCAGTGTCGTGCGTTGCCGCGGCGTACTCCTGCACCACCATCCTCGACATGAGCACCTACCAGCTCGAGCCCGACGCAGGCGCAGGCGCCCAGGGTGGCGGCGGCACGGGCGGCACCGCAACGGGCAGCGGCGCCACGGGGGCTACCGCAACGGGTGGCGGCGGCGCGGCAACGGGCGGCGGCACGGGGGCTACCGCAACGGGCGGCGGCGGCACGGGCGGTGCCGCGACGGGTGGCGGCGGCGCTGGTGGCTGCACGGGAGGCTCGG
>CAYTYV010000834.1:0-1565 GCA_964441055.1 uncultured Polyangiaceae bacterium | reverse complement strand
CGTCGCCCATGTCCGTGGACGCGCGCGAGTAGGTGTCCGCGCCCTGGTCGATGTTCTTGAGCACGGCGTAGTGGCCCTTTTCGGTGTAGGGGCCGGCCACCTCGTACCAGCGCCGCTCCTTCTGGTGCTGGCGGCTGGTCAAGAACTTCAGCACCTCGGGGCGGTCGGTGAACATCGCCTCGAGCGTGATCGGCGGGTACATCCGGTTCGAGCGGCTGTTGTCGCCAGCCGGGTCGTACTTCAGGTAGCCGATCACGTCGACGAACTGGGCGTAGTAGCGCTTGCGGACCGGCACCTTCTGCAAAGCGGCGCGCGTCTTACGGACGATGTCCTCGTTCGGCTCCACGGGCGCGAAGCGCTTCTTCTTGAGCTGCTCGAAGTAGTACAGCACGTGCGGCCGCATCTGCCGCTTGAGCTCGGCCTCGGTCACATCGGAGGTCTGCTCGTGCAGCTTGGCCCACAAGGCGGTGTAGCGCCCCGTGGCCCACTTGACGTCCAGGTGCTCGGGGTCGTGCAGCATCAAGTAGGCCTTGAGCGTGGTCCGCTCCTCCAGGTAGTCGTCGCCGCGCACCCGGTTGAGCTGCGACTCGAGCTTGTACTTGCACGGGCGCACGAAGCCCGTCTGCATGTTGGCCAGGTAGACCCGGTCCAGGGCCTGGCGGAACTCCTTCTTGTCGCCCTGGTACATCAGAAAGCCCATGTCGACGGGCAGGCCATCGTCGCGGTGCTCGTCCAGCTCGACGAGGCGCTCGAGCAGGGGATCGAGCTTGTCGAGCTTGCCGCGGACCGGCTTGGTGTTGGTCCAGTCGATGCTGACGGCCTTCTGGGCGCGCTTGTGCGAGTCCTCGAGCAGGGCCCGGTTGTTGATGAAGGAGCAGCCGCTGGGGATGGCCATGATGGCCGCCACCCCCATGGCCGCTACGCTCACCCCCACCCGAATCAGCCGTTGGCGGCGTATCTCGCGGGCGCTGCGGGCGGCCACGTCGGCGTCGGGGAACACGACGTGGATGAACACGTCGTGCAGGAAGTAGCTCTTGGACTCCACCTGCTGCTGGGCGGCCATCTGCGGCATCTGGATCCCCATGGCCTGGCCCATGCGCCCCAGCACGCGGTCGAGCGGCCGACCTTCCTGCGTACCGCTGGTGAAGTAGACCCCGCGTAGCAGCGGCGTGCCCTGGAAGGTGTTGATCATGAACACCTGGGACATCAGATCCGAGAGGTTGCGCTTGATGCCCGCGAACTCCAGCGGGAACTGAAAGATCCGCTCGCGCGCCTCGCGGTTGCGCTCGGTGGCCAGGCGCCGAACCGCGCGACCGTGGATCTGCTGCACCAGCAGGTCGAACTCGTGCTGGAAGAGCCCACCCGGATCGTGCTTCTTGGCGCGCAGGGGAATGGTCGTCCCCCAGGGCTGCATTCGCTCGCTCTTCTTCAGGCCGCCGAAGAACTCCACGAAGCCCGCGATCAGATCGCACTTGGTCACGAGCAGGTAGACCGGCAGCACCATGCGCAGCTTGGTCATGACCTCGTCGATGCGGGCGTAGTCCGGGAACTGCTGAATGACCTTG
>CAYTYV010000833.1:0-1567 GCA_964441055.1 uncultured Polyangiaceae bacterium | reverse complement strand
TCACGATGGGGGCTCCGGTCGTCGCTACGCTCCTTCCTCTGCCCCCAAACCCCCGCGCTCCCTCGCTGCGCTCGGTCGACCTGCACGCGAAAACGTCGGGTTCGCGGACGCTCAACACACATCTGGCGGGGTGGCTTTGCAAAGCAATCACGGATCCAGGGAACTAGGCGCGAAGGGGACGAGTACCGACATGGCCAACGAGGACCAAGACAGCGCCGTCGAAAAAAGTGCAGCTGCGGCCAAGGCGGCGCTGGGTCGCGACGCGGACGGGCGGCGCTCCCGTGGCGACGGCTCGACGGCGGCGCGGGAGCCTGCTGAAAACACCCTGGAAGCGGACGCCGAGGACGGGGCCGCGAGCAACCCCGATCCCGCGCTCGACTGCGCGCACGTGCTGCAGCGCTACCCGCGCGCGGGCGGCGGCCACCAGCTCGTGCTCAACGACGTCAGCTTCCGTGTGCCCGAGCCCGAGTTCATCAGCGTGGTCGGCCCGAGCGGCTGCGGCAAATCCACCCTGCTGCGGCTCATCCTGGGCTCGGAGAGCCCCTACCGCGGCACGCTGCGGGTACGCGGCGAGGTGGTCGATCATCCCGATCGCAACCGCGGCATCGTCTTCCAGCGATACTCGCTCTTTCCCCACCTGACGGTGGTCGAGAACGTGATGTTCGGCCTGGAGCTGGACGGCACCTGGCTACTGCAGAAGTGGCTCACCTGGCCGTGGTACCGCAAGCAACACCAGCGCTATCTCGAGATGGCCATGGAGTACCTGCGCACGGTCCAGCTCGCCGAGCACGCGGACAAATACCCGCACCAGCTCTCAGGCGGCATGAAGCAGCGGGTGGCCATCGCGCAAGCGATGATCATGAAGCCCGAGATCCTGCTCATGGACGAGCCCTTTGGCGCGCTCGATCCAGGCACCCGAGAAGACCTGCAGGTCACCATCGTGGAGACCTTCCGCCAGGAGAAGACCACCATCTTCTTCGTGACCCACGACCTCGAGGAGGCCATCTTCGTGGCCAACCGCCTGTTCGTGCTCTCCCCCTTCTACGTGCCCGACGATAGCGACGAGGTCGACGAGGCGGGATGGCACGGCTCCAAGCTGGTGATGGATGTCGACGCGCCGCGCTGCCAGAGCACGGGTGACAAGCAGCGGGGCGAGTTCGCCGAGTTCATCGGCCACGTGCGCCACCAGGGCTTCGACCCCGAGCACCGCCAGTGCGTTGGCGACTTCGATCTGAGCGGCGGTTGACGATGGGGGCTCCGGGCGTCGCTCCGCTCCTCCCCCAAACCCCCGCGGGAGTCTCTGAAGGACAAACTTGACTCATTCTTCCGCGAAGCCCTTCCTCAAGGACTCTAGCGGAAGGGCTCCCTCGGCCCCCCCCCCTCCGGGCGCGCAGCTGTCCCGCGCTGGCTCAGAGAATCGAGCCCACGTCGCCCGAGCTGACCCAGTCGACGATGGTGCGCTCGATCTGCTCGTAGCGCTCGGGGGGCACCTCGAGGGCGCTCGCGTACTCGAGCACGCGGGCGCGCTCCTTGTCCGAGATGGCGCCGTCGGCCATGGCCAGCAGCA
>CAYTYV010000832.1:0-1580 GCA_964441055.1 uncultured Polyangiaceae bacterium | reverse complement strand
GATCGCATCGCAGGGTCGGCTGGACGATGGTAGCATCGCTGTCTCACCATTGGGCGACAGGGGCGTGAAGGACATGGAGCTCACCTCAGGGCGAATGGTCAGGTCCAACGTTCATCTTCCTAGCGGCTGGGGGCGCTGGCGCTGGCTGCTGCGGCTTTGCGCCGCGTGGGGGGTGCTGCTCAGCCTGGCGAGCTTGGCGCAGGCCCAATCGGCTGCGCCTCCAAGTGAGCCCACGGCGGCGCAGAAGGAGACGGCCCGCAGCCTCATGAACGAAGGCGCCGAGAAGTACCAGCGAGGCGACTACCCGGGCGCGCTCGCGGCCTTCCAGGGGGCTGACGACATCATGGGCGTGCCCACGACCGGGCTCGAGCTCGCCAAGGCCCAAGCCAAGCTCGGGCTCTTGGTCGAGGCGCTGGAGAAGCTGGCGCGCGTGCGCAACTATCCCGTCACGGCAGGCGAGCCAGCGCCGTATGCGCAGGCGCGCGAGCAGGCCGAGGCCTTGGTGATCGAGGTCACGGCGCGCATCCCCTCGCTCGAGATCGCGATTGTCGAGCTACCGGCCGGAACGAGCGCCGAGGTGACGATCGACGGGACGGCGCTGCCACCCGCGATGGCGAAGCTGCCGCAGAAGCTGAACCCCGGTCCGCATCGCGTGAGCGTCAAGGCCGCGGGCTTCGCCGCCTACGAGCAGGAGGTCACGCTGCAAGAGCAGGAACACCGCCGCCTCGAGGTGGAGCTCCAGCCGGGAGCCGCGGGAGCGCCGGCCGAGCCGCCCGCGCCCGCGGCCGCGCCAGCGGCACCACGGCCGCCACCACCAGCGATGGCGCCCGAGCAAGCCGAAGAGCCCGCGGCCGTCCCGCCCCTGGCCTGGGTGGCCTTTGGTGTGGGCGCGGCCGGCTTGGTGGCGGGCACGGTGGCGGGCGCCATGGCCCTGTCCCAGATATCCACGCTCCAGGACGAGTGCCCGGACAAGCAATGCGAGCCCGGCAAAGACGCGGACATCGACCGCACCACCACGACCGCCCACGTCGCCACCGCGGGCTTTGTCGTGGCCGGGGTGGGAGCCGCGGTCGGGCTCATCCTGGTCTTGACCGCCGATTCGGGAGCGGCCGAACCGGACCCAGAGGAGTCGACGGCCGGCGCCGTCATCGTCGAACCCGTGCTGGGCCTGGGCACGGCAGGGCTGGTAGGGAGGTTCTGATGTTTTCGCATGGCGCGTCGCGCGCTCTCGCCACGCTGCTCTTCGCAAGCGTGCTCGTCATGGGCTGCGATCTCATCATCGGCATCGCGGGCTACAACTCCGCTAGCCCGGACGCGGGCTCGGGCGGCGTCGCGGGTGGCGGCACGGGCGGCACGGGCGGAGCCGGTGGCACCGGCATTGGCGGGGGCGGCAGCTCACCGGACAGCTTCACCGTGGGCGGCACGGTGACGGGCCTGGCAGATGGCAGCACGCTGGTGCTCCAGAACAGCGGCAGCGACGACCTCAGCATCGAGGAAGGCGGCCCGTTCACCTTTGTGACCGAGATCATCGATGGGAGCGCCTACGCCGTGACCGTGGCGACCCACCCCGTGGCCCAGAG
>CAYTYV010000831.1:0-1586 GCA_964441055.1 uncultured Polyangiaceae bacterium | reverse complement strand
CGCACGCAAGAGCCGGTCCAGGGCGGCTCGCAGGTGATCATCCAAAACGGCGGACAAATCGATTCTTCGGACGGCTTTCGCATCAAGCAGGACGCTGCCGAAGTGGAGCTCTCGAACGGCATCATTCTGCTCAAGGGGCCCCAGGTCGACATCACCGCGGATCAGATCAACCTCAATGCCACAAGCGCGATCAACATCACGGGCGGCGTGGTCAAAGTGAAGGGCAAGCCCATCCGGCTGAACTGAAGCAATGCCGAGACCGGTCGCACCCACGGGCTGGCCGAAAAGCAGCAGGAAGACGAGCATGGCACACGGCGAAGCAGACGAACCCACCCGCGGTGGCCTGACCCTGTCGCGCTATGCCGAGGCCAAAGCTTGGCTTCGGCACTACCATGCCGAGCCCGTCGAGCGCGTGCTCGCCGCCCTCGGCCTGACCGAGCCCGAGTGGAACGACGCCCACCGTCAGTGGTCGTCCTTCGTCGAAGCGGAGATGTCCGCCAAGCGCCACCAGCCGATGGAGGCCTTTGGCGCGGCTTTCGAGCAGACCCGTCAACGGCTTCGACAGGAGCAGCCCGCGCTGCCCAGCTGTCCGCCCGGACCAGCGCCAGGCCCGGACGCCGTCACCTCCTCCTCGCCCGGAACTTCCCCGCAGCCTGCCCGCAACGCGGGTCCGAGCGATCCGCCCGAGGCCGCGGCTAGCTCCGTAGACCAGACCATGACGGCCGTGCCGACCGTGGCCGAAGAGCCGCTGCCCTTTAGCGGTTCGGCGCCTCCCCCGCCGCCCGCTGAACCCGAGCTGCCGCCAGCCGCGGGCGGCAACGTCGCGCAGACCGAGCCCTTGGACGCCGCCCAGATCGCCAAAGCCGTCCTCCCCTTTGGCCGCCTGCCCCCTGGCCTGCCCACCCTGACCGTGGAGCAGTACGCTGCGTTTTGCGCCGAATGCGCGGTCAGCCCCGAGTGCGTCGCGGCCGTGCGCCAGCGCTACCACCTGCCCGATGAGCGGGCCCACCGCGCCCTCGAGGGCCACTGGACGCAGCGGCTCTCGGCCGACCCCGCCCTCAGCAAGCGCTTCCGCGATCTGCTCGATCGCTATCGCGACTGGCTCCGACACCGCGACCCGTCCGCCCCCTGAGAGAGGCCTCTGCCATGACAGAGCTGTTCGTCCAATTCTGCATGACGCCTAGTCGCGAATCGTTCCTCGCAGTTCGCGCTGTCGTGCTGTCCTCCGAGCGCTACGATCCGAGCTCCGACGAAATGAGCGAAATCGACGGCTTGCTCAAGGCGGGAAAGCACGAAGACGCCGAAGCCAAGATCGCTGAAGCCATGCCCAACCTGCTGCTCAGCCCCCGAGCGCATTGGGCGCGAGCCGCGGCGTTTCGGCGGGCAAACGAAGACTGGAAAGCCGACATGGAGCGATCCATTGCAGAGACCTGCTGCAAGGGAATGCTATCCACTGGCGACGGCACCAAGCAGCAGCCCTACCTCGTCTTGCGAACCTCGGACGAGTACGACCTGCTTCGATATCTCCGCAAAAAGCTCAAGAGCCAGTCCCTCGTCCAAGACGGCGATCGACACCTAGACCATAT
>CAYTYV010000830.1:0-1595 GCA_964441055.1 uncultured Polyangiaceae bacterium | reverse complement strand
CGCCCAGCACCACCACCGAGAAGCCCTCGATCAGCGTCACCAGGGCGTCGAGGTTGGTGCCGTTGAAGCCGACGATGTCGTCCACGCCAATGCCGCCCTTGGTCTGCCAGGCCTCGATGCTCACCGTCGGCGTGATATCGGGGTTGGCCCCGATGTCGGTCATGCCGGCCGGAACCGCGGGCAGCTCGAAGCCCGGGTTGCCCGCGGGCATCATGACCTGCCAGGTCACGTCCGCGTCGGTCAGGGTCACGCGGTACGCGTGGGCCCCGGTGACCTCGTTGCCCGTGAAGTTCCGCGTGGTGGCGTCCCACGCCGGCGTGCCCACCGTGGAGATGAAGGCCGGCACGGTCAGCCTCGCGTCGCCCGGCAGACCGTCCATGATCTGGATCCGACCCGAGAGCGGGATGCCCGCGTCCTCCGCCTCGAACACGCCCATGCTCGTGGTCAGCGTGGCCAGCACGTACGGGTTGCCCTCGATGCCGCCGTGCTGCGGCGCCATCTTGATCTGCACCTTGCCGTCGCTCTCGATCCCGACCTTGCCGTCCGCGGTGTCGGTGTCGCCGCGCTTGTCAACGCCCGCGCCGATGCCGAGCACCACCAGGCCCTCGGGCGGCAGCGCGCCGGCGAGGATGATCGCCACGTCCGCGTCGAAGTCACCCAGCGAGGGCATCGCCGGGATGTCCAGCTCCAGCGCGGCACGCGCCGGCGTGTCCAGCACCAGCGGACCGACCGACTCGAAGTTGTCGAAGTCCGCCACCAGGTCGGTGGTGTCCTCGTTGCCGTTGATGTCGTTGACGTCCGCCACCTTGGGGATCGGCACCACGTCGATGCCGGTGATCACGCCGTGCTGGAAGCGATACAGGTACGGCATCACCGAGGGCAGCACCTCGCCGATCACGGCCGGGATGTCACACTCGTCCGAGCACTTGTCGATGATCGGCCCTGCCGCCTCCATCAGGTCGGCCAGGGGCAGCTGCCCGCCGAGACCCCACAGCACGCGGCGGCCAGGCTCGCCGACGATGTGAAAACCCTGCTTGAACACGGTCGTGCCCAGGGCCAGGTGCAGGCCCGAGGGCAGGGCCACGTCGTCGTTGTACAGCTGGCCGAAGACGATGCGGGTCAGCATGGACTCGCCCAGCACCTGGTACAGGTCGAGCCCGTTCAGCTCGCCCGGCAGGGAAAAGCCCGCAAAGCCGACCTCGACCTCGCCGCCCGCGATCAGCTGGGAGAAGTCGAACTCGCCGCGCACGCCCGCGGCGTGCGTCCGGTCAGGTAGGCGGCGCAGCACGAGCAGCAGGTCGCGGGAGGTGGTGGTCGCGGTGAGGTACGGGTACCCCGCGGCAAAGACGCTGAAGGTGTCGCCATCCACCTCGGGGAAATGGGCTGCGCCGCGGTCGTCGGTGAGCGCCATGCTCTCGCCTGCCACCACGGTGGCTCCCACGATCGGAGTGCCGTGCGCCGCATCGAGCACGATCACCCGCGTGCCCTCCGGTCGCGCGCCGAAGTTGAACAGCGGGACCGAGTCCGTGTACGTGGAGTGGTAGTAGCTTACCTCGGCGATGATCTGCACCTCACCGGTGCGCGAGCCACCCGTG
>CAYTYV010000829.1:0-1597 GCA_964441055.1 uncultured Polyangiaceae bacterium | reverse complement strand
CTACGCGATCAGCCTCTGCGCGGGGCGGCGGAGCATGCACAGGGCTCGCGCCTCGAGCTGACGGGCACGCTCGCGCGTCACGCCGAGTAGATCGCCGACCTGCTGCAGCGTTTGGGGACCCTTGGCGTCCATGCCGAAGCGCAAGCGCAAGACCAGCGCTTCGCGCGGCGGCAGCGACTTGAGCAGCTCGCGAACCTGGGTGGCGCGATCCGTGCGCTCGGCTGCCTCCTCGGCGGATTCGAGGTTGCGCTCGGGCACGATGGCGCCGAGCGATAGGTCGCCGTCGCCGCCGATGGGCGTTTCCAGCGAGATCGCATCCCGCGACGAGAGCAGGATCTCCCGCACCTTGGCCAGCGGCATCTGGGCCTGGGTAGCCAGCTCCTGCACGGTGGGCTCTCGGCCCAGCGCGGCCTCCAGCTCGTGCCGCGCCTTGCCCACGCGACGAGCCGTTTCCATCACGTGGACCGGCAGCCGAATCGTGCGCGCCTGCTCGGGCATCGCCCGCATGATGGCCTGGCGAATCCACCAGCTCGCATAGGTCGAGAAGCGGTAGCCCAAACGGAAGTTGTACTTGTCCACCGCGCGCATCAGCCCGAGGTTGCCCTCCTGGACCCGGTCGAGAAACGCGACGCCTGGGCTCGCCATCCGCTTGGCGTAGTAGACGACGAGGCGCTGGTTGGCCTCTACCAGGTGCTGTCGGGCCCGCTCGGCGCGCCGCTGAGCCCGATCGATGCTCTGGCGCAGCTCGGGTAGCTCGGCGAGGTCTCCGCCCCAAGCGTTGGCGACGGCCCACCGAGCTCCCTGGGCGGCGCGCAGCTCTGCTTGGCACTGCCGCCAGGCAGCGCGGTCGACGGGCAGGCTGGTGCGGGCTCGGCGCCGTGCTGAGGACGGGCGCTCGGCCGCCTGCAGCAGCCGCGGCCATTGCTCGGACGAAACGCCGAGCTCGCGACGAATGCGGTCGATGGCAGCGTCGGTCTGCTCGAGCCGTTCGGCGAGCTGGCGAACGCGGCTTGCCAGCGCCAGGATGGTGGGCTCGTAGGGACCGAGCGCGTCGATGACCTCGCGCAGCTCCATCTCCACTCGGGTCCGCAGCGTCTCGAGCGATCCGCGCTGAGCTGCCGAGGCGCGGCTGCGGGCCAGCTTGCTCGTCAGCTCTGCTTGCCTCGCGGCCACCTCGGCGAGCGCTTCCAGCTTTTCTCTCAGCTCATCGTCCGCGCGAGCCGTCCCGTCCTCGATGGGGTCCTCACCGCCTGCGTCGTCCTCCCAGTCTACGGAGGCAGCTCCGGTGCGCAGTAGCGGGCAGCGCCCGATCGCACGGTACAGGTCGACCCGCGCGACCTCCAGCGCATGGGCCAGCTCATTGATCTCGCCCTGGCTGAGCAGCGGAACTCCCTCGATGGCATGCAGGTAGCAATCTGCAGAGCCGCGTGAAGGTGAATGTAGGTTGAGGTAAGCCATCGGCCGAACTGCGTAATCTCGCGGTGTGGGATTGGCCAACAAAGCGCGATGGTGTTTGCAAGTGCCCGATACCACCCGCGCGTTTGGGTCGGACAGCGTGACGTGCCCGATGTTTCTGACCCGAGTCCGCCCACAAAAA
>CAYTYV010000828.1:0-1598 GCA_964441055.1 uncultured Polyangiaceae bacterium | reverse complement strand
CAACCTCGCCCGCTGTCGCCAGCACACGGGTCAGCTTGCCAGCGCCTGGGCTGGCTTCCGCGAGGCGGAGGCCCTCGCCCGAAAGGAAGGTAAGCCTGAACGCGAAGAGGCGGCGCGCTGCGTCTACCGAGCGTTGGAGCCGAAGCTGTCCAAGCTGGTCATCGCGGTGCCCGAAAGCAGCCGCGTGCCCGGCTTGGAGGTGCGGCTCGACGGCGTGGCAGTTGATGCTTCGCGTTGGGGGATGGCCACCCCAATCGATCCGGGCGAGCACCAAGTCGAAGCCGTGGCGCCGGGTCGGCAGCCTTTTCAGCAGAGGGTGCTTATCGGCGTGGAGCCAAACGAGGAGCTGGTGTTGGTGGCTGGGCTGGCCGAGCTGGCGCCAGCGCAGCCTGCGAGTGGCGCGACGCTGCCATCGGCTCCGCCGCCGCCTGACCCCGTGGAACCGGCTACTAGCGACGGAGCAGATGACGGCAGCCTCCAGCGCACGCTTGGCTACGTGCTGGGCGGCGTGGGCCTCGCTGGCCTGGCGGTCGGAGGGGTCTCCGGCATCGTGGCCGTCAGCCGCAACGCGGAGTCGATGGGCTTTTGCAGGACAGACGATCCCAACGTGTGCACCGCAGAGGGTACGGCGCTTAGGGACGAGGCGCTCACCGCGGCCACGGTTTCGACTGTGGGTTTCGTCGCGGGCGCGGCTGCGCTGGCGGGCGGCGTGGTGTTGGTGCTTACGGCGCCGTCGGAGCCCGATATGGCGGTCGGCGCCCCGCAAACCACGTACTCGGCTCCCCCAGAGCCGCCACTTTCGCTCCAGCTAGGCGTGACGCTCGCTGGGCTTTCACTCGAAGGGAGATGGTGAAATGAACGCACATTGGAGAAGGAGTGCTGTTGCCGCTGTTGCGGGCTGCGTCGTCCTCTGCGGAGGCTGTGCAGGCGTGGCCGGGATTGACCCGGCCACCACCATGGGTGGCAGCGGGGGTACGGGAGCAAGCGGCGGCTCGGGCGGCGCGGGAGCTCAGGCGGGCGCGGGGGGCCGCGGTGCACAGGCGGGCGAAGGCGGCTTTGGCGCAGCTGCTGGGGCTGGTGGCTCGGGTGGAGATGGCGGCGCGGGAGGTTCCTGTCCGGATGGGCCGAGTTGCGACGGTCTGGTCGAAGACTGCGGCCCCGGGGGGGACGAAAGCTGCTGCGCGAGCCTCTCGGTGGAGGGCGGCACGTACCTCCGGAGCTACGATGGTATCGACTTCACCGACGACTCCTACCCGGCGACGGTGAGCGATTTCTGTCTCGACCGGTTCGAGGTCACGGTGGGACGCTTCCGCGCGTTTGTGGATGCGGGAATGGGTACGCAGGCAAACCCGCCATCGCAGGACGACGGCGAGCACCCACTTATCGCCGACAGCGGCTGGCAGGCTGCCTGGAATGCCAACCTGCCTGCTGATACATCCGCGCTCAAGTCCGCCATCGACTGCGGCGTCTCCCCAACCTGGACAGACAGCCCAGGCGCGAACGAGACCCTGCCCATCAACTGCGTAACCTGGTACGAGGCCTTTGCCTTCAGTGCCTGGGATGGCGGTCGACTGCCGACCGAGGCCGAGTGGAACTAT
>CAYTYV010000827.1:0-1608 GCA_964441055.1 uncultured Polyangiaceae bacterium | reverse complement strand
CGGCGAGCTCATGGCCGAAGAGCTGTCTGCGATCGAGAAAAAGGCGGTCAGCGGGGCTGGTTGGTCGGTGGCCACCAGTCTGCTCGCCCGCGCCCTCGGGGTCATCAGCACCATCGTGCTGACCTACTACTTGTCCCCCGAGATCGCCGGGAACGTGGCCGTGGCCTTCATCATCGTGTTGACGGCCCACCACATCACCAAGCTCGGCATCCTCAACTACGTGGTGGCCAAGCCCAAGGCTGGCTTGGACTACATGTGGCACGCTACGGTGCTGTACCTGGGCATCGGGGTGGTTCCCATCATCAGCACCTGGCTGGTCGCCGAGGATGTCGCCGTCTTCCTCGAGGCCCCGAAGGCGGCGCTCTACGTGCCAGGCTTCGTCGCGGTGATGCTCTTGCAACGCATCGGCCACCTGCCTGAACGCGTTCTGACCCGTCAGATCCGATTTCGACCCATCGCCATTGCCCGCACCATCGGCGAGATCAGCTATGCGGCCACCGCGGTGGCGCTGGCCGCCGTGCTCAGCGACCCGAAGCTGTCAGCCTGGGTGGCCACGGCGTTCGGCGCGGCTGCAGCCGACGTCGGCATGTGCATCGTGTACGGCAACCTCGCGCGCTATGCGCTGTTCTTCGCCATCGTCGGGCTCATCGCCCAGCGCGCGCACTGGCTGACGCCTTGCCGACTCGCCTGGCGCAAGGCCAAGGACATCTTCCGCTTCGGCATCCCGATGTCCGTCTCCGACCTGTGCAACTACAGCTCACGGCGCTTCGACAAGCTGGTCATGTCGAAGCTGTTCGGACCGGCCATCGTGGGCGCCTACGAGCGCGCCTTCAATCTGGCCGACATCCCCGCCGTGCAGATCGGGGAGCAGATCGGCGACGTCTTGTTGCCCTCGTTCGCGCACATGCAGCCCGCCGAGCGCAAAAAGACCCTGGTCCGTTCGATCGGGCTGCTGTCGCTCATCGTGTTTCCGCTGTCCGTGGGGCTCGGGGCGATCGCGCACACCTTGATCGCGACCATCCTGCCGCCCGCGTGGTGGCAGGTGGCGCCGATGTTGACCGTGCTCGCCGTGCTGGGGGTGGTGCGAGCAGTGGGCTGGACCTTCATGGCGTACCTGCAGGCCTGCGACCGGCCGGGCACGCTCATGAAAATGGGCATCCTCAAGGTGGTGGTGCTGCTGAGCGCGGTGTTCCTGCTGGGTCGTCTGGGCCCGTACTGGGCTTGTGCGGGGGTGGGCATCGGCTTTGCGGTCTATGCGCTGGCGGGGATCTGGGCGGTGTGGCGCGTGGACGGCGTGCCGTGGAGCGCGTTGCTCGGCCAGACCCTACGCCCGCTCTGCGCCTGCTTGCCCATGGTGCTGGCCGTGCTCTGTGCACGCTTGCTGTGGCAGCACCTGGGGCTCACCGTGCGCGGCGTGGGGCTGGGCATCGAGCTGGCGGTCGGCGCGCTCGTCTACATCGGCGGCGCGCTCGTCATTGCGCACGAGTCGTCGCAGGACCTTCTGGGCTTGGTGCGGGGCACCCTGCGGCGACGCCAACGTCACGCCGAGCGGTGCGATCGCGATCCTCAGTCGGGCAAGGTGAAGCGATAGAGCTGTTCGTTGAGGAG
>CAYTYV010000826.1:0-1613 GCA_964441055.1 uncultured Polyangiaceae bacterium | reverse complement strand
CTGGCTGGCCCGTCGGCCAGCGGCGCTCGTGGCAACGGCGCTCGCCACCGCGGCCTTGCTCGCCGCGACCGTGGCCTACTCCCACCGCATCGAAGCGCAGATCGCGGCCGCCCAGGGGCCGAACGGCGCGATGGTCGACGGCGGCAAGCTGCGCATCGGGCCGGACAGCTACGTGACCGCTCCGACGACCACGCCGCCCCATGTCTGTCGCGATGACGAGTGCGACTGCGACGACGCTGGCTCGCCTTCGGCGCAGCCCACCATCCAGATGGGCCGCGACGAGCACGGTCACCAGTGGATCGGCGCAGCCGAGCCCGAAATCGTGGTGCAGGAGTTCACCGACTACGAATGCCCCTTCTGCCGCAAGGCCCACATGCGGGTGCGCGCCCTTTTGTCCCGCAACCCGACCGTATTGCGGGTGGTGCACCGCAACTATCCCATGGATCAAAGCTGCAACGCCGCCATCCAAAAGCCCTTCCACGAGCGGGCCTGCCTGCTGTCCAAGGTGGCGTATTGCGCGGGCGAGCAGGGGCGCTTCTGGGAGATGAACGACTACCTGTTCCAGCACGCGCCCACCATCCGACGCCGCGAGATGACCGCCCGCGAGCTCGGCGAGCAGCTCGAGCTGGATCTCGAGCGCTTCGAGTGCTGCATGAGCTCCGCCAAGGCCGAGCAGCACATCCAGCAGGACATCCAGGCGGGGATCGAGCTCAAGCTGCGGGGCACGCCCGCGTTTGTGGTCAACGGTGAGGTCGCCTACGGCGCCTTGCCCAAGGGGGTGGTCGCCAGGGTACTGGGGGGCGAGGGGGCCGAGCGAGAGTGATCTCGCAGAAGGAGCGAGCGAGACAGTGAGCAGCACAGTACGCAGACGCAGGTGGGCCTCGGTCGCGTGGCCCGTCTTGGCCGTGGCTCCAGCAGCGCTCGGCGCCAGCCTCGTGCTGGTGGCCTGCAACGACGAAGAGGAGAGCGGCCCGGCCGAGCCCGAGCCACCGCTGATGAACCACGGGCCGCCCAACGAGCAAGATGGCCAGATGTGCGTGGTCTGCCACACCTGCGGCGACGACGGCACGGGCGCGGGCGATGCGACCACCGTCGAGCCCACCCACAACGTGTGTGCCAGCTGTCACGCGTCCGACGGATCGGTCACCCACCACGGCGGCGAGCAGGTGGCATGGGACATGGACTGCGAGGACAACCCGCCCGAGATCGGCTGCGACGATTGTCACGCCGTCGCCCAGGTCAACGACGCGTGCGAGGCGTGCCACGCGCCGTAGCGGGCCGCTGCTGCTGAAACGCCTCTGAGCGCGCGCCCTTACTTGCGCGTCAGGTAGAAGAAGTCGCGGTGCGAGCGCTGGCCGATGTACTGGTCCTCGGTGTACTCGAAGTTGTCGGTCAGCGGCACCGCCTTGAGCTCCTTCGAGCCGGGCTCGCGATGCTCGTAGAGCATGAATTTGGGGAAGGAGAAGTTGACGTCGAGCTGGGCGATGTAGTGGGCGCCCGCGTGTTGCATGGCCTTGGCGATGGTGGCGCCCGTGGTGAAGTCGCCGATGCCGACGAACAGCACCTGGCGATCGCGGCTTCCATAACGATAAATCGTTACACCCTTGCACCCG
>CAYTYV010000825.1:0-1614 GCA_964441055.1 uncultured Polyangiaceae bacterium | reverse complement strand
GTTCGGCAGCACCCCCGAGGTGGACGGCACGGTGGCGTCGTCGTTGATGTTGGTGATGGAGTAGGCGTGCTGGTTCCAGATGGGGCGGGACGAGGCCCAGCGGTCCTCGGGGTCGCGCAAAATGGCGAAGCCGCCCACGACCGTGTAGCCACCGGATTGTGGGAACAGCGGGTCCGGGTCGGGGCAGCCGGAGCCGCCGTTGCCGCGCACCACCACGATCTCGGTGGCGAAGTCGCCATCCACGTCGACGATGACCGGTAGCTCGTAGCCCGTGCCGCTCGACGCGGGCGCGCTGAAGATGACCTCTCCAGTGGCGCCCTTGTACACGCGCACATAGCACTCGTCGCGGTAGACCGCTTCGCCCGAGCCGTCGCCATTGAAGTCGAAGATGCTCGAGCCAGTGGCGCTCGAGGAGAAATCCGAGGAAGGCTGCGCCCAGAGGATGCCGTCGGGCAGCTCATCCATGGGCGGCTCGCGGTCGCACAAGCCGCCAGGCCGCTCTGGCGGGCTTTCCGAGGGCGTGCCGTCGCAGTCCGGATCGTAGACGGCGTAGTACTGGTTGGCGGCGGCTGCGAACTCGACCTGTCCATCGCCGTCGAAGTCTCCGGCCGTGGGCGGGCCGCCGTGCCCACCGTATACGCCAGGGTCGTGATGCAGCGCGACCGGCCCCCAGATGACCGTGCCGTCCAGGGCCTGCACCCGGATGCTGCCGTTGGAGCTCGGATTGAACTCGTTGCTCTGCGCCGAGACCACGATGACCTCGGGCAGCTGGTTCGGATGGTCCTGGTTGGGGATGGTGGAGTAGGCGCCGAGATCCGCGACCGCCACGTGACCGGGCTTTTGCTCCCCGCTGGGCGCGAACCAGCTCTCGTCCTCCCAGTCGTCGGCGCTAGTGTCCCAGCGCGCAATGCGGTCGAAGCGGACGAGCTCGAGCTCGCCGTCGAGATCCACGTCGGCCACCGCGGAGATGACGCCGAGCTGGATGTAGCTCAGGTGGCTGACGCTGTTGAGCAAACATCCCTGGGCGTCGAAGACCATCTGGTCCATCACCACCTCGGGCGAGCCGTCGTCGTCGAGATCCCAGATCCCGGGTCCGAAGTTGTAGGTGTTGGTGGCAAAGGAAACGATCGGCTCTCCGCCAGTATCGCAATCGCGGCCGAACCACATGCGCGAGGCGGTGGGCGGGTCGGTCGAGGTATCGAATTGGAGCGCGTAGAGGTGGATGGGGGTGGAGTAGCTGTCGGTGGGGTTTTGCAGTCCCACGAGCTCGGGGTGACCACCGTTCGGCACGTCGCCGTCGAGATCGGCGATGGCCCATTGCGTGCCATAGGCCGGGCGGTTCTCGGCCAGCTGGGGATCGTCGGGACCACCGAAGCGGATCACCTCTTCGCAGGTGCGGCCGTCGAAGATCCGCAGCATGCCCAAGCGGGTGTTCGCCCCGGATCCAAAGGTCGTCACCACGACCGAGGGCTGCAATTTGCCCGGGTCGTCGTCGAGGTTCAGATCGGCCACCATCGGCGCCGTGTAGATCTTCGTGTAGGCGCTGGTCGGATCCCCAGCGGGTGGCTCGGTCCACTCGCACTGCATCGTCGGCGTGACATTCGGCAGAATATC
>CAYTYV010000824.1:0-1617 GCA_964441055.1 uncultured Polyangiaceae bacterium | reverse complement strand
CTCGATGCACGCGCCTTCGAAGCAGGTGTTGCCGGTCGGGCAGGGGTTGCCGCAGGCGCCGCAGTGCTGCGCGTCGGTCGTCAGCGCGGCGCATTGGCCCCCGCAGACCGCGTCCGTGTCCTCGGGGCAGTAGCGAGACGGGGTGGCATCGATCTGCAGGCTCCAGTCCGCAAAGGTGTCGGTGTCGGCCGTGTACACGTTGCGCACCACGCTCTGGCCGCTCGGTGGGTTCGGCACGTTGCCGCCCGTCCACGACGTGCCTGCAGGCGGAGTCGTCACCGACGAGCCTGTGCGGACGAAGTCCACGCCGCTGTCGCTGCCGTCCAGGATCCACACGGCGATGTAGGAGCTCCAGTTGATCGACGTGCCCATACACACGTAGCCGGGGCCGCCCGCGCAGGTGGTCTCGAGCAGGCGCAGGAACTGGCCCGAGCCCAGGCTGGTGCCGGGCGGCAGGGTGTAGCTGCCCACGCCACCGTCGGCCACCCACTCGACCTCCCAGCCCGACAGATCCACGCTGGTCGCCGTGCCGTTGAACAGCTCGAAATACTCGTTGGACTCGTCGCGCAGCTCGGAGAGCACCACCTGTCCGACGGTAACGCACTGGCCGCTGTCGCAGGTCTCGTTGACGCCGCAGGGCGCGTCGCAGTCGCCGCAATGCTCTGGGTCCCGCTGCAGATCCACGCAGGCGCCAGAGCACATGGATAGGTCGTCGACGCAGCCGTAGCCCGGGGTTGCGGGCGAGCCCAGTACCCAATCGAAGGCCGCGTCGGTGTCGAAGCTCTCGAGCTTGCGCTTGGCCGAGTGGTTGGCGCCGCTATCCGGCGAGGGGATGTTGTCGCCGAACCAGCTCGCGCCCGTCGGCGGTGGTGTCTCCGACTCGCCGAAGCGCACGAAGTCGAGCGGATTGGTGCCGTCGTCGTAGAGCGCGATGGCGACGTCGCCGCCCAGGGCCGCCGTCGGTCCGGCGAATAGCGAGGTCTCATCGTCGTTGCCGGTCCCGGAGTAGACGAACAGAAAGCCGCCGGGCTCGAGCACGAGCGACGGGAAGGTGAAGCTCAGCGTGGTCGGCCCGGTCACGTCCAGGCGATAGTCGGTGATGTTCACCGCCGTGGTGGTGGGGTTGTGGATCTCCACGCCCGCGCGCGGCGAGCGTCGGTACTCGCTGATCCACAGGTCGACGAAACCCGTGGTGCACTCCGAGTCGACGCAGAGCTGGTTCGGGGTGCAGCCGTCGCCGCAGCCGCCACAGCTATCGTGGTCGATCGAGACGTCGATGCACTCGGCGCCGCACTGCGAGGGGCGCGGGCAGTAGGACGCAGGCGAGCTCTCCTCAACAAGCTTCCAGTCGGCGGCCGTGTCGGTGTCGTCGGCCGTGACGTTGCGCACCAGTGACTGGTTGGTCCACGCGCTCGGGTTGGGGGCGTTGTCGCCGGACCACGTCGTGCCGCTCGGCGGCGGGACGGTGGAGGTGCCCGTCCGCACGAAGTCGATGCCGAAACCGCTCGAGTTGATCAGGCGTACGGCCACGTGGGTGTGCCAGCTCACGGCCTGGTCTAGGTAGAGGACGCCGTCGTCGTCGCCGCTACCCTCGATCAGAACGACGAACTCGCCGGG
>CAYTYV010000823.1:0-1619 GCA_964441055.1 uncultured Polyangiaceae bacterium | reverse complement strand
TCTCTGGAGGACAACCATGACTCATTTGTCCACGGAGCCCTTCTTCAAGGACTCTAGCGGCAGCTACCGACTAGCGGATCTCCTCGAGCAGGGCTTTGGCCATGGCGCGCGCCTTGCCGCGCTCAGACGCCATGCGATAGGTCAGCGATAGCGGGTTGTGCGGCGCGGGCCGAGGCGGCGAGCGCCGCGGCACCAGCGAGATGGCGCCCACGTGGCACTGCGGGGCGCACAAGCCGCAACCGAAGCACAGCGCCGAGGACACGGCTGAATGGTCCCCTTGCTCGCCGATGGCCTTGGGCCAGCACAGCTCGTGGCAATCGCCGCAGCCCGTGCACAGCGACGGATCCACCTGCGCCTCGAAGCCCGACACGGCCACCGCCCCCTGCTTTTGGAGCTGCACGAGCCCGCCCAGGATGCTGCAGCAGCAGCCGCAGCATTGGCACATGATCTGGACGCGGTGCTCGCAGTTCATGGCGCAGTGCACCAGCCCGGCCTCCTCGGAGCGATGCAGGGCGTCCTTCATCTCGGCCACGGTCGCTCGACGGGCAAAGCCGCCCTCGATCACGACGTCGCCGATCTCGTCGAACATCATGCACACGTCGTCGGGCCGGTCACAGCCATGGCTGCATTCGCGGCAGGCGCAGGTGCCCAGGGCCAAGGTGCCCGCCCGCTCGATGATGTGCATCACGTCGTCACGCCGATAGACGCGGTGCCCGACGGGGATCTCGGCGTGCACGGGAACCACCCGCATCGAGGGGGTGGGATAGTCGCCGAACTCGCGCATGAGATGCGCCTTCTTGTAGCGCGTCCACAGCTCGCGCAGCTCCTCTTTGACCTCCGGATAGGTGTTGGGCTTCATGAAGGTCAGCTCGTAAAAGCCCGGCACGATGGCCAAAAGCGCGTACAGCTCCCGGCCGAGCACGGTGCTCCTGGCGATGAAGCCCCGATCGGCCATGCCCGCGAGCAGCGCCTGGGCGCGCGCGGGCTTCATCCCGGCCTTGCGCCCGAGGTGCTTGGCCCCGTGCAGCGCTGGCGGATGACCGACGCACAGCAGCAGACGAGCCTCCTCCTCGGTGAGGCACAGCTCGAGGATGCGTCGCATCTCCGGGGAGTCGGCCACGTTGATGTAGGTGGTCGACAGGTGCTCGATCAGTCGGCCGTACAGTTCGGTCATGTCGTCCCTGTAGCACAGCCTGCCACCACCCGCGTCCTCCGTGTTGATGACTTGATGCCACTGTTGTCATCAAGACGCATTAGCAGTATGCTTTGACGCATGAGGACCACCGTCACCATCGATGACAGCCTGCTGCAAGCAGCCAAGCAACGGGCGCTGGAGCAGCGGACCACCTTGCGACAGGTGGTGGAGGACGCCTTGCGGGCTGCTCTGCTGGGCCCACGCGACGACGCCGAGGTTCCGCCGTTCCGACTGGTCACCTTCCGTGGCGACGGCGCTCGGGAGGGAATCGACCTCGACCGCAGCTCAGAGCTCTTGGTTGCTGAAGACGTAGCCCGCTACGGGACTGGCTCCCGATGATCCTGCCCGACGTCAACGTGCTCATCTACGCTCACCGAGCCGAGTCTCCCGAGCACCAAGCCTACGCCGACTGGCTCACCCAGGT
>CAYTYV010000822.1:0-1622 GCA_964441055.1 uncultured Polyangiaceae bacterium | reverse complement strand
GTCGACGATCCCGATAGCCCCAACACGGGCATCGGCCCGCCCTGGGCCGACATGGGCGCGTACGAGTTCCAGCCATCGCTCTGACGGGAAGCCCGACCGGTTCGACTAGGCCGCCCGCAGGGACCCGCCTCCAGTCTTGTCAGACCTCGATAGCCGTGAGGTGGCCGGCCCGTGCGTAGCGCAGTAGCCGACGGTCGCGCGTCGCCAGCTTCATGCCGCGAAGCCGCGCCGTGGCCGCTAGAATGCGATCGGCTGGATCGGGGTGTAGCTCGCCTGGAAGCTGTACGGCTTCGATGCCCACGTCGCCGTCCACGCCCACCTCGATCATGCCTTGAGCGGACAGCACCTGCTTGCGCCACTCGCCGATCGGCTTGGCCAGGGAGATCCGTCCGCGGCTGTGAAGCATGGCCACCTCCCAGAAGGTGATGGCCGAGGCGGCCACGCCTGCGCTCGCCGCCTGCTCGTCGATGAGGCGCCGCGAGCGGCGAGGCAGCTCCTCGAGGCCCTCGACCAGCCAAATGAGAACGTGGGTGTCGAGCAGGAGCTTCACCCATCTGCCTCCCAGCGCACGTCGATGGGCTCGATGATGTCACCCACGACCGTGATGCTGCCCTTGGCACAGCCGAACAGGCTCGGTGTCTCCTCGTCCAAAGGGACCAGCTTGGCCACAGGTCGACCCCGCTTGGTGACAATGATGGGCGTGTGCGCGCGCACCAGCTCAGCGATGACCCGAGAGCAGTGCGCCTTCAGCTCACTTGTGCTGATCGTGTTGTTGTTGGACATTCTGAGTTGTACTTAGTCAATTTGTGTTGTCCTATTCAAAGCATACGGTCCAGCTTCGATGACGTCAAGCGAGCCATCCCGCGTTTTCCGCAGGCCGATGCGGTCGAGCTCTGCCTCCACGACGGGACGTTGGTGTTGGGCAGGAGGCCATGAGGTGACGACGCCATCTTGACCCGGAATCGGGCTAGCCTGGGGGGGCGTGACCCCGATACGATGGAGAGCGCTGCACCTTCGCGACCGGCCCGGTCGACAACACAAGGGGGACGTCATGGCAGGAAGGTTCGAGCGGTTTTTGGCGGCGGCTCTGGGCTTCGCTCTCACGAGCTGCGGCTCGGGCGGAGACGAGCCTCACGGGCCTATGGGCGAGCAGATCGTCTCGCCAGGCGCCGAGGGCGCCGAGCAGGGCGGAAGCTCGGTCAAGGGAAGCGGGCCGGGTGGCCTCTCCAAGCCGGGGCCGAACCCGGTGATCGAAAGGCTCGGGCCAGGCGAGCCGTGCGAGGGCGTGTTTGGCGTGTGCGATGTCGGGCTGACCTGCATGGACGGCGTGTGCTGCACCTCGAAGTGCGACGGCCTGTGCGAGCGGTGCGATCTCGAGATGCAGCCCGCCGAGCTGGGCGAGGAGCCGCGATCCACGGGCAACTGCACGGCCATCGAGGAGTGCTCGGAGTGCGTGCGCTACGTCGACGGGACGGTCCCCGTCTCGGGCGACGGTCTCGGCTGGGCCACGGCATTCAAAATGGTGCACCAAGGCATCGATGCGGCTCATCAAGCCGTCATCGACGACCCTGAGCTCGAGAGCTGCGACGTGTGGGTAGCCGAGGGCACGTACTACATCTACG
>CAYTYV010000821.1:0-1623 GCA_964441055.1 uncultured Polyangiaceae bacterium | reverse complement strand
GCTCCCTCACCCGCAGTCGCACCCGCTCCCGCGCCCTCGCCCGCTCCCGCGCTCGCACCCGCTCCCTCACTCGCACCCGCTCCCTCACCCGCAGTCGCACCCGCGCCCGCGCCCGCTCCCGCGCCCGCACGCCACGCGCCGCACGCTATACGCCCCCCTCGCCCGATGTTACGCCCCAGGCTCCAGCAGCCAGCCGCTGGCGGAGCACACCATGGCAACCGATGTCTCGAAGCTTCGACACACCGCCCTGTACGAGGCGCACCAAGCCCTAGGCGCCCGCATCGTTCCCTTTGCGGGCTGGGCCATGCCCGTGCAGTACCCAGACGGCATCCTAGCCGAGCACCTGCACACCCGAGCCTCAGGCGGCCTGTTCGACGTGAGCCACATGGGGCGCTTCTCGCTGTGCGGCGCGGGCGCGCTGGACTTCCTGCAGAACGCGCTCACCCACAACGTGGCGCGGCTGCGCCCCGGCCGCGCGCAGTACGGCTTGCTCGCCTACCCCGAGGGCGGCACGGTCGACGACTGCTACCTGTACATGCTCAGCGAGCACGAGTACCTGCTGGTGGTCAACGCCGCCAACGCGGAAAAGGACTACGCCTACCTCGACGCGCTGCGCAAAGACCGCTGGGCCGAGACGGTGGCGCTCGACAACCGCACCGACCGCGTCGCCATGCTCGCCCTGCAGGGGCCTGAGGCCGAGACGGCGCTGCGCGCTGCGCTCAGTAGGCTCGGCGTGCCCGGAGAGCTCCCGCCCGAAGGGCGCAACCGCCTCGCCTTGCTCGACTGGCAGAGCGCCGAGCTGGTGGTCGCGCGCACGGGCTACACGGGCGAGCCGGGCTGCTTCGAGCTGTTCGTCCCCAACTCAAATGCCCCCGCGCTCTGGAATGCCCTGCTGGAAAACGACGGCATCATCCGCCCGGTCGGCCTGGGCGCGCGCAACACGCTGCGCTCGGAGGCGGGTCTGCCGCTTTACGGCGACGAGCTCGGGCCGGAGATCTCGGGCCTCTCAGGCGGGCTTCATCAGCTCGCCATCCGCATGATCGACAAGCCCGCCTCCTTCGTGGGCCAACAGCGCCTGCTCGACGAGTACCTCGGCGGGGTGGGCCAGCGCCTGTACCGCTTGCTCATCGAGGGCCGCGGCAGCGCCCCCCGGCCTGGCGACGGCGTCTACCTCGGCGACGAGCGGCTGGGGCAGGTGACGAGCGGAACCGTCGTTCCCCACTGGCTGCGCGATTCACAGGGCCGACGCACCGAGCGGAGCGGCCTGCGCCGCGTGGGCTTCGCCCTGGTTGACCGCCGCCTACGGGTGGGCCTGTCTCGCGGCGCGGATCGCCGCTATGGCGACGAGGTCCAGATCCGCCGCAGCCGACAAGGCCGCCCCGACCAGGCGATCGGCACCGCCGAGATCGTGGCCGAGTTCGCCCGCCCCTCGGCCGACCGTCGCGAGCTCGAGCCGGTCTTCTATCCGCCTCGGCCAGACGAGCCCGATCCGGTGGCGGCTCGGCAGGGCGATGCGGCAGCCCTGCTCGCGGGCGCAGCGCGCAACCACCGCTGGCGCCAGCAAGAGTGCATCAACCTCATTCCCTCCGAGAACACGCCCTCGGCTTTCGTCCGCTGGGCCTC
>CAYTYV010000820.1:0-1624 GCA_964441055.1 uncultured Polyangiaceae bacterium | reverse complement strand
CACGGCGGCATCGCCGAAATGGCGTTCAGGTGCCCACAGACCGAAAACCCGGGCTCGGCAAAAGGCCCGCGCCCCTGGGCATGCTGTTTTCCAATCGGTACACCCGTCGGGCCATCGACAGGCTCGCGCCGTGGATCAACAAGAGCGGCGTGATGGACGCCGAGATGGACCGCTTCTCCTACGATCGCACCGCGGCGGCGGTGCGAATGGGCTACGACGCCGCCTGGGTCATGCACGTGCCCATCTGGCGCTTCCGCGATTCCCATTCTGCGGTGGACATCTATGGACGAGAGTACGACGTGGCCTTTGACGGCCACGGTAACCTGGCCACGCCCATGTACAAGCGCGGTCTGATCCGCGATGTGGACGACTGGCTGGCCTGGGACAAGACCGATCTGCTCCGCCTTCCCGAGCGGGCCCACCGGGCCTTTGCTCGCATCCAAAAGGACCTCGGCTCGGACATCTTCATCTTCGGGGCCTTCTTGTACGGTTTGTTCGAAAACAGCTGGCAGCCCATGGGCTTCGAGCGCTTTGCCCTCGCGCTGCGCCGCGAGCCGGACTTCGTGCGCCGCGTGATCAAGTTCTACGAGGACCACTTCTGCATGATGCTGCACGCCTGGGCCGCCGCGGGCCTGCCGGGTGCCATCTACACCGATGACATGGCGTTCCGCTCGGGCCCCATGGTCAATCCGCGGATGATGGAGAAGTTCTACGGTCCGTCGCTACGGCGCATCACCGACACGGCCCACGGCCTCGGTATGAAGATCGTCATTCATAGCTGCGGCAACGTCTATCGGCTGCTCGAGTGGTTTGCCGATTGCGGCTTCGACGGCGTGCACGCCCTCGAGCCCACCGCGGGCATCGAGCTCGCCAAGGTCAAGGAGATGGTCGGCGAGCGATTGTGCTTGGTGGGCAACGTCGACATCACGCACATTCTGGTGGATGCCAGTCGGGAAGAGGTCTTCGAGGCGGTTCGGACTAGCATCGAGGCGGCCGGAAAGGGCGGCGGCTACATCGTGGCGCCGACCAACAGCCACGAGGCCATGTCGCTGGACCGGCTGCGCTGGATGCTGGAGGCGGTGCGGCAGCACGGCAGCTATCCGCTGGGCGAGAAGTAGCCTGTCCCCGTTTTCTCAAGCGGCGAAGGTCTTCTTGAACGCGGCGAGCTGGGCGCGCGTGCCGAGTAGCACCATTTCGTTGCCCTCGGCGAGCTCGGTGTCGGCCGTGGCCGGGCTGAGCGGCGCGCCCTTTTGCCGCGCGCCAATAACGTTTAGGCCGGTCTTGGAGCCAATGGCGCTTTCGGCCAGGCTGCAGCCAGCAAGCTGCGAAGGCACGGGGAGAACGAACACGTCGATTTGCTCGCCGACCACGACGAACTCCCGTTTCTGCAGCACGCTCATGGCGAGCTTGGCGCCGAGGGCGCTTTCGGAAAGCGCGAAGTTGGCGCCCGCGCGGTGCAGGGCCTCGAGGTGGCGCTCGTGGGTGACCCGACTGACGATATGCCCGTTGTGGTTGAGCCGCCGCGCGTAGATGGCGAGGTAGATGTTCATCGCGTCGTCGTGGGTGGTCAGCAGCACGGAGGGTGCCTTTTCGATGCCGGCTTCCTTCATGACCTGCAGCTCTT
>CAYTYV010000819.1:0-1629 GCA_964441055.1 uncultured Polyangiaceae bacterium | reverse complement strand
GTCATCATCCATCAGGCCGAGGAAGGCGGCTACTGGGCAGAGGTCCCCGCCATTCCCGGCTGCGTCACCCAAGGCGAAGACTTGAAGGAGCTCATCGAGAACGTCTACGACGCCGTTGAGGGATGCCTGAGCATCGATTCGGATCACTGTAACGGTGCGCGGTAATCGCGACCTCGAAGCGGGCTTGCAGCGGGCCATCATGAAGCAAGCTGGCATCCTGGAAGCCGATCTTTGAGGCCAACAAGCGCCCACCGTTCAAGCACCATGCCGCCTCCCGCACGACCCTTGGCCGCCTTGATCGGCGACTTCTCGTCTTCGTCGGGCAACCTGGAGCTGTCCTACGAGCGCGCCCTGAAATCGCTGGGCTGGCAGGTTGAGCGGTTCGAGATCGCGCGGGCGGTGGAGCGGCATGGGCGGCTCGGACGCGCGGGTCGGCTGCTGCACGCCTACCTGCCGATTCCATCTTGGACCCGCAAGGGCAATCGCGATCTCGCCGTGGAGCTGCGCCATGCCGAGCCCCAGCTCGTAATGGTCTATTGCCACTGCGCCGTAAGCGCGGGCGCGCTCGCCCAGGTGGTCGCCTCGACCGGGGCCAAGCTGGTGCTGGTGTGGCAGGACCCGCTGGTCAACCTGGCCGACCACGTGGTGGCAGCGCTGCCGCTCTACGATCTGGTGGCCTGCTACAGTCGCGCGGCCGTGCCCGCGCTGGAGAGGCTGGGCGCGCGGGCCGCGGCGTGGGTTCCGCTGGCGGCCGATCCCCATCTGCACGCTAGAGCCTCGCTGCGCGATGGCGACGACGCAGAGTACGGCTGCGACGTCTCGTTCATCGGCAACTGGCGGCCCGAGCGGGAGGCCACCTTGGCGGCGCTCTGCGCCCAGGGCCGCTGGAGCGTCAAGATCTGGGGCGGCGCCACTTGGCGGGACGAAGCGCGCGATCCAGCGGTGCGAAAGGCCTGGCAAGGACGGCTCGTGCTGGGCGCGGAGTTCTCCCGTGCCTCGCTTGCCTCCAAGGTCTGCCTCAATATCATCGACGAGCTCAACTACCCAGCGGCCAACATGCGGCTATTCGAGATCCCGTCGACGGGCGCCCTCGAGCTAAGCTCCGCCTGCCCCGAGCTTTCCGACGAGCTCTGCGAGGGCGAGCACGCCTTCTACTACGATTCGCACGACGAGCTCTGGACCGCGCTCGAGTCGCTCTTGGCCGACGACGAGCTGCGTAGGCGCGTGGCCGCCGCAGGACGCGAGAAGGTGCTGGCCGCCCATACCTATCAGCATCGCGCCCGCCAGATCCTGGGCCGCCTCGGCTGGGATCCCACCCCGCCCGTCCGCTGCCGCGTACCCGCGGTGGATTAGCGCGGCGCACGGGTTTGGTGTGGGGCTGTCGTGCGGCAGGAGGATTCGTCGGATGGCGAGCCCTGGCTTGGTGTCAGGCCAGATGGGCCACGTCAGAGGCTGTTCCGAAATGGCCTTCTCAGCCTACCTCAGCTCGGCCTGAAACTCTGCGCCGAGCCCAGGGCGTCGATCCTCATACCAATCCAAGGCTGCCGCCGCCTCGTGCTTGGCGAGCCGATGATATCGGACCCGAGGCAACGCCTACCTGCCCCGGAGTCGGGCCGCCAGGCCGTCGTG
>CAYTYV010000818.1:1068-1637 GCA_964441055.1 uncultured Polyangiaceae bacterium | reverse complement strand
CAGCTCGGCGCCGTGGGCGGGGCGGCGTACCTGGGGCAGGTCATCGACGCTACGCCGGCCGTCGCGCACGTCGAGGCGCACGCCGAGCGAGTGCGAGCGCTGGCACGCCAGCGGCGGCTTGTAGCGAAAGCCCAGCGCATTGCCGCTGAAGGGTATTCCATCCGGGACCAAAACTGGCTCAACGAAGCTGCGCGAGCGATAGCGACGATCGCAGAGCCGAGCTCATCCCGTGGGCTAGAGCGGCTGGGGACCTCGGATTTGTTCGCACCGCTGCCGCCCGTGCCGTGGCTGGTCGAGGCCCTGGACTTCGCCCCGGGCGCGCCTGTGCTGGTGGCGGGCTACGGCTACTCGGGCAAGACGTTGCTCGCCCAGGACCTGGCCATTGCCATTGCAACGGGCGGCATGGCGTGGGGGCTTTGGCCGGTTCGGCGTGGGCGGGTGCTGCACCTCGACTACGAGCAGGGCCCGCGGCTGACCTCGAGGCGCTATCAGCGGCTGGCCATCGCGCACGGCGTTGGACCACATGACCTGGGCGATCGGCTCTCGGTGGTCTCGCTTCCCGCGTTCTA
>CAYTYV010000818.1:0-1058 GCA_964441055.1 uncultured Polyangiaceae bacterium | reverse complement strand
GGAGAGCGTGCTGGTGCGGGAGGCTGAGGATCACGATCTGGTGATCACCGACAGCTTGCGGGCCGCGTGCCCGAGCCTGGATGAAAACTCGAGCGAGGTGCGCCGGGTGCTCGACGTGTTTACCCGGGTCTCAGAAAGGACCGGAGCAGTGTTCGGGGTGGTGAGCCATGCGCGCAAGCCGAGCGCCAACGACAAGGGCGGGAGCCAGATGGCCATCCGGGGCTCGGGGGCGATCTTTGACGCTTGCGGGTCCGTGCTGGTGCTGGAGGCGTCGAAGGGCGATGCGCCCAGGGTCGAGCACGTCAAGGCCCGCATCAGCGGCCAGCTCGCGCCGGTCCACGAGCTGCACATCAACGACGAACCCGACGGCGGGCTGCGCGTCGAGCTCGTCCAGGGCGTGGACGCTCACGACGGCGCCGCGGCTGTTCGGGCGGCGAAGCTCAGCGAGGTCGAGCAGGCGATCCGGACCGTCGTAGAGGACCACCCTGGCATCGGCACCAACAAGCTCAAGGCCTTGGTGGGCGGCGGCAAGGATTTCTTCATGGCCGCCCTGGGCGAGCTGGTCGACACCGGGGCGATCGTCGTCAGGGAGGGCGCCCGGTGCGCCAAGTTGCACTACTCGGCGAGGGCTCAACATGACGACTGAGGCGGCAGGGCGCGACTGGGGCTCGAGTAGGGCGCGCCTCGGTTGTGAGCGACTGGGGCTCTGGGGCTGGGGCCCTATAGGGGGCCCCAGTCCCGCGCCCCACTCACTGCTGCGGGCCTTAGTGCTGACTGGGGCGCCGCGAGACGGGACCAACTGCCAGGTGTCGGACACGTGTCCGACACGGAAGGAGACCACCGTGGGACGCAAGCGATCCGTCGTAGCCCGCCGCCTGGACTGGGCCATCGGCCGCACGGTCACCGCCCGGATGGCGGACGGCCGCGAGCATCGCGGCCGCCTTCGTGGCGTGCTGCCATCCGGCCGAGCCTACCTGATGGACCTCGAAGTGTCCGGGCCCGAGCCCGGCATGGACGAGCGAGTGCTGCTCTCGCTCTCGCACGTCGTAGAGGTGAGG
>CAYTYV010000817.1:0-1637 GCA_964441055.1 uncultured Polyangiaceae bacterium | reverse complement strand
GGTCAGCGAGAGGCGATGGGGAGCCATGCGAGCACCCGTTATACGCTATTCTTACAAAACAGCGTATAACTCACCCGCCGCGCTGTCAACCCTGCGCCAGGCGCGTCAGGCGCGCCAGGCGCTATTCCCGTTGCATCCGCTCCCAGCCCTGCCTATGCTCCCGTCCGGGAGGCGCGATGCAGAAGATCCTCGTGGTCCAGCGTGACGGGCTCGGCGAGCCCAAGGTCTCGGTCGTCACCGCCCAGCTCCCCGATCTCGAGCTGCGCTCGCTCGACCTGACCGGCCCCTTCGCCGAGCTGCTCGACGAGCCCGGGGACGAGTTCCCGGACGAGCTGGAGGCGCAGCTGGCCTGGGCCGAGCTGGTGCTCGACCACCTGTACCACCCGGATCTCTCGGATCACCTGGTGCAGCGCTGCGCCGCGCACCAGGTGCCGCTGATCGCGGCCGGCCGCAAGCTGGCGGGCCGGGCTGACACGCCGACCACCTGCTGCACGCTGTGGCGCAGCGCGCGCTTCGGCGAGTACGGCGAGCGCTTCGGCGCGCCCGAGCTCGAGGCCGAGGTGGTGGAGGGGCGGCTGCGCGCCCTCGCGGTGCGGCGCGGCGCGCCCTGTGGCGCGACCTGGCACGCGGCCGCGGCGGTGACCGGGATGAGCGTGGAGGAAGCGCTCTCGGCCATCGGCCTGCACACCCAGTTCCACTGCCTGGCCAAGGCCAATCCCAACGTCTTCCTCACCAACCCCTTGCACGTGGCCGGCGAGGTGCACATCGCCGCCCTCAAGAAGGCGCTGGGGGACGAGGCCCTTGATCCGTCCGGCAGGGACGGGTAGTAGAGGAGAGCGCCGCGGCAATCACTCGCGGCCGAGGGGAGGCAAGCAAGGATGTGTGACACCGGCATCACCCTGATCCAGGCCCGGGAGATCTTCGACTCGCGCGGCAACCCGACCGTGGAGGTCGACGTCGGCCTCGAGTGCGGCGCCCTCGGCCGCGCCGCCGTGCCCTCGGGCGCGTCCACCGGCGTGCACGAGGCGCTCGAGCTGCGCGACAAGGACAAGAAGCGCCTCAAGGGCAAGGGCGTGCGCAAGGCCGTGGCCAACGTCAACGAGAAGCTGGCGCCCGAGCTGTTCGGGTACGACGCGCTCGACCAGACCGGCCTCGACCAGGCGATGATCGCCATCGACGGCACCAAGAACAAGAAGAAGCTCGGCGCCAACGCCATGCTCGGCGTGTCCATGGCCACGGCCCGCGCCGCGGCCGACGCGCTCGGCCTGCCGCTGTTCCGCTACCTCGGCGGGCCCTTTGCCAACGTGCTGCCGGTGCCGATGATGAACGTGCTCAACGGCGGCTCGCACGCGGACAACAAGGTCGACCCGCAGGAGTTCATGATCGCGCCGTACGGCGCCAGGACCTTCCGCGAGGCGCTGCGCATGGGCGTGGAGGTCTTCCACGCGCTGGCCGCCCAGCTGAAGAAGCAGGGCTACCGCACCGCGGTCGGCGACGAGGGCGGCTTCGCGCCGGACCTGCAATCCAACGAGGAGGCGCTCGACCTGCTGGTCAAGGCGATCCGGTCCGCCGGGTACAAGCCCGGCGCCGAGATCGGCATCGCCCTCGATCCGGCGGCCAGCGAGTTCTACGTCAGG
>CAYTYV010000816.1:0-1638 GCA_964441055.1 uncultured Polyangiaceae bacterium | reverse complement strand
CGCCCATGCCGGCTGCACCGCCCATGCCGGCTGCACCGCCCGCGCCACCGGTGAGGATGGCCCCGCCGCCTGCGCCGCCGGCGCCGCCGCCGCCGCCCGCACCGCCGCCGCCACCCGCGCCGCCGCTGCCCGCAGGACCGCCGCCACCGGCACCCCCCGCTCCGCCGAGGCCGCCAGCGCCGCCAACGCCCGGGCCAGTGGTCGGCCGCCAGTAGCCAACAACGACCACATTGCCGATCTCGTCCACGGCAACGCCCCAGCTGGCCTCGTCGAAGACGTCGCCAAAGGACATCGCCCATTGATGGCTCGCGGAGCTCGCGCCACAGCCCGGTGCCTCGCCCCCTTGGCTGCCGCCGCCACCTCCGAGCCCGCCCTGGCCGCCGCCGCCCATCGGCTCTCCACCGCTGCCGCCCACGGACGTGCCCCCCACACCTGTACCGGTGGCGCTGCCGCTCGGCACGAACTCGAGGTCGTCGAGCCCGAGCATGCCCTCGCAGCCAACCAGCGCCAATACCAGGAACGAAGCGCCCGTCAGGGCCACGGAAGCCCATGGCCTACGCCCGGCTCGTTTGCGCCGCACGCTCCCACGCGCCATCAGAACCTCCCTTGCAGCCCGGCCAGGCCGGGACCTAGCCAAGGCTCCAGCCGGACAGTCTTGTCGTCGTCATCGCTCGAGCCGCCAGGCCGCACGATGAGCAGCACCACACCCGCGGCCACCGCTGCCCCGCCCCCGACGAAGCTCCACGTGGAGACGTCTGCCAAGGTGCTGGCCGACTCCCACTCCTGCTCGTGCTCGTCCCCACAGATGTTGTGGTTGCAGTGCGACTGGATCTCCGTCGTCTTGGACAGGGACATCATGCCCGTCGCCGTCCCAACGCCCAGGGCCGCGGCACCCACGCCAAGGACTACCAGCGACGGCCACAGCGGGCCCTGGGCCTGCCCTGCGCCGTCGGTCGGGGGCTCGGGCTCGAGCGCCAGCTCCACGGTCGTGACCGAGCCGTCCGCGGCGAGCTCGATCTCGCGCGATACCAACCGATACCCCCGCGCCCAGGCCGACAACACGTGCCGACCTGGATCGAGGGCGATCGGCTGCTCGCGCGCGCTCGCCTCCACCAGCTTGCCATCCAGCCCTACCTCGGTCTCGCTGGCGGGCGAGCCGCGAACCGCGATCCGGATCGAGGGGATGCGCTCGCGCAGCTCGCCCAGCTCGCCCTCGGCCGAGCTCTGCGCTTGGCGAAACGGCTCCGAGGCGTCGGGGGCCACGGGCTCGTCCAGCACCATCTGGTAGAGCGATTGCGCCTCGAGCAGCCGGCCGAGCTCTCGGCGGCAGCGCGCCATGTACAGAAGCAACGTGGGCGCGCGCCGCAGCCGGTTGGCTTCGGCGAACTTGTCGTGGGCCGCGTCGAAACGGCCGCTCTCGAACAGCGCCAGCCCCTCTCGCGCGAGCTCTCGCGCCGCCTGTACCGGCTCGCCCGCTCGCACGTCTGCCGACCATAGGCTGACCAGGGCCAGCACCAGCGCCCAGGTCACCAGGCGACTCGTTCGCATAGCCCCGGCCATAGTCAGAATCCGAACACGGGATCTTTCTTCGGTTGGCGATTCGTGGTTGACGGCGAAGTACGAGCGGGCGCCGTCGTG
>CAYTYV010000815.1:0-1639 GCA_964441055.1 uncultured Polyangiaceae bacterium | reverse complement strand
GCTGCTGGGCGGGCCGAAGCGCTCCGCGCCGAGCAGGTCCACCATCTGGCCGAGCTCGCTCGAGCCAGGCACGCACCGCTTCTGGAGCCGTCCCCAACACGCACCGAGCTCGTCGAGCCCGCGACCGGTTACGTGGCCACGGCGATGCAAGTCCAGGTAGCTACGCCCGAGCGCTGCCCCGTCGAAGTGATATCGACCCGCGAGGTCAAGGGCGACGCGCAACACCGAGTTCGCTGGCAGGCGGCCGTCGTCGAACAGCGCTAAGGCGGCCTGCAAGTAGTTGAAAAACGGCACCACCCGAGGGCCGAAGCGACGAAAGTCCTCCGGATGGGACTGGCGATCGAGGTGGATCAAGATCCGCTCGACCACGGGCCCTGGCTCGATGTACGAGGCGAAGCGCTGCGCGTCGCGAATGTCGTCGTCGTAGGCGCGGCCTGCCCGCATCACCTCGCCGAGCTCCTGCTCGTCGACCGTGCCCTCGCAAACGTCGGCGTACAGCGAGTAGACCAGCGCATCGGTCTCGGCGTCGTCGCCCAGCAGGACCTCGCGCACCAAAGCGCCGTCGGGGTTGCGCTGCGAGGGAAGCTCACAACGCCGCCGTAGCAGCGCTGGCAGCTTGTAGCCGAGCTGGCCGCGCAGCGCTCGAAAGCGAAGCCGAAGCAGGTTCTGAACGTTGGGCTTGAGCGTGAGGCTGGCGTAGCGCACCCCGTCCAGATCGAGCTTGTCGGCGATGCGACGGCGGAGCAGCTCTGGGCTGCCCGAGACGATGTGGATCGCCACCTGCGCATCGCCCAGCTCGCGCATGAGCGCGGCAGCGCCCGGCACGGTTCGCTTCTGGTCGGGCCGCTCGAAGGCCGTGCGGACGAGCGAGCCAAGCGTGTCGAACTCGGTACGGAGGTAGGTCTTGTCCAGGTCCCAGCGCGCGATGAACACCATGCAAGCTCTCTGTCTGCTCGACCGGGGCGCAGCCGCCGCGTGCCAGCCTACCACGTCGCGTCCCGAACGCCTGGCTCACGGCTCTCCCCTATCATCATCGCGCGATCCGGGGCGGCGCTCGAGCGAGATCCGTCGTCCGGTTTGCCGTGTAACACGTTGGAATGACTAGTTTTTTCTACTAGATTCCGCGATGTCGTCTTGACGCCCGACGTCGCGCAGGGCTACATGGCCCACGCTATCGGGATCGAGGCTGACCGCGCGTAGGGCACGCTGGGGCCGGCCCCCATTCGCCACTAGGAGACCATCATGGCCGTAGACATCCAGAAGCTGTTCAACGAGCAACTCCCCAGTGCAATCGAGAACAAGCCCGATGACGCCAAAGCCATCGGCGGCACGTATCAGATCAACATCACCGGTGACGGCGGAGGCGAGTGGTTCATCGACGTGTCCGACTCAGGCCCCAAGGTCGAGGCGGGCAACCCCGGCGGCGCCGAGTGCACCATCGAGATGAGCGCCGACGACTTCCAGAGCCTGAAAGAGGATCCCAAGCAGGGCATGCAGCTGTTCTTCCAGGGGCGGCTCAAGGTGCAGGGCAACCAGATGCTGGCGATGAAGCTGCAAAAGGTGTTCGAGCTCGTCACGAAGGAGTAGCGGCGTTCGCCAGCGCCTTTGGGGCCCCTCGGCTGGCCCCAAGACGGGTGAG
>CAYTYV010000814.1:0-1647 GCA_964441055.1 uncultured Polyangiaceae bacterium | reverse complement strand
TGCTCAAATGCTGGCTCGGCGCGGTCGGCCTGATGCACTCTAGCCCCGAGGGGGACTCGGGTGGCGTGGACTGGTTCTTGCAGCAGCGCCTGGCGGGATTTGGCAACCAGCTCGCGCAGGCCGAGCCCATCGTCCGCGTCGAGGAGGCGGTCCAGCTCCACAATCTGGTGGTGGTCACCGCGCTGCTCGGCGTTGACGGGCAGACGGCCGACGAGCATCGGATCCCCTTGTGCGGCGAGGCCAGACATGCGGCCGGACGCGCTTGCCAGCTCGACTACTGCAGGCAGGCGCCGCTTCCAGTGGCGCTTTCGGCAGGCGTGAACCGCGGTCTGCAGCGGCTCAAGGACCGTTGCGGGGTCGACAAGCAGGATCTGTGCGCCGAGCCAGCCGACTACGATGTCTACTGCTCGCTGCTCATCGCCGCCAAGTCCCGAGCGGAGGAGGCCGTGGCCGTCTTGGCCGAGCTGCCACCGAACCCCGAGGTCGAGCGCGCAGTACACCATTGGCGCTCGGAGCTGGAGGCCATCCAGGCCGACGTGGATGCCGCCTTTCGCGGTGAGCCAGAGCCGCCAACGCCCGTGCCGAGCAGGCTGACCGGACCGGCTCTGGAAAAGGAAAGCGAGGCCCAGCGCGCGGTGGCGGTGGCCGTGGCCGAGCACCGCCGCACGGAGATGCCCGCGCTGCCGAACGGCCCGGACAAGCGCCGACTCGCCCTGGCCATCGTGGATCTGGAGCGGACCGCGCGCCAGCCACCGCGCCGCCCCGACCGCAAGGCCATGCAGCAGTACGTCGAGCAGCTGGTCGATGCGCGCGAGGACGTGGAGGTGCTGCGGGACCGCGTCAAGGAGACCGAGTAGGGCTGGCGACCGGCTCGGGCTCGGCCCGAGCACCCTCCACCACGGCCGCCGTTGCCGCTATAGTGCCGATATGCTGCCCGCCGCGTCCGCCCGTAGCTCCGTTGGAACGGCCGTCGCCGTCGCTCTGCTCGCGGGCATCCCTTGGGCGGCGTGCCTGCTGTCGACCGAAGGTACGCGCCCGGGGAGCACCACCAGCGCTTCGGCGGGCAGCGCCTCTGGCGGCCAGGCCGGTCAAGGGACGGGCGGCTCTGCAGGCGGAACCCTCACCTCGCCCTGCGGCAACGGCACCCTGGACATCGGCGAGGAGTGCGACGACGAAAACACCGCAAGCGGCGACGGCTGCGACGGCCAGTGCATGGTGGAGTGCCCGTCGGGGGGGCACAAGCACATCGATACCTTCCACTGCTACAAGCTGGTCGCGGAGGAATGCTGCAAGCTGACCTGGGTGATGGCGCGCGAGGCGTGCCGCGACTGGGGCACGGGCTGGGATCTGGCCGCGGTCACCTCGGCGGAAGAGCGCAGCTACGTGGACGACACGGTGGACCCACCAACGGGATTGGTGAAGACCTGGATCGGCGGCAGCGATCTCCAGACCGAGGGCAGCTGGGCGTGGTCCAACGGCGAGCCGTGGGACTACGAGGCGTGGGCGGACGGAGAGCCGAACAACGGAAGTGGCACCCCGAACGAGGACAACTGTCTCGAGACCGCGCCGATCCACGGTCAGCCCGATCCGTGGAACGACAACTACTGCGAGCACTGGAACTACTATATTTGCGAGCTGACCCCCGCG
>CAYTYV010000813.1:0-1648 GCA_964441055.1 uncultured Polyangiaceae bacterium | reverse complement strand
CATCGACGAGGTGTGGGCTCGGGACACCTGCTCGTCCCAACGGCGGGGCTTTCCGCCCCCTCGGGGCTCCAACCGCGCTCAAGCCTGCTTTACCCGCTCGTGGGGGAAGCGGCGGCACAACCTGCTCCGCCGCTTCGTGACCGCCCGGGTGCTCGCGCTGCGCCCGTGGCGGACGCCCTAGCTTCCTCGCGAGCTGCTCCGCATGCCTGCGCGGGGGGCCGCGCTGGCGGCGGCCAAGACGAGAGAGCCGGTACGTTCGCCACGGGCGCAGCCGCTTGGGTCCGCTAGGCGCCATCCGGCGCTGCCCAAGCGCTTCAACCTTGTCGTTCTTTTCCCGTGCGCGAAATCGACGCTCAACCCGTCTGGTCGAACCTCGATCTCTTCGCCCCCAGGTTGTCCACCCTTTTCGACGCGGCCAGGCGGCGCACGGCAGGACTGGTCCGCTTCTGTGCCTACAGCCAGGGATCATCTGCTGGTTCGGCGGCCTCGACGACGATGGTTGCGCTCATGCCGTCCATCGAGTGGCTGCTGACCCACGCATTACGGAGAGCCCACCAACGGTCATTTTTGGAGTCATGCACCACAAGGTCACGACGAGCGCCGCCCATGGGCCAGGCCGCCAACCACCGACCGCACTCCGAATCCTTTCCATCCAAAGCCACAATTCGCAAATCGGGCACTGACGCCAACTCTCCACGCCGAGCTGACTCGGTCGCTTCGATTGCGGCATCAAGGCCGTAGATGTCGACCGGTCCCACGGGCTCGCCCTCATGGCCAAGGACGAGGCGGGAGCAGCTCCAGGGATCTCGTGGGCGCCCAACAACTGCCATGATGGGCATGGTTGCAGAGTCCGTAGTCCTCTGCAACAGCGGGCGCACTGTTCGGGTGGCCAACGCCGATCCTGCACCCAATGCTTCACTGCCATGTCGGCGAGGAAGGCGAGGGCCACCGCTGCCCGAAATGAGACCAGGACACACTGCGCCCCGAGTCGGGCGGAACATGGGGCTGATGATTCCCAGCCTACCCGTTCTGCCCCGCGCGATGCATCTTCAGCAGGCCCTGTCAGCCGCTAGGCGACCCGGCGCGCCCCCAGTCCGATTGGCGGGGCGCGGGCGGTCCTTCATGTCGCCGCGCGGACCAGCTACCATGCATCCGTTTGGAAGGGAGGCGCAGGCAGGCCGGCAGCGTGCCTGTCCAGACGCGCCTGTGGAGAGCCATCATGGACAACCTCGGCGAGCTCAAAAACGTGGACCTGCGAGCGTACTGGCCCAACGAGGCAGCGGACCTGACGCCATGGCTTGCGAAGGAGGAGAACGTGGCCAAGCTGGCCGTCGCGCTCGGCCTAGAGCTCGAGGTGGAGGGGGTCGAGGTCGCTGTGGGCCCGTACTCGGCAGACATCCTCGCCCGCGACACCGGCACGGGCGACTACGTCGTCATCGAGAACCAGCTCGGCAAGACCGACCACGACCAGCTCGGAAAGTGCATCACGTACGCCTCGGTCTTGGGCGCGAGCGCTGTGGTCTGGCTCGCCGCCACGTTCACGGACGAGCACCGCAAGGCACTCGACTGGCTCAACGACAATGCCAGCGGCGAGGTGGGCTTCTACGGCGTCAAGCGCGAGCTCTGGCAGATCGACGAGTCACGGCCA
>CAYTYV010000812.1:0-1653 GCA_964441055.1 uncultured Polyangiaceae bacterium | reverse complement strand
GGGCTGGTTGCCATCTGCGGCGCCGTGCTGTAGGTCTGGAGTCTCACGGTCATGCGCGTCGCCTGTCTTTCGCCCGTACCCGTGGGGGCGTTGCGGTGGAACGCTCCTGCTGCGCGGACCACGGTCATCGTCAAGGCGACCTTCTCGCTGGCGCACGACGGCCAAGCGGTCCTGGCCGACGTCCAGGAGCCGCTGAGCGTCCACCGACCCCTGGCGCTGAGCCAAGCCGAGCTTCACTACGCCTCCGACTTCGTTCCTCGCAAGGATGCCGTGGACGTGCTGCTGGCCGGGCACGCGCGAGCGGACTCGCCGAGCAAGGCGATACCGTTTTCCTTCGCAGTGGGATCGCAGTGCGTCTCGCTGGTGGCGGTCGCCGACCGAGCAGCGACCCGCATTCCGCTGCTGCGCGACCGGGTGCGCGAGCGCAGCGATGACCCCGCCTCGGCTCGGCGACTGGCACCACAGGCGCGTACCTTCGAGGCCTGGGAGGGCAAGACGGTTCGCGAGGGCTTCGACTTCTCGCTCTTCAACTTCGCTCCCAAAGAGCACCGCCTCGCGTCGCTGGGACCCGCCGACCGGATCGAGCTCGAGCACTTGCTGCCAGGTGCGCCTCGACGCGTCGTCGAGCTGGGCGCGGCCGAGGCGTTCATCTTCGCTGCGCCCGACGGCGGCGGTGAACCGCTGGGGCCTGGCGAGCCCGTGGCGTCGGTTTGCGACACGCTCTGGATCGACACCGACCGCGCGCTCTTCACGCTGACCTGGCGGGGCGAGGTGCCGCAGCCAGCCGACCCGGCCGCGAAGCCGCTGGTCGTGGTGGGCTTGCGTCCCCGGGCCATGGCGCCGAGCTGGTCCCGGGTGAAGCGCCAGCTCGAGCGGGCCGAATGGGGCGAGGCGCTTCGCGAGCAAGACGTGCCGCCGCTACCGCCCTATCGCTGCGAGCCCGCGGCCGAGCGCGCTCCTGCCGCGGCGGTCGACGACGCCGACTGCGATCCCGACGAGATCACGCTGACGGTATCGAGGCGCAGCGCGGCCAGCCAGTCCGCGCCAGCAGCTTCGTCGGAGCACGACGACGAGCGCCCGCCGCCTTCGGAGCCGACGGCGGTGCTTCCCGCGCCGACCACTGCGGCCGCCCCGCCCAGTCCGGTCGGCGCCGAGCCACAACCTTGGTCCCGCGACCAGCCCTCCGAGCCGGCCGCCGCACCCGAGCTAGCGCCTCCGGCCGAGGACGACGACCACGACGACGAAGAGCCCGCGCCCGTGACCCCGCGGGCGGGCCTGCTGCTTAGCCAGGTGCAGGGCTTTGCGCTGGGGGCCGCAACGCTGAGCTCGACCGATGCAGGGGCCTCGCTACCGTTCTCGGGCGAGCAGGTGGCCGAGCCGCCCGCGCCCGACGCAGCCGGGGACAGGCCCGACGCGCCGTACGGCCCGAGCGATCAGGGCAGCACCGTGGCCATCCCTGCCATGCCGATGCCGCCGCCTACCTCGGCCGAGCCGCCACCTGGGCCGGTCGCGCCCGAGCCACCTGAGCTGGCCGACCAGCGCACCACCGCACTGCCCGCCTACGTGCCGCCCGACTCCGCCGTGCCGTTTCCCTTGGGTGCCCCGGGGCCGCCCGCAGCTGTCAAGGGACGGGTTCCAGCTCCGCCCGATTCC
>CAYTYV010000811.1:0-1663 GCA_964441055.1 uncultured Polyangiaceae bacterium | reverse complement strand
GCTCGGTCTGCTTCTCGAACGAGTAGTCGAGCATCTCGTCCGGTTTCTCGGCCGGCGTAGTGCCCTCGTCATCCACTGCGGTCACACAGCCCGTCCAGGAAATGCAGAGGGACATCGAGAGCACACATACATACTTCATGGCAACTACTCGCTCCGCGTCCACGGGTCTTCCGACCTTCGCCTTAGCTTGGGACTGGGTCCCGGTCAGGCTATGACCCGTTTCCTTCGCGTAGAGCCATTACGCAAGAAGCCTGCCAATGACACGCTGCGCTAAGTGCTTGAAAGCACGGAGCAGTGAAAAGACACTCGTGACACACAATGGCACTGCAGGCTCAAATTGGCAGGGGCTGGCGCACAATGTGGGACAGGTCCGCGCCCGCACTTTGACGCTGCTTTCCACCACCGTACTCCGCTGTTCTCCCGTTTGCTCGACCTACTCGCGTGGTTCCCGACGGAGATCAGGCTTCGAAACAGGGGTAGACGGCAGCGTTGGCGGCAACAGAGCCGGCTGACACCCGAACGGCCGGCGGCGCCGAGACGCGGCCCGGCAGACTCGCTATACCTACCGCCATGACGCTGAAACGCTGGCAGCGGGGTGCGCTTGTCGGGGCTGTGGCGATCGCCGCGACCCTGGCAATCGTATGGTGGCGGCTGCAGCCGCAGGAACAGCAGGTCGAGCAGGTGCGCGCCGTCGCACCCCCCGACGAGCTCGCCGCTCATTGCCGCGACCACATCGGCGAGCCGCGGGTGCTGAAAGTGCACGACCGGGTGTTGGTGGCCATCGGCTACGACCTGGCCAACACCATCGTGGTCCGCACGCAAGCTGGCAACGTGGTGATCGATCCAGGCATGAGCCCCAAGCGCGCGTCCGTGACCAAGCGGGCGCTTCTAGCCGAGGCGCCGGGCAAGACGGCGGCCGTCATCTACACCCACAGCCACATCGATCACGTCGGTGGGGCCAGCGAGTGGCTCGACGAGGGCACCGAAATCTGGGCCACGGACGCCTTTGCCGAGCACTTCGTCAAGCAGTACGCCGAGTTCCGCCAGGCCGAGGCGCGCCGCGCCGCGCGCCAGTTCGGCGTGCACGTAGGCGACGCCTCGCTGCCGTGCTCGGCCCTGGGGCGGCGCATCGACTTGACAGCCGCGCTGGACAGCGGCGCGCGCATGCCCACCAAGACCTTCAGCGGCAAGATCGTGCTGGCGATCGGCGGCGTGCGCATCGAGCTGGTGGAGGCGCACGGCGAGACCCACGACCAGCTGTTCGTGTGGCTGCCGGCCGAGCGGGTGCTGATGCCTGGCGACAACTACTACCGCGCCTTTCCCAACCTCTACACCATCCGCGGGACGGCGCCTCGGCCCGTGGAAGCCTGGATCGACTCGCTGGACGCCATGCGTCGGCTCGAGCCCGAGCACCTGGTGCCCTCCCACACCACGCCGCTGCACGGCAGGGAGCAGGTGCGCGCGGCGCTGACCCGCTACCGCGACGCCATCCAATGGGTCCGCGATCGGGTCGTTCGGGGGGCCAACGCCGACCTGCCCGTCGATGCCATCGCCGAGCAGGCGGGCCTTCCCGCTGCGCTGGCTGGCGACCGGGCCCTCGCGCCGCTCTACGGACAGCTCGACTGGGCGGCACGGGCGATCTACACCAACCACCTCGGCTGGT
>CAYTYV010000810.1:0-1663 GCA_964441055.1 uncultured Polyangiaceae bacterium | reverse complement strand
ACGCGCTCACGGTGGGCCCGTCCACCAGCGCCAACCCCACCCAGTCGGTCATCCAGACCGCCTCGGGCATCCGCATCGAGATGGAAGACCACCAGCAGTAGGAGCCACCATGTCGACCGATAGCGAGAAGCAACCGGAGCTTCAATCACTGTATTCAGACGACATCAAGGTCGATGCCATGGCCCGGTGCCAGGATCCCGGCTGGAAGGCGGGCGAGACGCCCGGGAAACCGGTCTATGACGTCAGCAAAGATCCCAACCGGCTGACCATCCATGTGCCCGAAAAGAACACGGTGCTGAGCCTCGGTGCCGCCAGCGTCAAGCCGTGGATGGGCCATGAGGGCGAGGGCTACTGGAAGGGCTCCTGGGAGGGCATCACCGCGGGGACGACCGGCGAGATCAGGCTGGCGGGCGGGGTCACGGCCATCACCGCCTGCGTACCCGAGAAAACCGGCAAGCCTCCTGAGAAAATCACGGACGAAGTAAAAGTAGATACCGCTGACGGCTCGGAAAAAACCGCCGGCGGTTCCATCGGAGCCGCCGACAGTTCTGACGGAGAGAGCCTGACGAAGAGCCACGTCAACCACGCGGTCCACACCTCGGAGAGGCTCATCACGGTCCACGAGTCCGTCGGCTTGGTCCTGAGTGCCGCCGAGCTCGCGCTACTCGGCACGCCGAGCGCTACCACGATACTTGACGGCGCCCTTCTGGCGGCCAATACCTTCGGTCTCATCTACCAAAAATTCACGTCAGAAGATGGATTGGCGATCATGCACGGCGACAAGGAGGCGGTGGTCGTCTCGCCCAACCAAGTAGTGACGGCTGGCGCGCGCAAGAACTGCATGATCGGCGGCGTGCTGGCCGAGGTGAGCGCAGGCGTGGCCGCCGAGTGCCAGGGCATCTACTCGTCCAGCGTCAAGGCCATGGGCTTCGCCGAGCTCGCTGGTGTTGCCAGGTCTGAGGTCACGTCCATGTTCAAAGCCGAGCTCGCCGCTCGCAAGGGCACGGCCGAGGTGCTCGGCAAATCCATCGAGATCGGCTCCACCCACCCGCCCCGGCGGCAGGCCGCGACCGAGGACGTGGAGGTGCACGCCACCGACCTCATCAGCCTGCACGCCGGCGACTCGAGCATCGAGCAAACGGGCGACCGCATAAGCCTCAATCGCGGAAACGGCGCGCTGCGCGTCCACAACGATCACGTCTATGCGAAGCAGGGCCATACGGCGTTGACCCTGGCGAACAACGCGGCCACGCTGGTCTACACAGCTGCCGACGAGCCGGTCCGACCAGAGAACTTCGATATAGCGGATGGGGCATACCGTGCCGCCAAAGCCAAGGCAAAGAAGGCCCGAAAAGCAGCAGAAATCGCCGCTGGGGGCGTCGTCGCCGCCACCGCAGCCGCCGGCTCGTTCGTCAGCCTGACGGAAGGACCATACGAGGCCTTGACCTACGCCGCCGAAGGGACAGCCCTGTTGGGCGCAGTGGCCACGGTTGGGGCGCAGATGCTCTACGCGGGCTCGGTGGAGGCCGCTCAACGCGCCTTTGGGGACGAGAAGGCCAGATACCAAACCACGCTGGCGACCCATTGGTGCGACACTCAATCCACGAATGCCGCCAATCCCAAAGTGGCTATTCGGCCAAACGAGGTTTTTCTGCAAATTGGC
>CAYTYV010000809.1:0-1664 GCA_964441055.1 uncultured Polyangiaceae bacterium | reverse complement strand
CATCGTCTTTGCGCTGTTCGGCGTGGAGCTGGAGGAGGCCTACGCCAGCACCCTGGATCTGCCTCTCAATCTGCAACTTCGGGCGGGCCAGTTCCTGACGCGCTTCGGACGGCTCAATGCCACCCATCCCCATAGTTGGGACTTCGTCGATCAGCCGTTCATGCTGGGCAAGGTCTTCGGCGGCGAGGGCAACCGCGGGCTCGGAGTGGAGCTGTCGGTCCTCTTGCCGCTGCCCTGGTACGTCGAGGTGCTGGGCTCGACGACCGACGCCGCTGGCGAGGCCACCGCGCGCAGCTTCTACGGCGCCGACGATCAAGGCGTGCGCTCGCCGCTGGACCTGCAGAACACCCTGGCCGCCAAGCAGTTCTTCGAGCTGTCGGACGACTGGTCGCTGCTCTGGGGGCTTTCGGTGGCCAACGGCCCCAACCCGACGGGCAAAGATACCCGCACCGACGTCTACGGCACCGACCTCTACCTCAAGTATCGGCCCATCACGCGGGCGAGCTGGACGGTTGTCTCGCTTCAAGCCGAGTGGCTGTACCGCCGCCGCCAGATCCCCGCCGAGGTGCTGCAGGACACGGGCGGCTACGCCCAGCTCTTCTGGCGCTTTGCCCAGCGCTGGGGCACGGCCATGCGCTACGAGTTCGGCAGCGCCACCCACGATCGCTCGGGCGAAGTGGCCATCGATCCCCTCGACCCGCTGCAGACCGCGGGCCGACATCGGCTCAGCTCCAACGTCACCTTCTGGCCCACCGAGTTTTCCCGGATCCGCCTGCAGGGCTCGAGCGATATGCCCGGCTGGCGCGAAAACCCCATCCTTGCGGCCATGCTGGCCTTCGAGGTCGTCGCGGGCAGCCACGGCGCCCACGCGTTCTGAGCCCATTCGAATGCACCCCTCCGCGCTTAAGGAAAAAAGCCCATGTCACAAATGAAACGACGGCTCTTTTTGGCGCTGCTCGCCGCGCTCGCCTTGGCGATTCCGCGCGCGGCCTGGGCCGAGCTGAACGTGGTGACCACGGTGCCCACACTGGCGGCAGTGGCCACGGCCGTGGGCGGCGCCAAGGTCGACGTCACCTCGCTCGCCCTGCCCACCCAGGACCCCCACTTCGTCGACGCCAAGCCCAGCCTGGTGCTCGCCCTCAACAAGGCGGACCTGCTGCTGGTGGTGGGGCTAGGGCTCGAAGTCGGCTGGCTGCCGACCCTGCAGACCGGTGCCCGCAACGGCGACATCCAGACGGGGGCCAAGGGCTACCTCGACTGCTCGAGCTTCGTGCACCTGCTCGAGGTGCGGCAAAGCGCCGACCGCAGCCAGGGCGACATCCATCCCGGAGGCAATCCGCACTATCTCTACGACCCGCGGGCCGTCTCTGCCGTGGCCAAGGGCATCGCCCAGCGCTTGAGCGCGCTCGACCCGCAGAACCAAGCTTTCTATCAAGCGCGCGCCAAGACCTTCCAAGACCAAATCACCGCGCTCCGCCAGAAGCTGCAGCAGCGCATGGCACCGCACAAGGGGGCGGCGGTCATTGGCTATCACAAGTCCTGGGCATACCTGGCCGACTGGCTGGGGCTAGTGCAGGTGCAGTTCATCGAGCCCAAGCCGGGCATCCCGCCGAATCCCGCGCACGTGGCCAAGGTGCTGGTGACCGCCCGCAAGAAGAAGGTGC
>CAYTYV010000808.1:0-1670 GCA_964441055.1 uncultured Polyangiaceae bacterium | reverse complement strand
ACACCGAGATGTGGCCAGGCATGCGCGAGCTACTGCGCCACGCAAGCGAGATAGCGGAGGCGCCGTATCGAGCGGCCGAAGAGTAGGAGTCGGCAGGGCTTCGCTGATGCGCGGCGCGGTTGCGGGCTACGCAAATCGCCAGGGTTCCGCTAGTGTGCGATGTGGTTGTGGGGCGCATCAGCAGAAGCGGTCATTCAGAGCCCTACCAGAGCTCTGCGCGTTTGGCGTTAGTTTGGGGATGAGCTCGAGCTTCTGGGTTTGCCATCGTGGTCGCCGTTGCCAGGCATGTTCGGGTCGGCAGTTTATTGCGCATTCCGAGCGCAACGAGGGCCGAAGTCGCTGCCGTGGTACGACGGTGCGCTTCGGGCGCGCTGCGCGCCACGCAAGCCGCTGGCAGAGGCGACAAAGCCAGCGCTGCGCCGCACGCGTTCGGAGACACTTCCAAGATCGGCGCAATCATTGCACGGCACAATTGAATACGGGTTTTCATACCCATCGAGAGTCCACTCCCACATGTTGCCGACGAGATCGGCCTGGCCCCAGCGGCCATCGCCCTTGGGCGAGCGCGAACCGACGTGGGCGATGTCGCCGAAGGAGCAGTCTGGCCAGGGCGATCCGTCTTCCGCACAGTCGTACACCGCATAGGTGTAGTCGATGTCTGTCGAGCCCGGCGGATACGCCGCCGACCACGGATAGTAACGCTGCTCGTCACCGCCCGCAGCCGCGTAGTTCCACTCGGCCTCGGTGGGCAATCGACCGCCGTCCCAGGCACAGAAGGCAAAGGCCTCGTACCAGCTCACGCAGTTGATGGGCAAGGTCTCATTCGGCCCCGGCACGTCCGTCCAGGTTTCGAACCCCTCATAGCACCTGAGCGCGTCCTTCAGCTCAGCCGTATTGGCGGGCAGGCTCTCGTTCCACTCGGGGTGCCAGCCGCTGCCATCGATGAGCGGGTGCGCGCCATCGCCAGGCGCGGGCGGGTTCTGCTGCGTGCCCGCCCCGCTCTGCACAAAGGCGCGAAAGCGCCCCACCGTGACCTCGAAGCGGTCCAGGTAGAAGTCGCTCACCGTGGCCGGATAGGAGTCGTCAGTGTAGTCGATGCCGTCGTAGCTCCGGAGGTAGCTGCCACCCGTGACCAGCCGGCTGTCGCAGCAATCCTCGTAGCTGCCAGGGCCGCAGTCGTCGGCCAGACCCACGCAGCTCGGCGGTGTCGGAGTGGAGCCGCCCGCGCCACCTGCACCGCCGAGACCGCCGCTACCTGCCTGGCCACCCGAGCCGCCGCTGTTGCCGCTATTGCCAGCACCACCAGCGCCGCCGCCGCTACCGCCGTCACCGCCCGAGTCTCCCGCACCATCGCCGCCCGCGCCGCCAGAACCAGCTTGGCTCGACGTGGGATTGAAGTCGTCGCCGCAGCCAAGGAGCGCGGCGCCAAGCGCCAAGGCCGATAGCAGGCCATACCAAGAGTACTGTAACGCTCTAGTCGACATGGAACACCTCTCGTTTCCGGGGGTATGTGTGTGGTTAACCAAAAAGCTCTCGGCCACATCGCCTCGCGCCAGTGGGCGCTTTCACAACTTGCCAGAGCTAACAAAGCGCACCACGACTTGGTGCATCAAACTCGACCAATCCAGTTGGATCCGCCAAAGCGCGCCAGATCTAGGCTAACGACCTCG
>CAYTYV010000807.1:0-1670 GCA_964441055.1 uncultured Polyangiaceae bacterium | reverse complement strand
TTGGAAAAGGCCGCGACCTCGAAGCGGACGCCGTCGGCGCGCTTTTGCGCTAGCGCGTGCGAGGTCACCTCCATGACGAGGTGGCTGGCGCCTTTTCCGCGCATCCAGGCGGCGATGCGGGTGAGCTCGTCGGCCTCGGGCGTGTTGTGCGCGGTCGCGATGGCCAGCTCGCCTAGATGGGCCCCCAGCGTGCCTATGATGCCCGGGCGATGGCCCGCGTCCTCGAGGGCCGAGCGCAACAGATAGGCGGTGGTCGTCTTGCCGTTCGTTCCCGTGATGCCCGCGGTCCCGAGCTCAGCCGTGGGATCGCCGTAGACGAGCGCAGCGGCCTGCGCCAGGGCCTGGCGCACATCGTCGACCTGCAAGATTGGGACGGGGCATTGCGGCGGGACGCGTCCCGTCTCGGTCATGATCGCGCAGGCGCCTCGGGCCACCGCTTGGTCGACGAATCGCAGGCCGTCGGCGTGCTCGCCCGCGCGAGCCGCGAATAGGTCGCCTTTTGCGATGGCGCGCGAGTCGTGGCGGATGCCCGTCGCTCGCACGGCGCCGCTACCGGTCAGCCGACCGCCCGTCAGCGCGGCGATCTGAGCCAGGCTCACCCCTGCGCGGGCTCGGAGCGATGGTCGGATCATGGTCTAGCCGCCAGCGGCCGCGCCCTCGTTGGGGCTCAGGCCGAGCGGGGGCCCGCACCGCCCGCAGCCCTGCCTGCCACGGCGCGGTCCCACGGCGCCCCGCAGCTCGCCGGTCCTGGGGCGATCACCTGGCGCTCGCGGCGGCGCCAGCAGACCGGGTCCTCGGCGAACAGATCGCCGCTTTGGTGCCAAGCGGCAGCTCGGCAGCCATAGCAGGTGTGCGCCAGATCGCAGCCCTGGCACGCGCCCTTTAGGTGCTCGTGGATGCGCCGCAGCTCGCCGAAGGCCTCGCTCGTGACGATCGCCCGAAGCGGCTGTCCTTGGGCTCGGCGCGGTCCCACCCGCAGCACGCCGTACTCCCGGTCCAGGCTGGCGCAGGGCTGCACGCCGCCCCGATCGTTGATGTAGCAGTTGTTGTAGTAGAGCCGACAGGAGCCCGCGACAAAGGGGGGATGGGGGACCCAGTCGTAGCCGAACTCGGCCCGATCCACGGCGAGCAGCTCCTCGAACAGCGCGCGGTACTTGTCGGGCGCCTCCTCGTCGGAAAAGAGCAGGGCATCGCTTTGGTCGACGGCCCGCCCGTGCGGCGTGGGGATCTCGACCTCGGGCACGATCCCGCGCTGCCGCATCCAGCGCCACATCTCGGGCAGCTCGTCGTAGTTCTGTCGCACGATCACGCACTCGAGCGCGAGCCGCGGCGGGTCGGCCTCGCCAAAGCCCGCCTCGAGCAGCGCCGCGATGCCGCGACGCATTTTGACCGAGGCGCCGCGCACGCCCACGAGCGCATCCTGGACCTCGTCGCGCAGGCTCAGCAGCTTGCCCACCACGGCGACGTCGCGACGGTGGAGCCAACGGGCCGGGCGCGGGCTGAGCAGCGTGCCGTTGGTGTACAGGCAGCAGTAGCAGCCGAGCCCGTTGGCGTAGTCGATGCAAGACTCGCCATCGACCAGAATGGAGCGCCTGAGCAGGGGCTCGCCGCCGCCCACGATCGACACCAGGCATGCCCCTGCCCCGACCGCCTCGTCGATCACGAAGCGG
>CAYTYV010000806.1:0-1689 GCA_964441055.1 uncultured Polyangiaceae bacterium | reverse complement strand
GAGAGCTTGGCGAGCTCGACCGCAGCCTCGTTCTTGTCCACGCCATACAGGCACCGCTGGGCCACGAGCCTGCGGGCGTGCAGCACGGGATCCTCGCCGCTGCCCGCCATCTGGTCGAGCCTTCCCTCTCGGGTCCAGGCAGCCACCACGTGGTCGGCGACAAAGCGGCAGGCCTCGACCAGGAACGCGCCGCTTCCCATGGCCGGATCGCAGATCTTGAGCTCGAGGATGCGCTCGGCTTCGGGCTGCTCGCCCATGCAGGCGAGCAAGGGCTCGAGCGTGCGCTGCACGATGGGCGCCGACAGGCTGCGCGGTGTGTAGTGCGAGCTCGTGCGCCTTCGCTCGGCCCCGGGCTGGAGCACGAGCTTTCCGGGCTCGGCCGTCGAAAAGGCGAGGTCCTTTTTGCGGCCCTTGACCGCGAGCGCGCGCAAGACGGCCAGCACCTCCTCGGCCGTGCCCGCGTCTTTGACCTGCTTGGCGAGCTTGTCGGCCTGGGCCTTGGAAAGGCCTGCGGTCTGTTTGAGCCATTTGCCGCGACGCGCTGCGGGCTGCTCCAGCACCTCCTCGGCCGTGAGCCACACTCGGTCGGAGCGCATGCACACGGCTCGGGCGGGCACGCGCAGCACGTGAAAGCCCATCAGGGCCTCGTACACGCTGCCGATCTGCTCGACGTCCAGCGTCCGATAGGAAAGGCGCTGGCCCTCGAACACGATGAGCCTTTCGAGCACTCGGTAGACGGTCTGGTCGTCCAGGGTGGGCACCTTCACCTGGGCGCGGTGCTCGGCCATGACGATGGGCGCGCCGCCCGACGGTCCCCAGCCCTCGAGAAAGGAGTAGGTGTTGGGGTCGAAGAGCGCGCCGCGGCGGGGCGGCATGAACAAATCGCCGTGCTGCGCTCCCAGGAAGACCGCGCGGAACAGGCCGAGGAGCTGCCCCCAGGCGCCGAAGCGGCGCGACATGGAGTCGGGGTGGGCGCCGTGGTCCTTTTGCAGGCGATCAAACAGCGCGAGCACGCTCAGGTGCTCGGCGTAGAGCGGGTGCTCGGTGGGCAAAAGCCCGCGGTCCTCGGCATAGAGCAAGAAGACCAGGCGGAGCAGCACGGTGAGCAGGCCCTTGTAGAGGTGGTCGCCCTCGCGGCCGAGGGCATCGCTCAGCAGATCGCGGCCATCGCGTTCGGCCGCCGCCTCGAAGCCACGCAGCAGGATGGCCAGCGCCTCGAAGACCTGATCGGCGAGCTCGTTGGTCACGTTGGCCTGGCGCTTGCGGCTCTCGCTAAGGAGCGCGGGCAAGGCGTGCTCCTCGGCTACGCCAAAGAAGCGGCTGGCCGAGAGCAGCATGGCGAAGGCATCCAGGATGGGACGGCCGCCCACGGTGGCCATGTCGTCCAGCCGAAAGCTCAGGTGCCCGCTCGACTCGCCGTGCGGGGCATAGACCAGGCGCACGAGCTGGCGATTGGTGAGGATGCCTATGGGCACGCGGCAATGGCGCAGCAGGCGGTCGAGCTTGGCGGCGGCCGGGTAGTCCCAGGGGCCCGTGACGGTCTCGGGCCTGTCGAGATCGAGGCCGATGGCCGCGCTTTCGTCCTCGGCTGCGGCAGCCACGTCCCAGACCAGGGCCGCGTAGCGCTCGCCAGCCAGGCTGGCAGGCGTTGCCTCAGGCGAGCCCTCGGCGGCCGGGCCTTGGCCTACG
>CAYTYV010000805.1:0-1693 GCA_964441055.1 uncultured Polyangiaceae bacterium | reverse complement strand
CCGCCCCCGTGGGGGGGGGGGGGGGCTTGTGTTGCGCGGGCGCCCCCCAGGGGCCCCCCCATCGTCGGGGTGCGCCAGCAGGAAGTCGAGCAGGGTGGGTGCGAACGCGGGCGATAGCGCGGGCAGATGCGCCCCACCTTCGATGGTCCACAGCTCGGCCGAGCCGCCCGGCTGGCAGCCCTGGTCGTAGCGCTGGACAATGGTCTCGGCGCCGCTCAGGCCGATGTCGAGGTCTAGCGGTGGCGGCGAGGTATCGGGGACGCTCGAGCACTCGGCGTAGCTCGCCCACTGCTCGACCGAGCCCACCGCTCCCGGGTAGGAGCCGTGGGCGCCGCTACCCTCGCCCTCGTAGAGGATCGCGTCGTCGGCCGTGCCGTGGATCTGCTGGTCGTGAACCGGCTCGGACGGCGCGCAGTGGCTCTCGTCGTGGTTGGTCGCGCCAGCCAGGCTCGCGATGGCGGCGATCCAGTCGGCGTGCTCGCAGGCCATGCGGTAGGACATGAAGCCGCCGTTGGAGTGCCCGACGAAGTAGATGCGCCCGGGATCGACGTTGTAGTGCTGCTGGATGGCGGCCACGAGCTCGGCCAGGTAGCCGCTGTCATCCACGCCGCTGCCGTCGAAGACGCAGCACGCGTCGGTGGCGATCCAGAACCGCCTGCCATCTTGATCGACCGTGCCGTCGGGATGAGCGTACAAAAAACCGCGCTGCTCGGCATGGGAGGCGAGGCCGAAGTAGAGCTCCTGCACCGCGCCAGCGGCTCCGTAGCCGTGCAGTAGCACCAGCAGCGGTGTGGCGACCGCAGGATCGTAGCCGCTCGGCACCTTCAGCTCGACCGGCCGATCACCCCCAAAGGTCGTCGGCGGAGGCGCGTCGGGGTCTGTGGCGGAGCCATCGTCGGCGCCGCAGCCGCTTGCCAAGAGCAGGATGAGCGCGGCCCCCCGCAGCGTGGTGCGTCCATCGCGAGTCATGCTCGTACCCTACCAGGGATATTCCTCTTGCCGCCAGTCGGACGCCGCGGCACGCTTGGCGCGTGCCCCGCGCCCGCTGCCACAAGCCGCTGCTAGAGGTTCACGATGACCATTCTCGACCCACCTCCCGACCCACCACCCAATCTCGACCCAGCTGAGATCCACACGCTCGGCATATCCGGAGACATCGACGGAACGGATGGCGCGGGGACGAGCGCGTACCTGTTGCTGAGGGTTCCCGACTTCGGCGAGCCCGACTTTCCGAACACGGACAACAATCTGTTCGAAGATCAGAACTACGACCCCCAGGACCAGGGGCTGAAGAGCCTGGAGTCCTTTTTGAGGCTGGGCGCCTTCGACTACGCCAAGGAGCCGCCCGCCGCCAAGGAGCTGCTCAAGCTCATCCCGCAAGCCAACGCCGCCAGCAATCCCTCTCGCAACGAGACTGACGATCCGCTCGTCGCGCTGGCCGACACCGACATCGAGCCTGGGACCATCTTCGTCGACGACGTGCGCGTGCACGCCCAGGACGTCTCGGGGCTGGGCGAAGTTGCAGACCCCAACCCCAACGACCACTATCTCACCAAGCGGCAGCGTCGCGACTATAGCGCCCAGCTGTACAGCCGCGGCGGTTGGCGCGACCATTCCGACGGCAATCGCATCTCCACCACCTGGGGCGACAAGGTGGAGGTCGTCCGCGGCAACTACAAGATGATCGTGATGG
>CAYTYV010000804.1:0-1695 GCA_964441055.1 uncultured Polyangiaceae bacterium | reverse complement strand
CTAACCAAGCCGACATGCGCACTTTCGCAACGCTGCTGAGCGTGCTGGCTCTCATCGGGTGCAAGGAAACGGCCAGCCCCGCGCCAAGCACGGGGCAGCCTCCGCTTCCCGCCACGGCCAGCGCCCCGTCGTTCACGCGCCAGCCCGCCGCCAGCGCGGCCCCGACGGCTACCGCGGACGAGGCCGCGACCGATGCGGGCTCGGGCGATGCAGCGGCCGAGCTTGCCGATGCGGCCGCGGACGCCACAGCAGAGCCGGACGCAGGCGCTTCGCCGACCGACGCGGGCGCTCCGCTGCCCGAGGTGAAGGTCCAGCACATCGGCATGCACATCGGCGGCGGGCCCAACGACGCGGAGACCAAGCGCCCCATTCGGGCGGACATCCGCCCGCACTTCGATGCCTTCCGCGCCTGCTTCGTCCACGTGGAGGACCCGAGCAAGACCTCGACCTTTGGCGTGGACCTGCGCATCGACCGCCAAGGCGGCCAAGCCCGCATCAGCAAGCCGCGAGACGGCTACCGCAGCCCGGCCTTCGAACAGTGCATGGTGGCGGCCTTCGAGCGGATCGAGTTCTCGCCCACCCCCACGCACGCCCCCATGATGGTCAGCTACTCGCTGCGCTTCACGCCCTGAGGGAGGGGCGGGCCGCGGGCTCTGCCCGCGCGTAGTGCAGCACATCGCTTTGGCGGCCGATCACGCGAAAGCGCTGCTTGGATGCTCCTGCGCGCCCGCGATGCCTATCGTAATGGCGGAGCCTGAAATGGGGACGAAGCGCCTCTAGCTCCTTCGCTTGCGGCGCGCAGGCTCGCGCTCGGCCTCGAGGTCGACCTGCGCCTCCGCGGCCTCGTCGAGCTCCGCCGCCTGCACGCGCTTTTTGGGGGCGCCCGCGGGCTTCTTCTTCGCGGCTTCCTCGTCGCCGCCAGGGTCGTTGTCCGCATCGAAGAAGCCCGCCAGAAGCGCCGCCACCATACCGAACGAGCTCATGGCAAAGGTGCCGAGAGTCGCCCCGGGGGCCTCCGCCCCCAAGAGCCCGGGCAGGTCTATGGGGAGCGCAACCGTCAGCCAGGAACGCGCCGCCAAGAGCATCAGCGGCGCGAGCACCGCAGCCACGGCAGCCTTCATGCCGACCTCGATGCGCGATTCCTTGGCCCAGATGGGCTTGCCGGCCAAGCAGGCGACGAGCACTCCGAGCACGGCGGCCGCCGGGTAGGCGACCAGCGCAGAGGGAACCGCAAAGCCGAGCGCCACGAGGCCGTAGCCCGCCAGCGCGCCGAGCACCAACCCCTTGACGAGGCCCACCACCAGCCGGACCAGCATGGGCAGGATCTACGATGCCGCCCGATGATGCGCAACCACAATGCCGGCTCGTCGGGTGGCGCTAGTGGCGGGCGGCATTTGACGCCTGCGTCGGTCCGTTCGATGCTTCGGCGACAAAGCCCCATGCGCGTGCTTCTCCAGCTTGCCCTGCTCGGCTCGGTGGCCTCGGCCAACACCCTTTGCACCAGCGCTCGCGATGCCGCGGTGCCGCTCGTGCGGGTGCACGCACACAAGGACCTCGACTGTCCGGAAAAGCAGATCCACGTAAAGCGCGAGATGGGCGGGCTGTACCGAGCCTCGGGCTGCGGGCGTACCGCCGTCTACCACACCGCCTGCGATCACCTGCGCTGCACGGTGGGGCTCGAGGACGAGGAGCCGG
>CAYTYV010000803.1:0-1705 GCA_964441055.1 uncultured Polyangiaceae bacterium | reverse complement strand
GTGCTCGGCGCGCTACCCGAGCCCCCATGGACCCATGCATTCTGTTGAGGCGGCTATTTTTTCGGCACGGTGAACTTCGGTGGTGGGAACTTGGTGAGCGCGGGAAGTATTGATGTTTTCATAGCCAAGCTCAATGCGGTGGGCAACGAAATCTGGGCTCAACGCTTCGGTCATTCGAATTCCCAGATTGCGAAGTGTACTGCGGTGGACGACTGGAACAGCGTCGTGATTGGTGGAGTTTTTCATGATTCGGTTGACTTTGGCGGGGGCAACTTGGTGAGCGCCGGCGGGCAGGATATCTTCCTGGCAAAATTTGCGCCGTAGGTGTGCCACGAGGCAAAGGAGGGACCGATGACCCAACCGATGTCATCCTCGACCGCGAACGTCGCTGGGGATTGGGCCAGCGGCCTGCAACAGCCGAGTGGTCAGAAATGCCTGGAAAGAGGTCTCCGCCTCGGAGCCAGGCTACCACAGTCGTCATGGTGAGCCGTCAGCTCACGCGGCCTTGTACTGGTTGGTGGACGGCGATGCGAAGGCCGGCCTTCTGGGCCATCGAGACGAGCCGCTCCAGATCTCTCATAGTGCCGGCATCGATGTACTCTTCGCCGCAGGTGGTGCACACCTCGGCCGGGATGTCCCGGATCACCACGACCGTTTGAGCCTTGTCGAGGGTGAGGGTGGCCCTGCCCGCTCGCGTCGATCCCTTTTTGCAGACGACACAGTTCATGGCCTCCTCCTTCGGAAGCCATCGTCCCACTGGGTGGGATCGGGCTTGTAGGCGGCCACGGCGTGCAAAGGCCGGTGGAGGGACCAGCCGGACCTGGCCTCAAGCCGCGATGGTGTCGAGGTAGCCGAAGACCCGGTGCTCCAGATCGCGGGGCAAGGACGGATCGCTCTCGATCTCGGCGCGCAGCTCGTCACGGAAGCGATTCAAGATCCCTACCGCGCGTGCCCGCAGCGCGGCGGCCTCGCTGCGGTCTGCCTGCGGCGCGTCGCCGCGCTGGTCAAGTAGCGCGTTCAGCCGGTCGCCCGCATCGAGGAGCTTGGTGCAGACATCGAGGAGCGTCTCGCCGCCGAGGACCGGGAACCTCTCGAGGTCGGCCTTCATCGACGCGAGCAGCGGACGGCGCTCCTTGGCGCGATGCGCCTCGGCGAGGTACGAGTCCTGGAGATCGGCAAGCGCAGGCACGAAGGCCGCGCGCACGCGCTCGGCTGCCTCTTTGACATCGGCTGGCGCATCCGGCAGCCTCAGCACGGCCTCGACCGCGAAGTACACCGCTGCGCCGTAGCCGTCGTGCCTGGCGTCGGCTTCGGCGAGCTCGGCGGCGAGCGGCGTGCCTCCCGTGAGCGCAGGGGGCAGCGCATCGATGGCCGCGCGCTTCTGCGTAAGGGCAGCCTCATAGTACCGACCGGCCTTGGACAGGACGAGATTGTCGTGGCGCTCGTCGAGGAGGTTCGGGAGCCCTTGGGCGAGCTGAATGAGCGTGTAGTTCGACATGCGAGGTAGTTTCCGGTGTGGGGCCCTGTCGTGTCAACGGCTTTTGGCCGACGCAGGAGTCGCAGCAGGATCAGCCACACGGATGCCACAGCAGCGTCAGCACCGAACGGGTCGACACCGGAACGGAGTGCTCCCAGAGATCCATGTCTTCGGCCCACGGGCTGTCGGACCAAGCGTCCGGCTCAACGGTCTGCAGCCGATCATCGA
>CAYTYV010000802.1:0-1725 GCA_964441055.1 uncultured Polyangiaceae bacterium | reverse complement strand
CAGCCAGAAGGCCAGCGACGCGCTGCCGAACACGACGATCTCGCCTCGCCCGACGAACCGCGCCGCATCGAGGACGATGCGCCTCACCTCACCCGGAAGGACCATGTGTAGACGTCCGGAAAGGGATGGGAGCGAAGCGTGCTGCCGAGAGCCAGCCGGTCGCCGCACCGCTCGCGCCACTGCGATTGGAGAACCGCCAGCGGCTCGTCGCTTTCGAACCAGACGCGCAGCACCGCGGCAGCGGCGACAACATCGGCCGCGCACGCTCCGTCAGGCGGCGCCGAACCGCCGAGGCAGACGGACCACGTCCACGAGATGGCCGTCCACAGATCGGTTGGCCCCTCGCCGAGCTCGGGGGCCAGCCGGGCGAGCACCCCCGACCGGTACTCGGGCTCGCCCATGGCCTGGCGATAGCCGTCGCGCGCGTGGCGTGCCTTCCGGGCCAGTCGGTCGACCCGCGGGCCGTGCGCAACCTCGCCCGTGCCGCCGCTTGCTCCGCTCTGCTGTCCGTCCGCACGCATAACCCAAGCATAGCACGGCTGGCGCCAGCAGCGGCCGGCTGGCTCACCGTGGCCGACCCCTCGCGCCGCAAGCGCAACGACCGCCTGCATCGCCCGCTTCACCTGCTCGGCTTCATCGCGTAACGACCGGGGCCGTCGCGTTGACGTGCTCGGGGACAGTCGCCGCATCGTAGGACCGTTCGCGGCGGCGAGCCTCCTCGAGCACTTGGTCGGCGAGCTGGCGCGCCGCCTCCACCAGGGCCGGCTGGCTCGGGTAGCTGCGAAGAGCGTCGAGCCGGTCCGCCAAGGCCCGCGCCGCGTGGGCGGCCAGGCCGACGTGTCCCTGCTCGTGAGCTTCGATGGCCGCTATGAGCCGCTGCCAGTCTTTGACCAGCGCGGGATCGGCCGTGCGCGGCGGACGCCAGCAGGGCAGCGTGATCGTCGCGCTCACCACCGCGGTCACGTCTCGAGCCGACCAGCCGGACTCGCCGTGCTCCGAAACATGTGACCAATGGATCTCCCAATCCGTGTAGGCCGGATAGGCGATACCCCCGCGCCGTGGGCCGAGCAGCCGGATCGTCCGTTGGAGCTGCTCGAGCGTGGCGCCATTGACGGCATAGTGCTGCTGCCGCGTGCGAACGGCAACCCGCGGTGGAGCGGGTGCCGAACTGGAGACGTCCCGTGAGCGTGGCGCCATCGTAGCCTCAGCTTGGGGCACGGCCTCAGCGTGCCCGTGGGCACCGCGCATACTACCGCACAGAGGCTCGCTCCACCGCCGGAAAGCAGCAGCCCGTCACCCGAGCGAGCACTTGCGGCACGGCCACCCTCCGACTAGCGTCCCACTTGTCCCGCCTCGGCGCACAAGCCACTATGAGGCGAGGCTCCCGACGGCCCTGAGGGGGCATGCCTATGGCTGGCCGACGCGCAGCACGAGAAGGGCACAAGCATCTGTGTCCACAGCACCCTGTAGGCACGCTGTCAGCGGGGGAATCGCGCGAGGTGTTGATCAACACGAAGGTCGCGGCGCGTATGCTCGCGTCTTCGGTGGCCTGCAAAGAGACGCGGTTGGGGCTGTTCACCTCCGAGCAAACCGCGCCGATCGTCACGGGCCGTTGGGACGTGCTCATCGGGGGATTGCCAGCTGCCCGCCAGTGGGATCTGTCGCTGCACAGCGGCATGATCAGGGACGGGTCCCACAACGTGTTCATCGGCGGCGGCTCTTCAG
>CAYTYV010000801.1:0-1731 GCA_964441055.1 uncultured Polyangiaceae bacterium | reverse complement strand
GTGTCCCAGCTCGCAGACCGATCCGCCGCCTTTTGTCTCCGTGGTGGGCCCCGTTCCCTTGCCCGTGCGAGTGGCCGAGGGCTTTTCCACCTTTCGCTGGTACGCCTGGGTGCGCCACTCCGACCTTCACCGCATCGAGCAGGTGGTCGAGCAGGTCCGCGCCGAAGGCCCGCGCATGCTCTACGCCCTGGTCAGCAACCACATGGCGGTCAACTCCATCCTGCTCTACGGCGAGTTCGCAGCTGCCGAGGCACCGCTCGTGCGCGTGCACTCCAACTGCCTGACGGGCGACGTGTTCCACTCCATGCGCTGCGATTGCGGCCCCCAGCTCGATGCAGCCCTGGCGCGCATCGTCGACGAAGGCGTGGGCGCGCTGGTGTACATGGCCGGTCACGAGGGCCGCGGCATCGGGCTGTGGGCCAAGGCCATCACCTACCTGCTCCAGGATGCTGGCCAGGATACCTACCAGGCCAACGAGCAGCTCGGGCTGCCCGCCGACTCGCGGGACTTCACCGATGCGGGCCGCGTGCTGCGCTACTTCCGCCAGGGCAAGCTGCGGATACGCCTGCTCGGCAACAACCCGATGAAGCGCGACGACCTGGTCAAGATGGGGCTGGAGGTGGTCGAGCAAAGTCCGCTGGTGGCGGGGGTCACGGCCTACAACGTGCGCTACCTGGGCTCCAAGCGCGAGCACGGCCACACCATTCCGGCGACGGCCCTCGAGGAGGTCGCGCCGAAGCCGCCGCCCAAGTGAGGGCGTTGGCTGCGGGGCGCGACAGCAGTAGATTGGTGCGAGATCGATCCGATGCCCGCCAACCTGACACCCGAGTACATGGCCGCCGAGGCGCAGTTCAAGGCGGCGCGCGAGATCGGCGACAGAATCGAATCGCTCGAGCTGATGCTGCGGGTGATCCCCAAGCACAAGGGCACCGACCACCTGTGCGGCGACCTGCGCAAGAAGCTCAGCCAGCTGCGCGAAGAGCAGCGCAGCGGCGTCAAGAAGGGCGGCGCCCGCCGCGCCGATCCGGGCTACGTGCCCAAGCAGGGCGCGGGACAGGCCGTGCTGCTGGGGGCCTCGAACACGGGCAAATCGGCGCTTCTCGCTGCCCTGACGCGCGCCGAGCCCGAGGTGGCCTCCTACCCCTACACCACGCGCAAGCCGCAGCCGGGCATGATGATGTTCGAGGACGCGCCCATCCAGCTCGTGGACACGCCCGCCTTCGAGCCCACCGTGCACCAGCCGTGGATGAACGCCATGCCGCGCAACGCCGACGTGGGCTTGGTGGTGCTCGATCCCGCCATGGTGGGCGTGCTCGAGGCCGTGGACCAGATCCAGGGGCTGGTCGATCGGGCCCGCGTCAAGCTGGCGCCCGCCTGGGACGCGGTGGGCCGCGCCGTGGCGGACGCGAACGAGGCGGATGACGAGGCTGCTGGGTTCCTCGGTCAGGAGCTGGACGATGCCGAGCTGCTTGCCAGGCTGGAGCCGGGCGACGTAGAGCTGCCCACCCTGGTGCTGGTCAACAAGCTCGATCACGGCGATAACCGCGTCCAGGCCGAGGTGCTGGTCGAGCTTCTGGGCGAGAGCTGGCCCCTGCTGCTCGTCTCCGCGCAGAGCGGCGAGGGGCTGGACGCCGTTCGCCAGGCCTCCTTTCGGGCGCTGCGCGTCATGCGCGTCTACGCCAAGCCGCCCAATAAACCCCCCAGCCTCGACCAGCCCATCATCATGCCGCT
>CAYTYV010000800.1:0-1745 GCA_964441055.1 uncultured Polyangiaceae bacterium | reverse complement strand
CTCCCGCGTCGACGTGGATGGCGTTGACAGCGCCGTTTTGCATCTCGAGGTCGCCTTCCTCACCCACCAAGAAATTCGTGTTGCCGACCTTGACGAAGAAGCTGCCCGCACCGGTCATGGCGTTGAGGTTATCGCGCAGGGTCTGCGCGTTGGTCAGGGCTGTCTGGGCCTGTTGCTCTGCCAGTATGAGGGCCGGGTTTTGGTCATCGTTGGCCAGAAGTTGTGCAGCTCCCGTGTGGGCTGCTTGGGCTTCGTTGAACCGCTGGACGGCGACGCTCTTGGCCTTGGCGACGTCCACCAGTCGCATCTTGATGTTGGCGCCGATGTCCGCCCACACCACGCCAGCGCCAACCCCGAAGCTGGTGTTCTCGTCCTTGGCCGTGAAGCCCGTGCTATCGACGGTGATCTGCGGGGGACAGTTCGGCGCGGCGGTGCTGGCATCGCCCCAGTAGTTGGTTTCGGCCAAAGCCTTGGGGGCGGCCTTGACGCCAGCGTAGGTCTCGTCGGCCTTGTGGATGGCCTTGTCGCAGCCCTTCTGCGCGGCGGACGTGGCCGCTGCGGCGCCCAGAGCGAGGCTCTCGGCGGCTATCTCGGCGCCCAGAGCGCTGCCCGATCCCCTGCTGGCGGCAGCTACCGCAGCCACGCCGCTGACCAAGGCTGCGGCGGAGACGCCCTCCACGCCAGCCCGCCACTTGGAGGCGCTCTTCAGCGCTGCCGTGTGGGTATTGGTCAACGCCGCCAGGGGGGCAGCGGCGTGGTGCTGGTTGGCCACGTAACTCAGCTGTATGCCGTTCCTGGTCACTCTCAGACCCGCGTGGTCCACCCGTGCGCTTACGGCTGCATCGCCGACCGATAGCTGAGCGCGGCTGTGGTCGCTGCTCGCCTCGAGCAGGAGCGCATCGGGCTTGACCGTCACGGCGGACTCGTTGTGGTTTGTGTGGTCGGCCGCCTCGATGCCGATGGCCTTTTTGGCCTTGATCTCCACGCTCTCGGTCTTGGCTTGATCGAGGTAGCCGGGCGTGTACTTGGAACCGTGCAGCGAGCCGATCTCGATGGTCTTGCCCAGCACCTCGGCGGTGCCGTTTCGGGCGGCGAGCTCGGCCTTGAAGTCGGCCAGCACCTCGGCCCTGCCGATGGCGCGCAGCTCGGCTCGGCCGAGAGCGGTCACGCCCGCCGAGAAGATGCCCTTCATCTCGGCCGTGACCCCGCCGCTCACCTCGGCCAGCACGCCCCCGACCATGATGTTCTTGCGAGCCGCGGCCGAGACCACCTGGTTGGGCGAGGTGAGCAGCACCTCCTCGCCGCCGTGCACGTGGGTCAGCCCCTCGGGCAGGTGGGCCTCGTGGGATTTGCCGAACACCTTGGGGGCCAGCATGCCCCAGCCGTAGATCGCGGTGAGCGCCAGGGAGAGCGCGGTCGAGGCCGACGGCTTAAGGAACCAGAGGAGCTCGGCCGTGCCCAGCAGCAGGGCCATGCCCTCGTGCACCTTGACCAGCTTCTCGGCGGCGTGGGCCGCGTGCTCGGCCGTCGTCTTGCCCCCCGTTTTTGTGTTGCCGCTCTCGTGGGGCTCGAGCGACATGATGGAGACGCCGCTAGCGGCTATCCAGGCATCGCCCAAGGTGCCCAGGGTCACGCCCTCGAAGGTATTCTGCCACTGGTACGTTTTGTCCTTGTGGCTGGCCTGCCAGGTGTGGGTCAAGGGCGCGCCGAGGCTAAGCACGCTGACGGCGGCGGGCACGTGCAGG
>CAYTYV010000799.1:0-1767 GCA_964441055.1 uncultured Polyangiaceae bacterium | reverse complement strand
GCGATCGCGGGGGGGGGATGGGCGCTTTCATGAGCGCTGCCCCTACGGCAGCAGCCCCCGCAGCTCTCCCTCCACGTCCTCAACCAGGCCCGTGGCCGACCACAGCACGCGGCCGTCTCGATCCACGGCCACGTTGAGCGGCGTGCTCGTCTCGTCGAAGAGCTCGGTCGTTCGGCCCAGCGGATCTGCGAATACGGGTATCGTGAGCTCGAATTGGTCGCGCCATTGCCTGCAGAAAAGGCTCGTGGCGGGTAGCGCCGCGGCGTCCTCGAAGAGGATCTGCACGATGGCAATGCCCTCGTCTTCGAGCTCGGCGGCGGCCTCTTCGAGCAAGACGGCCTCCTGCTGGCAGGGTTGGCACCATCCCGCGGCCACCGAGAACAGGGTAATCGTCGCCTCGCACCGAACGGTATCCAAGGTCACGCGGGTGCTGTCGCAGGCGGTGACCTCGAGGTCGGGCAGGGAATGGCCTGCCTCGGGATCGACGCCGTAGGGTGGGCTCGCCGCCAGACATGGCGCTGCGCCTCCGCCGAGCCCGCCGTCCTGTCCGGGCCCGCCACCCGCTCCAGCCGCGCCAGCAGGCAGCTCAGGCTCACCCGAGCTGCCGCAGCCCAAGAGCGCGATGGCACTTGCGGCGCCGAAGAACCATGCCGCCGCCTTTTGAGCCGTGCTCTTCACGATGAGCTCTCCTATTCCGCCAGCAGCGTTTGCACGAGCGCGTCGAGGTCGTCGATGTTGAACGAGTTCTTGATGGAGCGAATGGTCAGGTCCTTGCCGATCACCACGTCGCGCGGGTAGGGGTACTGCACGCCAGGCGGGTAGGCGAAGCGCATGCGCGTGTTCTGGCCGCTCATCACCGGGAAGCTGATGCCGGTCTGGGCGACGAAGTCCGCGAGCAGGCCGGGATCTTCGCCTGACGGGTGCAGGCCGTACACGAGCAGGCCGTCGTCCTGATAAGGCTGCCAGATGCTGGCCTCGAGATCTGGAAACTCCAGACCACAGATGGGTCAGAACAAGGCGAAGTAGGCCAGCACCACCACGTGGCCCTCGAGGCCTGACAGCTCGCCCCCGCCATTCGGGTCGAGAAAGCCGAAGTCGTCGTCCAGCGCGTCGCCCACGTTGAGCTGGGTTGAGGCGAGCGTGATGAGCCCAGCCGCGTAGCTGCCGTCCAAGGGGTCGGGGTCGTTGCTGCTGAGCTCCAGCAGGCTCAGCCCGTTGAGGGGCCCTGGCGGCGAAAAGGTGACCTCCAGGTAGTCCCTCTCCCCACCCGCGATGGCGAGCTCGGTGCGGTCGAACGAGAAGGCCGGGTGCGAGGCCGCGGCGTTGTCGATGAGCAGCGGTCGATAGCCGCGGTTTTCGACGATCACCGCGCGGGCATCGAGCTCGTCGGCGGCGAACTGGAAAAGCTGCTCCTCGATCCACAGATCGGGCGCCACGTAGCCGGGGCGGTGCTCCAAGACGTGCAGGCCTTCCCATTCGCCCACAAAGACGTGGCTCCCGCTCATCGCCACCCCGAGATCCTGCTCGAAGTCCGGGTAGCCGCGGAGCTTCTCGGTGCCCACCAATGCTCCCGTCGTGGCATCGTACAGCGCGACGTGGCTCCAGGCGGCCACGGCCAGCGTGCCGTCGTCGGCCGCCGCGGCCTGGGCGCTGCCCGCCGTCTCGAGGGTGCCCGCTGCGACGAGCTCGCTCGGATCGACGGCGTGGAACACGTCTACGCCAAAGCTACCCATGGCCACGAACACGCGATCGTCCGAGACGTGCGCG
>CAYTYV010000798.1:0-1774 GCA_964441055.1 uncultured Polyangiaceae bacterium | reverse complement strand
ACTAGAGCACCGAACAGGAATCACGCAGCGAGCATCTTGTCTAGGCGGTGCAGGTTTTCCACCGCCACCGTTCTGCGCACATCGAACAGATTCTTCCGAGCGCCCCGGTAGCGGGCTCGCCGGCCTTGTCGTCGGGTAACGTGCGCCAGGGCGTGTTCGACCACCACACGCTTACGCTGCTCTTGCCTGCCTTGTGGCGTCTGTTGCGCCGTGCGGAAGCGCTGTAGGAGTGCCTCCTGCTCATGGAGTTGCACGCAGCGATAGGCGGCCTTCGTGCACTGGTCGTGTAGCTCGCACGGGCCGCAGTCTGTGCGGCTGAACTGGGCTTTCCTGTTCCCGATTCGGGCCTTGTTTCCCGCGGGGCACGTCACGGTGCCCGCGTCGATGTCGATCTGGAATTTCGTTTTGGAGAATCGACCATCACGAGGGGACGGGGTCCAGGCTTTGGATACAACCCGCTGGCCATCTGCAACGAGATCCCCGACCCAGCGGCCGGCGAGATAGCCACGGTCGATGTGTAATTCTTCCACCGATCCGAAGCAGGCGAGGTCGCCCCGCAGATCCTCGTCCATGGCCCAGTACTCACGCTCGTTTGCCGGCCGTACCGCGGCCGCGAGGATGAACCCGGAAGACATGTCGATGGCGACGTGCCGTTTGTAGCCATTGATGACCCGCGACTTGGACTTCCTGCCATGCCGTATGTCGGGGTCCGAGATGCTGATGCGGCGGCCAACGCTCGTGCCGTCCTTGAGTCTGGGGCCTTTGCCATCGGGATCGGGCTCGATGTCCTGCTCGATGACCTGCTCGAGCGTGGCGAGCGCCTCGAGAAGAGCCTCGCCGCGGTCTCGTTCATCGATAGCCTCGTCGAGCCAGCAGCGGAGCTTGCCGATCTCGTCGAGCAGACGAGCCAATGCGGCCTTCTGCTGCTCTTCGTCAGACCAGTCGATATCGAGGGATGCCTTGATGCTGCGATCGCTGAGCAGCTCCAGCTCGGCCCGCCGCCGGACCTCCTGAGGGCTGCATTCCAGCAGGGAGGCCGCGCAAGAGATCACCAGGCGAGCCGCGTGGGCGACGAGATTGAAAGTGTCCTCGACGCGTCCAGCGCCCCACAACGGCGCCGAGTCCAACGCCACACGCAGCTTGGTAGCGCCGAAGTCCCCTGTATCCTTGGCAAGCGCGACGGTACGCTCGACAAGGCGTCTGTCCATGTCGTGCTCGATGAGGCGTCGACGGAAGTCGACGAGGACACCCTGCGAGAAAGGCGGCCGCTTGCACCCCAGGCAGTCGAGGACCATCTGCCACCGCTGGTCGAAAACCGCCTGCTCGACGGCCATCGCGTCCGATGTCTGATCGTAGGCCTGTAAGAGCGTCACGGCGGCCAGCATCGCCGGAGGTAGCGGAGCGCCTCGCGGCGTGTCGGAGTACATCTGCGTCAACTCCGCCTCGAACTCGTCGTCGAACAGCGCTCGCCGATGAAGCCGAAGAAAGCGGTAGAACCTGCCAACCCGCTTCAACCTCTTACAGATGAACTCCTCCTGCGGACCGAGCTCTACGGGGACCGACCACGACAAGGACTCGCTGCGCGCCATGCTGACCTCCTCGGCGCACAGCAGATCATGGTCTGTCAGCGATGTCGATCCCCCTCAGGCGATAGGATACGGCGCTGTTACTGATCGGTGCTCTAGGAGTTCGTGGGCTAGCAGCGACTAGCACAAAGAAGGCCCGGGCCGATGATGGCCCGGGCCTTCTTGTTTCTGTTCCCTTTCCCCGTGTC
>CAYTYV010000797.1:0-1782 GCA_964441055.1 uncultured Polyangiaceae bacterium | reverse complement strand
TCACCCCCGGTATCCAGGGCGATCCGACGAGCGGGGGCGAGCTCACGCTGTCGGCCGAGGCCACCGACTACGCCGATCTGGTGGCCTGCAGCGGGCACGGCTCGGCGGGCAACGTCTGGGGCGGGGACTGGTGGCTCGGCTGTCAACTGGGAGACGCGCTGGCCAAGTACGGCGCGCCCACGCACTCGGACCGGCTGAAGTACGTGCTCATCCCCACCTGCTACAACCTCTCGGCCTACAACCAGCAGACCTGGCTGCCCGCGCTTCGTCGCCGCCATCCCGTGCACGGCATCCTGGGCTACGCCGAGTCCTACCCGGGCGACGAGCCAGGGCGTGCCATCTACCACCGCTTCGCCTACAATCTGCGTGCGCAAGGCGCCACCATGCCGATCGTGGAGGCCTTCAAGAGGGCCCACACGGGCGCGTGGCTCAAGCGCTGGGGGGCGCTCGTGCACGCGTGCTCCATGACCGACACCATGAGCGACTGGCTCGGCGAGCGGCTCGCCGCGCCTGAGCCCGACGGCGAGATCCGCTGGCTCTGCTACGACAACTGGCCCGACGGCGAAGTCGTCGCGCCCGTCGAGCCGCCTTACACGGTGCGCTTTCTCATGGGCTCGACGCCGATCGACTCGAGCAACAATCAGTCCACCGAGGCAGGGCTGTTCTCGGGCGAGACGGGCAAGCTCGAGATCCGCAAGAGCGCGGGCAGCTTCGGCCTGGGCGAGGAGCTGACCATCCTGTTCTACTATTACCGACCGGAGAAAAAGGGGATGGACCTCCATCGGCTGCTGCAGATCGGGAGCTCGCCCGATGCGACCGTGCAGGAGCTGACCGACGAGAACAAGGACGACGACAGTGCCTACGTCGATGCCCTGCGGGTCCGGCCGAGCCGCGAGGATCTCTCGGTCATCGAGATCCCCTACACCGTGCACCCGCTGGCGCATCAGCACTACGCCAACGACGGCTACATGGCCTACGGCTACTTCTGGACGAGGCTGGTCGGAGCTGGCGGCGTCGAGTGCCCGGCCTACCCGCACGGGGCATGGCTGCGGGGGGAGCGGCAGTAGAAGAAAGTCCTCTTGATGGGCTCGTGCTACGCTACCCAGGTGGTGCCAGACGGCGGCTACGCGCTCGCTCCCGAGCGCTTTGTTCGCAGTGTGCAGGCAAGCCGCGCTACGCTTGACCTGCCGCCAATGAGACTGCTGGAAGTGGTCGATCGCGTGAGTGCGCTCACGGGCAACGCACCGTACGCCGTCGTCGGTGGACTCGCGCAGATGCTGTGGGCCCGTAAGACGCATACGGACGACCTGGACATCACCTTGGCCGCGCCTGATCTAGGCGCCGCGTACGACAAGGTTCGCCAGCAGCAGACAGCACCCGAGTGGACCCTGCCTCAGAGTCCTGATCGCCCCCGCGAGGACAACGACGTCTTCACGGTCTGTCATCTACTGTACCGAGGCGCGGTCGTCGATCTGCTGACCTTTCGCGATGAGGAGCTCACGAACGAGGTGGTGAGCACGTCCCGCGCGGTAGCCGAGCTCGGCCACGTGCGATTCATTCGTCCTGAGCTCCTGCTGATGACCCATCTGCTGCGACCGGGTGTGCGCGGGGCCCTGGCGGCGATCGAGCTCATCTTGGCTCGCCGAGAGGCGGGCGGCTTTGACGTGGACTACGCCGAGCACTGGGCGCGGCGATTGGGGAAGGCCGACAAGCTGACCCAGGCGCTTCGCCGAGCCGACGAGATGGGGCTCGACTGACGCTTCAAGGCCGGGTGCAAATCCG
>CAYTYV010000796.1:0-1784 GCA_964441055.1 uncultured Polyangiaceae bacterium | reverse complement strand
AGCCCGCCAGGACGTAGGACGTCAGCGAGACCAGCTCCAGCGACAGGTAGAGCATGACGACGTCGTGCGACGACGCCAGCGTGTACATCCCGACCGTCGTGCCCAGCAGGAGCGCCATGAACTCCGGAGCGCCCCGTGAGGGCACCTCGTCCGAGCGCCACGACAGCAGGATGGCCACGGCCGTCGCCACCGCGACGAGCAGCTTGAAGAAGAGCGAAAACCGGTCCAGGACCACCATGCCGGCGAACTGCGGGCCGTAGGGCGCCGCGGCCGGCTCCGTCATCAGCCAGACGACCGCCACGACCGAGAAGAGCAGCGCCACCACCGCCAGGCCCCCGTACAGGCCCTTGCCGCCGCCCTTCTCGCCCAGGCCCAGCAGGAGGAGGAGGCAGACGGCGCCGATCAGCACCAGCTCCGGTACGAACCCGGCGACGCTCTCGAGGTTGGAGAGGACGAAGGCGTGCACGGCCTAGTGCCCCAAGAACCTGGCGACCGGGGCGACGACGTCCTTCAGACCCGCCTCCATGAAGCCCAGGATCAGCTTGGGGTAGAAGCCCAGGACGATGACCGTCACCACCAGCGGGGCCAGGGAGATGACCTCACGCAGGCTGATGTCCTTGATATCCTTGTACTTTTCGTTGAGCTTGCCCAGCCAGATCCGCTGCAGCGACCAGAGCATGTAGCCCGCCGTCAGGACCACGGAGGTGGCGCTGACGATGGTGAAGAGCTGCTGGTGCTGGAAGGCGCCGATGAAGGTCAGCGCCTCGCTGATGAACCCCGACAGGCCCGGCAGGCCCAGGGCCGCGAACCACGCGACGCCCACGAAGGCCGTGTAGACCGGCATCACCTTCGCCAGGCCGCCGAAGCCGTCCATGCGGCGGTGGTGCGCCCGGTCGTAGACCACGCCGACGAGGAGGAAGAGCTGGGCCGTGATGGTCCCGTGGTTGAACATCTGCAGCAGGGCGCCGTTCATGCCGACGTCGTTCATCGCCGCCATGCCCAGCAGGCAGAAGCCCATGTGGCTCACCGACGAGTAGGCGATGAGCTTCTTCAGGTCGCAGCCCTCGGCCCGGTGCTGGCCCATGGCTGCGAGCGCGCCATACACGATGTTGATCATCCCGAAGGCGGCCACCACGTCGATGGCCCAGAAGGTGGCCTCCGGCAGCATCGGCCAGTTGATGCGCATCATGCCGTAGGTGCCCATCTTCAGGAGCACGCCGGCCAGGATGACCGAGATGGGCGTCGGCGCGTCCACGTGCGCGTCCGGCAGCCAGGTGTGGAACGGGAACATCGGCACCTTGATCGCGAAGCAGATGAAGAAGCCGACCCAGACCACTCGCTGCAGGTCCAGCCCCAGCAGCGTCATGCCGGAGAAGCTGTTCTCGTAGATCAGGTACATGATGTTGAAGGTGTGGGCAGCGGCCTTGCCGCTCGCCAGCACCGACGGGCCGCTGTGGTAGTACAGCGCGATGATGCCGAGCAGCATCAGCACCGACCCGGCCATCGTGTACAGGAAGAACTTGATGGCCGAGTAGGGCCCGCCGCGGGTGCGGCCCTGGGCGTCCACGCGGGGCGGCGCACCCCAGACGCCGATGAGGAAGTACATCGGCAGGAGCATCACCTCCCAGAAGACGAAGAAGAGGAAGAAGTCGAGGGCGCAGAACAGGCCGGTCATGCCCGTCTGCAGCAGCAGGAACAGGGCGAAGTAGCCCTTGATCTGCTTGTCGATCCCCCACGAGGCGATGATGCAGATGAAGCTGATCAGCGTCGTGAGCAGCACCATC
>CAYTYV010000795.1:0-1796 GCA_964441055.1 uncultured Polyangiaceae bacterium | reverse complement strand
TCTAGCCCTGGAATAAGCGCTTAATAGGCTGAGGTGCCGCGATCTGGGCGGTATCGTGTGTCTACCACAAACCCACGATCCTCCAGATGGGCACCTCAGGTGAAAGAGCATACGCCGCCGGTTCGGGCGAGTCACGTCAATCAAGGCACATCGATTCCGCGATCGCAGCTGCGGTCGCCGAGGACTTCGGGGCCGGTGTTTCGTCACCCGAAGCTCCATGTTTCGGAGGAGCGGGGCGAGGCGACCGCCTATGGTGGTTTGTCGTTGGCGGTGGCGCTGGTGAGGCAGCTGAGGGTAGAGCGAGCGCTCGATGAGGCGCTGGAGCTTCTGCAGTCTCACCGGCCCTTCACGGAGTCCGACCACGTGCTGACCCACGTCTACAACCTGTTCGTGGGGGGCACCTGCATCGAGGACATCGCCCACCTGCAGGCGAGTGAGCCGGTCCGGCGGATGCTGGGGGCGGCGCGGATCCCGGACCCGACGACGGCCGGCGACTTCCTGCGGCGCTTCGACGCCGGAGCCCTGGAGGCATTGGACAGCGCGATCGACCGCGGGCAAGAGGCGGTGTGGAAGCGCCGCTACGGGCGCAAGAAGGCGGGTCAGGCGATCGTGGACCTGGATAGCCATGTGCATCCGGTCTACGGCGATCAGAAGGAAGGCGCGGACTTCTCGTACAAGGGGCCCTTGGCCTACCACCCGCTGGTCATCTCGCTGGCCGAGACGCAGGAGTGCTTGCGGCTCATCAATCGACCGGGCAACACGCCTTCGGCAGAGGGTGCCGAAGGCCACCTGGCCGAGCTCTTTCCGATGCTGTTGCGTCGCTTTCGCCAGGTGGTCGTGCGAGGCGACTCGGCGTTCTGCAGCCAGAAGGTCTTCGACGCCTGTGAAGCCCACGGGCAGTGCTTTGCCGTCGTCTCACCCGCCCAGAAGAACTTCGAGGCTCTGGCCGAAGCCCTGCCCGAGGCGGCCTGGAAGCCGTATCGCGGGCCCGGGCAACGGGCGCGCCGAGCCTCGCCTCCCGGCCGGCGGCGCAAGCGGCGGCCGAATCTGCGACGGCGCTTGGCACGAGCACGAGGCAAGCACGATCTGCGCCTCGAGCGTCAATGGGTCGCCGAGATCCCGTACCGACCCGAGCGCAGCCGGTCGACCTATCGGCTGCTAATCCGGCGCCAACGGATCGAGGAGTACCTCCAAGGCGAGCTGTTCGAGCTCTGGCGTTACCGCTACGTGCTCACGAACCTCCCGTGTTCCACCTCCGCCCGGGCCGTCGTCGACCTCACTTACCAGCGCTGCGACCAGGAGAACGTCATCGAGCAGCTCCAGCACGGCATCGCCGGCATGCGCATGCCGACCGGAGGGCTGCTCTCCAACGCAGCGTTTCTCACCTGTGCCCGACTCGCCCACAACCTCAAGGCCTGGCTCGCTCAGCTGGCCTTGCCCCGCGAGACGATGCGCTGGGAGTGGAAGCGCTTCCGGCACGCCTTCGTCTATGTCGCCGCCCGTGTGCTGCACCAATCGCGACAAATTCATGTCCGCCTCGCGAGGAGCCATCGCATGACCCCCACCATCCTCCTCGCCCACGTACGACTCCAGAGCTGACGGCTCGTACTCCTTCGCACCCCAAACGACACCCGAGGTGCGCCTGCCCTCTGCTCCAAGACCGCACGCCCCAAATCGACGATCGCTTCGCCCGCCGCGCGAGCCCGCGACCCCTCAACAAGGACCCTGCCTGTGGCCGGAGAGTCCCCATCGGCAAGCGACGAGGCCTATGATCCCTCGCGAACGCTTATTCCAGG
>CAYTYV010000794.1:0-1806 GCA_964441055.1 uncultured Polyangiaceae bacterium | reverse complement strand
GGTAGAGGTAGTGGTGATCGGTCGAGCGGATGGGGATCCAGCGCGGCATGGTGAGGGCCAGGCGGATCGCCCGCTGCCGAGCCGTCGCTTGGGGCGACGACGGCGACGCAGGGGGATCACCGATGGCGCTCATGCCTCCGCTCCACGGCCTGCCAGAACGACTCGGGCAAGGGCTCGTCCTGGGCGCTTTCGATCTCGGCTGCGCCATTGCGATACAGCCGCTGCCGCAGCCGTCCCGGGTGCCAGATGACGGGCATCCGCCCGAGGTACGAGGCCCACATGCTGAAGGTAGATCCCGAGGCTACGAGGACCCTGGCACGGCTGAGCGCCCATAGGTCGGCGAGCGACGAGCCGAACTGCAAGCGCCGCGCGCCCCTGAGCTCCAGCAGCGCTCCGAGCTCGTCATCCGTGCCGTCCGAAAAGACGTGCACCCGGGTCTCTTCACCCAAGCGCGCGCAAAGCTGGCGCACTTTGGCGAGGTACCAGGCCATGGGCTGACGCACGGTGGGGCCTCCCTCGGCCGGCTGGGCAGCGTCGGCTGGAGCGAAGTCACCCAGGCGCACGTGCACGCTGATCGATCGTCCAAAGGCGAAGCCCAGCCCGCGCTGGTGGCGCTCGCGCGTCATGGCGCGAAGGCGCGCGCGAATCAGCTCGTGATGGTCGAGCACCCGCTCGAACAGCCCCCCCATGCCCTGAAGCTCGACCACGCAATCGCGCGGCGCACCCTCCGGATCCGCAAAAAAACGCTCCTCCGACACGCGTACAAATCTCGCCAGCACGGCCAGCTTCTGCAGTCCTCTCACGTACTCTGGCGGCGTGCGAAACAGCCCGCCGTAGCTTCGCCAGTCGCGCTCGCCGCGCAGGATGGGCCCCACCTTGATCTGCCGCCAGGTGGGCGCCAGCAGCACCAACCGATGCTCCTCGGCCGCCACCACCGACCGCGCCCAGGGAAAGAGCAGGTTGCCCAGCCCCGGCCCACCGAGCCGCCAGAGGCCCAGGTTGGTGCCGTCGAGCTTGGCGTAGGCAAACCGCATGGCCGTACGGTAGTCCCCGCCGCTCGGGCGTCAACTGCGACCCATCGCCGCGATGAAACCACCTTGGTCGCAATTTCGGGCCTGCCAGCCGCGATTCAGACGGGCGGCACCCGCGCTCGGCTGGGCGCTTGCGTCCTACGGAACAAGCCCCGATGATGAGGCTTCGCTTGCGCCTCGAGCGCCAACCCCCGCAGACGGAGCACCGCCATGAAGTGCGCATTGATCTCTGGCATTACCGGTCAAGACGGCTCCTACCTGGCCGAGCTGTTGCTCGCCAAGGGCTACGACGTACACGGCATCATCCGCCGCTCCAGCGTGTTCAACACCGATCGCATCGATCACATTTACGCCGATCCGCACGAGTCCGGCCGCCGATTGCACCTTCACTACGGCGACCTGACCGACGCCTCGTCGCTGCAGTCGGTGATCGACCAGATCCGTCCCGACGAGATCTACAACCTGGGCGCGCAGAGCCACGTGGGCGTCTCCTTCCAGGTGCCCGAGTACACCGCCGAGGCGACCGCGCTCGGAACCCTGCGGGTGCTGGAGGCCGTGCGCAAGCGCGGCGCCGAGTGCCGCGTCTATCAGGCGAGCACCAGCGAGCTATTCGGCAAGGTGGTCGAGACGCCGCAGCGCGAGACCACCTCCTTTCACCCGCGCAGCCCCTATGCCGCGGCCAAGGCCTACGCTTTTTACGTCTGCCAGAACTACCGCGAAGCCTATGGCCTATTCGCTTGCAATGGCATCCTGTTCAACCACGAGAGCGAGCGCC
>CAYTYV010000793.1:0-1817 GCA_964441055.1 uncultured Polyangiaceae bacterium | reverse complement strand
GCTTCCCAATCGTCCTCGGCCGTGATGCCGCCGTCGACCCAGGTCCAGATGATCTTCTGGTAGCAGAACGAGATGTGCTCCCGCTCCTTGTGCTGCATGTTCTCGGGGTACTTGTTGTTGAGCATCTCTTGGCGAATGCCCGCGATGCTGGAGTTGATCAGCTCTACCGTGTAGTGCTGCTGCTCCTTGCCGGACTTGGACGGCTGCCAGAACTCGATCTTCCAGTTCGTGATGTTCTCGTTGTTGACGAGCATGGTGAACAGCAAGGGGGTGGACTTGTCCACCTCTTTGGTAATCACGTACGGCTTGTGCTGGCGCTTGCCGGTGGGCAGGCCGCTGGCCGCGTCGCGAGGCGAGACCACCTCATGCGAGGTTCCGATGATCATGATCGAGTCCTCGCGGCCCGCCTGGGTCACGGAGCCCTTGATTTCACCTTGCGTTTCGCCCGACAGCCTGAGGTATGCGTTGAGAGCCATTGTTCGAATGTGTTCCTTCCTACAGCAACGGCGCTGATGGGCCTCAGTCTACGGACCACTCCGCGCTGGCCACCGACGCAACCCCGTAGGGCTTGAGAAACTTCGCCTCCCCCGGACCCCTTTCCGAGCGGAACGAAGCGTGACCGGCATAAAATAGGGGCCCGCGTTGCCGAGTCAACCCTGAACCATGCAGCGGAATGAAATATGGGCGTCGTGGCTCGAGGAGCGTCGTTGTTTCCGGGGATTGACGCGCCGCGTCACGGGCCAAGAGGCCTTTCTCCCCCTGCCCAACCGCCATGAATTCGGTCCCCCGAGCCCGGCCGTGGTACGACTACGCGCGTGAAGAAGGTGTACCAACTCGTTTCCCGCTGGCCCATGCGACGTCAAGCCCTGGCCTTGGTTCTGTTTGCGTTGGCGGTTCCAGGTTGTCCCGGTCCGCCACAACAAGCCCATCCGGAGGTGCCGACGCGGATCGTGACGCCCATCCCGGTCTGCACGACCATGCTGGCTCCCCCCGCGCGGGATCCGGGCGGCGGCGTCGTGGTCCGCTCGCTCGACCCCGAGCAGTGGCTGGAGATCATCGTTCCCGACCTCGAGCTCAAGAAGGGGCTCGAGCCCACGGCCATGGACTGCACGGGACACTACCTCTTCGCCAACGAGACGCTCCGCTACGGCATTGCATCCCAGGGCTGGCCCCAGGCGGTGGATCCGGAGAAGATCGACCTTCGCGCCGGGCCGCGCGGCTTGCGCTCGGTGTGGGTGCGCGCCCTGGCCTTTGAAAACGGCGACGTCGGCGGTCCCGTGGCCCTGGTTCGCGGCATCGACGACCGAGCCGAGGTCTACGGCGTGGGAAGCTATCGCGGCCCGGCCAACGCCGAGCTGAACGTCGTGCGCATGGGCGATGAGACCCTGGTGGTGGCCGAGGCCAAGCGCTGCCCCGACGAGACCAACTGTCGCAAGATCGCCGACTTCTTCCTATTGCGGCGCGGTCGTCTGCTCGATACCGCCACCGTGGACCTGGAGCGCGTCCAGCGAGTGCCCTCCGTGACCGAGCGCGGCCTGTACGCCGAGTACCGGCTCCGCACCGACGTGAGCTACAAGGGCGACGGCATCCACCTGCTCGAGCAGGTGCGCGTGCGCATCATCCCCTACGAGGAAGGGGGTGACCGCGACTCGGATCGGCTGCTGCGCACGGTGGAGTTCGCGCGCATGCTGAAGGTCAAGCGCGACAGCCTGTTCGCCACCAACGAGTCCGTCTGGGAGCGAGTGGTCGGGCAGGACTAGCGGCGTACGCCCTCGCCCCGTGCGCCCATCGCCCGGCCCCGGACGGGGTGAGGGCCG
>CAYTYV010000792.1:0-1832 GCA_964441055.1 uncultured Polyangiaceae bacterium | reverse complement strand
CGCGAAAGCTTGATCGACCGCGCGCCGCAGCGCTACGCTGAGCCTTTGGCCATGACCGCGGAGATGCTTGCAGCCTGGCTGCTCGGCGTGATGCTGACAGCCGTTCCCCCGGGCCACTCGCGCCATCCGCCCGAAGCGCGCGAGACCGCGGCCCAGGGTCGCGCCCGCTACGCCGCCATTGCCGAGAGCATTGCCAAGGTGAGCCTCGACCCCAAGGAGGCGCCGCTTTTTGCAGGCGAGGACGGCCGCGCCAAGACCGCGGCATTGATGCTGGCCATCTCCTACTACGAGTCGCACTGGCGCCGCCACGTGGACCTTCGCCCGGGCCGCGGCCGCTACCACTGCTTGATGCAGATCGCGGTCGACAAGGGCCGCACCGAGGAGGGCTGGACCGCGCGCCAGCTCGTCGGCAGTCGCGAGCGCTGTTTCCGCACCGCCTTGCACATCCTGCAGCGGGGGCAACGGCTGTGCCGCGACCGCGGCCCCCGAGCCTTCCTCAATCACTATGCCTCGGGCTACTGCGATCGCGGCCGCAAGGCCGTGGGCAAGCGTTGGCAGCTGTGGTCGACGTGGCTGCGCAAGCACCCCTGGCCCAAGAAGCCGGAGCCCTAGCAGGCCGAGCGCTTCGAGCGCAGCGCAGAGGCGGTCAAGGCAAGGCTCAAGCGCTCCCGGGCCGAGGTGCGTACGGAGCTGCTGGCCAAGGCCGAGGAGCAGGTGGCGGGCTGATCGGGCCGATGCCTGCAGCGCGAGCCAGCCGTCGAATTCGTGCTATGAATCCCGCACGAGGGGCGGTGCAAGGAGCGATGGGAGCATGAGCAAGCAGCGGCATCTGGCGTGGATCCCGGTTGTTGCCCTAGGCGCATGGAGCTGCTCGGCCATGCTGGGCATCGATGGCGACTACCGCGAGGCCGGCCGCGGCGGCAGCGCGGGCAGCAGCGTCGGCGGTAGCGGCGGCGGCCAAGCCGGCTCGGGGGGCACGAGCACGGCCACGGGTACGGCCACGGGTACGGCGACGGGTAGCTCGGCCGGAGGCAGCGGCGGTGAGAGCGGCCAGGGCGGAGGGGGCACCGCCTGCGCCCACGACCTCTGTGAGTACGGCGGTCCGCTCAGCGAAGCCTGCGACGATTGCGCCGCCGCGGTGTGCAACGCCTACCCCTACTGCTGTACCACCGCCTGGAACTACGTCTGCATCGAGCAGGTGCTGACGGACTGCGGCACCGACTGCGCCGCGGGACTGATTCCGTGCGCCGACCAGTACGCCGGAGCCCCGAGCTTCGTTCACTGCGAGCAGACGCCCGGGCTGTGCTACTTCCAGGCGAGCGACCAGAGCGAGAGCTGCGCGCAGATGTGTGCGGACCGAGGCGGCGAGTGCCTCGACGTCTTCAACAACTTCGGCGACCAGGAGTGCGTCGTGTCTTGGGGAGAGCCCCTGGGCTGCGACCACCGATACTACGACAGCGTCATCTGCATCTGCTCGCGCGGCTGCGGGGTCGCCGAGCCGTGCAGCCCGCCCAGCCAGTGCTCGAACGGGCAGTGCTCGTGAGCGGGCCGAGCCCCGGATCTGGCACGAAATCCGCGCGCACTCGGGCACTTGTTGCTCCTTGGTGAATAATTCAGGCTAGGATCCTGCAGGAGGGGCGGTGCGGGGAGCGATGGGAGCATGAGCAAGCAGCGGCATCTGGCGTGGATCTCCCTCATCGCCCTGGGCGCATGGAGCTGCTCGGCCATGCTGGGCATTGATGGCGACTATCGCGAGGTCGGCAGCGGCGGCAGCGGCGGCAGCGCAGGTAGCGGCGGCAGCGCGGGTAGCGGCGGCGGTCAGGCCGGCTCGG
>CAYTYV010000791.1:0-1838 GCA_964441055.1 uncultured Polyangiaceae bacterium | reverse complement strand
GCGGTGAACGATCGTCGAGCGGGCAGGCGGGCTGGAGCGAGGCGTCGGGCCTGGACCACCGCGCTGTGGGCGGCGGCCATGCTGGGGCTAGCGCTGGGCCTGGCCACCGCCCGGGTGATGGCCGCGGGCGAGCGGGAGATCGCCGCCAGCACTGACGCCCTCGTTGTCGGCGATCCCCACGAGGCAGCGGTGCGGGCGCGACGGGCGGCTGGCTGGTACGCGCCTGGCGCGCCGCACGTGCGGGTGGCCTACGACCGGCTCGCGGCGCTGGGGCGCGCGGCCGAGCAGCACCACCGCCCCGATCTAGCGCTGCTTGCCTGGCGGGGCGTGCGCTCCGCCGCGCTGGAAAGCCGCTGGCTATACACCCCTCAGGCCGACCGGCTCGAGCGAGCCAACCGCGAGATCGCCCGACTCTCGGCTGGGCTGCCACGGGCGCCCGCTTCCCGCGGCGCCAGCGACGAGCGAATCATCGCCGACCAGCTGGCCGCCTTGCAGCGCCAGGAGACGCCTCGGCTTCCGTGGGTCATCGCCCTGCTCGTCGGGGCCGTGCTGTGGACCGCGGGCACGGTGTGGTGGGCGCGGCGCCTGGCCGGTCTGGGCGGACGGCCCGATTGGCGCGGGGCGCTGTGGCCTGCCGCCCTGGCCGTGGCCGGCCTGGCGCTGTGGCTAGTGGCTACCTGGCGGGCCTGAGCAAGGCGCTGGGCCGAGCCCCTCCACAACCCGAGGAAGATGGGCTAACAAGGCGCCATGACCTGGACGCGCGACAAGGTGTCTGCCGAGCTCAGCGAGCTGATCCGCAACCATGCCGAATCGGTGGACAAGCTCGACGAGACGACGGAGCTGGTGGCTGACCTCGGCATCGACTCGCTGGGAGTGATGGAGCTGGTGGCGGACATCGAGGACAGGTTCGAGCTGGCCATCGACGACGAGGAGCTGCGGGAGGTGGTGAGCATCGGCGACGTCATCACCGCCATCGAGGCACGCCTGCGCGAAAAGGGCCAGTGGGCGTCGTGACCGTACGCCTCGCTCGCACCCTGGCTGAGGCCATCGAAGACACGGCGGCGCGACGGGTGGGCCGGGGCTATCGCTTCATCGGCGAGCGCGGCACGGACGATCGCTTCTTCAGCTTCGCCGAGATCGAGGAGCACACCGCCCGCCACGGCGGTGCCCTGCAGAGCCTGGGCCTGAAAAAAGGCGACCGGGTAGTGCTCATCCTGCCCGACAACCCGGACTTCGCCTTTGCCTTCTTGGGGGCGGTGCGGGCGGGCGTTATTCCCGTGCCCATCTATCCGCCGCCCGGCCTGCGCCAGCTTGGCGGATACCTCGAGAACACGGGCCACATCGTCGCCCGCTCGGGGGCCAAGGTGGTGCTCACCGACGCCGCCATCAAGAAGCTCTTGGGCACGGTGCAGGCGCGCGCGCCCGAGCTCCAAAAGGTGGTCACCATCGAGTCGCTGAGCGCCGCGGACGAGCCGCTACGGCCGGCCGAGCTCAAGCCGGACGATACCTGCTTTCTGCAGTTCACCTCCGGCTCGACCTCCGCGCCCAAGGGCGTGATCGTCAGCCACGCCAACCTGGCGGCCAACTGGAAGGCCATCGGCATCGATGGCATCGGGCTAGGTGCGGACGACGCGGGCGCCTCGTGGCTGCCGCTCTATCACGACATGGGGCTGGTCGGCTTTTTGCTAGGCCCGCTCTACGGCGGAGTTGAGGTGAGCTTTTTGCCACCGATGGAGTTCCTCAAGCGGCCCGCCAGGTGGCTGCAGATGATCGCCCGCCACCGCGGCACGGTGTCCTTCGGGCCGAACTTCGCCTACGCGCTCAGCGTCAAGCGCATC
>CAYTYV010000790.1:0-1840 GCA_964441055.1 uncultured Polyangiaceae bacterium | reverse complement strand
TCCCCGACGGCTTTCGCTTCTACGTGCGTCGCTACTTCCAGCTCATTCGGCCACGGCAGTGACGACGCTCCGTAGGCGAGGATGGCCCGTGGGCTGCGCCTCGAGCGGCGAGCACGACAAGGACGACTATGACGGAGCAGGATCAGGACAAGGCGCGCGCAGAGGTGGCGGAGTTCCAGCGGCATACCGCCGCGCTGCGCGAGGAGGTGGGCAAGGTCATCGTCGGCCTCGGTGAGGTCATCGATGGGGTGATCATCTGCATGCTGGCCGGCTCGCACGCCTTGCTCGAAGGCGTGCCAGGGCTGGGCAAGACCCTGCTGGTCCGCACCATGGCCGATGCCCTGCGCCTGAGCTTCTCGCGCATCCAGTTCACCCCAGACATGATGCCAGCCGACATCCTCGGCACCACGGTGGTCGAGGAGTCTGAGACGGGCGCGCGCAGCTTCTCCTTTCGCAAGGGCCCGGTCTTCGCGCACATCGTGCTGGCCGACGAGATCAATCGGGCCACGCCCAAGACCCAGAGCGCGCTTCTCGAAGCCATGCAGGAGCACCGCGTGACCATGAGCACGCAGGCCTTCGCGCTCGAGGAGCCGTTCTTCGTGCTGGCCACGCAGAACCCGCTGGAGAGCGAGGGTACCTATCCGCTGCCCGAGGCGCAGCTCGACCGGTTCTTCTTCAAGCTCTACGTGGACTACCCCGATCGCGCCGAGCTGCACACCATCTTGGACCGCACGACGGGCGGGCAGGTGCCGCGGGCCGAGCCTCGGCTGGACCGCGACGGGATCCTCGGCATGCAGCGACTGGTGCGCGAGGTGCCCGTGGCTCGCCACGTGCAGGACTACGCCGTGCGGCTGGCGCAGGCCACCCACCCGACGCACGCGGATGCCGACGAGGACATCCAGCGCTTCGTCAAGTTCGGCGCCTCGCCCCGCGGGGCGCAAGCGCTGCTGCTCGCCGCCAAGATCTACGCCTTGTTCGAGGGACGCTTCGCTCCCGCCGTCGACGACATTCGGCGGGCGGCGCTGCCCGCGCTTCGCCACCGCCTGCTGCTCAGCTTCGAGGGCGAGGCCGAGGGGGTTCGCACCGACGACTTGATCGACAAGCTCGTGCGCATGCTGCCCGAAAGCGCGAGGTAGCCAGCGAGCGGCCATGGCATTCGTCGACGCCTTCAAACGAGCTGCTGCTCCGCTGTCGCGCCGCTGGTCAAGGCCCGCGCCCGCCGAGCGGGGCGAGCCGCTGTTCGACGAGGAGTTCCAGCGCAAGCTGGAGTACCTGTCCATGGTGGCCCGCCGGGTCTTTTCCGGGGCGATGAAGGCCGAGCGGCGCACCAAGAAGACCGGCTCGGGCGTCGAGTTTGCCGACCACCGCGACTATGCCCCCGGTGACGATTTCCGTCGCTTGGACTGGCACGCCTACCAGCGCTTGGACCGGCTGCTGCTGCGGCTCTACGAGGAAGAGGAGGATCTGTCGATCTACTTCATCCTCGATAGCTCCCTGTCCATGGGCTTCGGCGACGGGGCCAAGCTCCGCTACGCCAAGAAGCTGTGCGCCGCGCTGGCCTACGTGGGCCTGGCCAATCTAGACCGCGTCGCCATCGTCAGCGCTGGCGATGCCATCTCGGGCCGCGTGCCGCCCACTCGGGGCAAGGCGCGCATCTTCCGCGTGTTCCGCTTCCTCGAGGACATCGAGCCCGACGGAACGACCGATCTCGGCGCGGCTTGCAAGACCTTCGTGGCGCAGCACAAGCGCCGCGGGATGGCCGTGGTGCTCAGCGACATGTACGACCCGGCCGGCTTCGAGCGAGGGCTGAACGTGCTGCGCTTTCACAAGTTCGAGCCCT
>CAYTYV010000789.1:0-1844 GCA_964441055.1 uncultured Polyangiaceae bacterium | reverse complement strand
ACAGGAGCAACATCCCCAAGCCCTACCCGAAGGACAGCACACAGCGAAACACTCCAAGCACCGCCATTCGCACGACAACGACACCGAAGGACGCGGCGTTGTGGCGTAGCTGGCCCGAGGGCTCGCGCCAGTGAACGATGGGGTCGAAGCGCCACAGGAGCCGTCCGGGGCCATAGCGCGCGGCGATCTGCGCGGCCTGGGCCAGCCGTTCGCCCAGCGGCGTCGTTAGGCCGCGCTCGAGCTCGGGGCAGTCGTTGATGGTGAACAGGAAGGCGGGCCGCAAAGGGTCGATGATCTCGAAGCCCCGCGGATGACGGAGCAGCGGGCCGAAGTCCTTGGACCAAAGTGCCAGGCAGAAGACCTCGGCCGGATCGAAGCGCAGCCGCTTCTCCTTGCCCGTGTAGGGCTGCCGCCAGACGAGCTCGCGCGCCGAGAGCTCGGCGAGCAGGCGCTCGGTCTCGCAGCCGGGCATATCCTGTCGTCGGCTCGCCGAGATGATGATCTTGCGGATGGGTTTGACGATGGGGGCTCCGGTCGTCGCTGCGCTCCGTCCTCTGCCCCCAAACCCCCGCAAAGTCTCTCCGAGACAGACGTGATCGGTTCGCAGCGACTTCTCGAGTTCAGGTCACAACTCGGGCAGCTCGAGCTCGGAAAAGCAGTACTGCATCTGGAGGTAGGCCGCGCGCAATCGGCGCACGGGCTCGCGCACGTCGGCGTTTTTGAGGATGCAGTCCGCCATGAGCTCGGCGAGCTCGGCAAAGCCCTCGGGACCCATGCCGAAGCGGGTCATCTCCTGCACGCCCAGGCGCAGCCCGCGCGAGAGCCGGAAGCCCGAGTCGCCCGGCAGGCCCTGGAAGTTGCAGACGATGTGGTTTTCCTCGAGCCGCCGCGCCATCGGCCGGCCGCGGCCCGGGCCCACGTCGACCAAGACCTGGTGGGTCTGGGTGTAGCCGCGGCTCGGATCGCCCTCGACCTTCAGCCCGCAGTCGCAGAGCGCCTGGGCCAAGGCGCGCGCATTGTGGTGAATGGCCTGCTGATAGGCTGGCCCGAAGGCGCGGAACTCGTAGGCGGCCGCCAGTAGGCCCTGCAAGGTGCCGAGGTGGTGGTTGCTGGTGGCGCCCGGGAAGGCCGCCTGCTGGATGAACTGCCATAGGAAGCGCCGCCTGCCGAAGCTCTCCTCGAGGTTGCTCAGGACGACGCCGCGCTGCGGTCCGAAAAAGGTCTTGTGGGTGGAGCCCGTGACGATGTCGGCGCCGTCGACGAAGGGCTGCTGGAACAGCGGCCCGCACAGGCCGAGCACGTGGGCCATGTCGTACATGAGGATCGGGCGCTGTTCGGGATGCAGCGACTCGACGGCTGCCCGAGCTTCGGCGATGGGCTCGGGCTCGATGACCATGCTTTTGCCGAAGATGACGAGCTCGGGCCGCTCGGCGTCGATCTGCTCGCAGAGCTTGTCGGGGTCGGCCGCGTAGGGGTAGTCCTCTCGGAGCGGGATGTGGCTCACGGCGGCCTGGCCCTGCTCGTCGACGCGGACGTAGTTGTAGAGCGCGCCCAGCGGCTGCGAGCTCAAGTGCCCGCCGAGGGCTAGCGCGTTGTTCATTATGCGCTGCATACGGGAGATTCGGCGGCTCGTCTTGCGCCGCTTGAAGCTCGCAAAGCGCACCATGGCCTCGAAGACCGTCTCGTTGGCCATCTGGCCGCTGATGGTCCGCACCTCGGCGTTGTTGCAGCCGAAGATGAGGCGCAGCTCGCGAATCGCGCGCTGCTCGACCTCTTCGATCCAGTCGGTGCCCTGGTAGTAGTACATCTCGTCAAGGCCCACGCGCTGGTGCTCGGCGTAGCGC
>CAYTYV010000788.1:0-1851 GCA_964441055.1 uncultured Polyangiaceae bacterium | reverse complement strand
CGCCCTCCCCATGACGCGCCTCCCGTCCGCTCGCTTCGGGATCGTGGGTCCGTGCTCGTTCGCCGGGCCCAACAGCAGTATATGCCCTCCCCCCTTCCGGGACAAGCGACCACTCGGCCGCTCCGACGCCACCCCGAACGGCTCAGAGGCAGCTCACATCCAGGTCGAAGTCGTTGCCCGCGACCAAGGTGCTCTCGACGATGAAGTAGTACGTCACGCCGCCCGTGCCCGCCGTGTCGCCGCCCGCGCCGTGGCCTCCTAGCGATCCCGAGCCGCCGAGCCCCCCTCAGACGCGCCGTCGTCATCGTCGCCGTAGTCTCGGCTGCTGGCGGTTGCGCAGCCCTCGAGCCCAGCGGTGTCGCGCAGTTGCTCATCCGCTGCAAGCAGCTCCCTGACCACGGTTCGGCGCTGGCCGTGCTCGCAACATGCACGCTCGACTCAGAGCCGCCTTGCCATCTGCGCCCGCTCGGACAGCCCGGGCGCTCGGTCGATAGGCAATGACCTTAGGGCCTTGCGCGCTGCAAAAGGTACAGGCCGAGATTGCCCTCTCCGATGATGCGGCTCCGCGCGAGCCGCAGCTCGTACGGGGCTGCCAACGCCGCCACACCGCCCGAGGCCACGAAGCTCTGGTAGTTGTGGTAGTGACGCTTGCCAGCCGACCGCTCGACGGCGTCGACCAAGGCCTTGATCAGCCAGCCCGTGGGAAAGCCGGCCGGACCGGGATGGTAGTCCACGACCAACTCGCGGCCATCATCGTACAGCACGCGGCGCGCTTCCTCTAGCGCAGCCAAGCGGCTTCCGTCGGGCATCTCGTGCAGCGCCATGCTGAAGGTCACCAGGTCGAAGCTGCCGCGGTCGTAGGGAGCGTCCGCAATGTCTCCTAGATGCAGCGTTGCGCTGCCGCCAAGCTTACGCCGAGCGGCAGAGATCATGGCGGGCGAGGCATCGATCCCGTGCACCTCACAGCCAGCCTCGGCATAGCGCGCCAAGAGCGTTCCCGTACCGCAGGCCATGTCGAGCACCACCATGCCCGGCCGCGGCGGCCACAGCTCGAGGGCTTTCTGGCGCGTCGCGCTGAGCAGCGGCTCGATCAGCCCGTCGTACCAGCGGGCGCTGCTTTCGTATGGATCGCAACGCATGGGTCGAGCTGAGCTTGCCATATCGCTCACGGCTGTCAATCGCATGCAACGCTCATCCCAAACGCGGCCGCTATCGCGTCAGGCTCCGGATCATCTCCGCGAGCTCTGGGTATGCTCGCACCAGCTCGTCGCGATCACCCGGGCAGTAGTCCTGAAACTCGAACCCCGGGGCCACGGTGACGCCGAGGAGCGCGAAGCGGCCACCCCGCGCAAGCCGCGAGCCCTGCCAGGTGCCCGCCTCGATCACGTGCTGAAGCTTCATTCCCGCGCGCAGGTCCGGACCCAAGTGCACCACGCGGCCCTCGCCGTTCGCGCGTAGCTCGAGCAGCTCCACCGCATCACCCAGGTAGAAGTGGAAGATCTCGTCTCCTGGCAGACGGTGCAAGGCGGAAAAGGTATCCGGGGTCAATAGATAGTAGATGGCCGTGCTCGCACAACGGGCTCCGCCATAGTCAGCCGGGATGGCCTCGGCGGGCAGGACCACCGTCGACCGATACGTCTCCGTGAAAAAGCCTCCCTCCTCGGGCAGCGGCTCGAGGCCGAGAAGGTTCTTGAGTTGATCTACGTCCATGGATACGCCCCCTCTCCCTCGTTTCTGGTCGATTTCCGTCGGATCGCAACGCTACTTCTGGGCGAGGCATCGGCCGACCGGTGGCGGCAAGGCGCGGCCCCAGGTCGCCACGAGCACGGTTTCTTCTGGCGAAAGGCCCAA
>CAYTYV010000787.1:0-1852 GCA_964441055.1 uncultured Polyangiaceae bacterium | reverse complement strand
TGCGCTCGCAGGCGCGCAGGGTTCCCTGCCAGGAGCCGTTGCTCGGTAGGACCTTTGAGACGAGAAAGACCCGATCGCGCAGGCCCTCCAGCGCCTCGCCCAAGAGCTCCTCGACCTGTCCAGAGCCGTACATCTCGGCCGTATCGATGTGGGTCAGGCCGAGCTCCACGCCGCGGCGCACCGCCGCAAGGACGGTTTTCCGCTCGTCACGCTCCATCTGCCAGGTTCCCTGGCCGATGATGGGGATGTGGGGGCCGCCCGGGCCGAGCTGGCGAAGATGTCCAACGTGAGTCGTCATGAGACGGGCCGGAGTGTTGCGAACGATTCAGTCGGGTCCACCATGATGCATCGTGTCCGTTCGCGGACAGCTTGGCACAGTGCCCGCCGGAAAGGACAATGGACCGAATTCGCACTGGAGAGGCGTGGCGGCTGAGGGGCGCCCGCGATGCTGGCTGCGGGCTGTGGCGAACGACGCAAAGCTTCGGAGGCAGGGCGACTGGCGCGAGAGGCGGCTGGCGAGCGCCGCCACCAATCGACCCCACCCGAGCGCTGTGCTACGCCCTCGCACGATGCGTCGACTTGCGAAAACCGCTGCCGGGCTCGCCGCCTTCCTGGCGCTTTGCGGGCAGGCCGCCACGGCCCATGCCGATGTCTCGGGCTGGATGCACGTGGGCGGCGGCGGCATCGGCTGGCAGGACGAGGACGACGAGCTGGGGCTCTCGCCTACCCTGGCCATCGACGCGGGCGTGGGCTCGCCCGACTCGAACCCCTTCATCGTTGGCGGGCTGTTTCGACTGCAGCCGGTCATCGAGCACGGCACCGACATCGGGCTGGCCGCTCGCTTTGCCACCCAGGGTTTCCAGTCGGGCTGGCTGGGCGTCGCCGTGGATGCGGGCCCCTACTTCCGCACCTGGGAGACCGAGTCGGTGGGCCTATGGGGCCAGGCCTCGCTCGGCGGGCCGCTCGGCCTGCAGCTCTCGGTGCTGGGCTCCTTTGGCACGGAGAGCGCCGCGGGCGTCGGGGTGACCTTGGGCGTGGACCTGGTGCGGCTGACCGTGCACCGCAAGAACCTGCTCGACTGGTGGCCCAACCCCCGCGCCGAGGAGGCTTTGCAGGAGCACGCCGCCGCTCGGCCGTAGCTAGCACCACCACCACCGCACGGTCGCTCGGCATGACGACCACGGTCCCTCCCCCGCCCCCGTCGCGAGTCCGCGCGCCGCAGCGCTGGGGTCTGTTGACCTCGCTGCTGGCCGACGCCGCGCCGCTCGATCTGCGGCTGGTCGGCCGCACGCTCGTGCACGCCGCCGCCGTGGGGGCGGCCGCAGGGCTCGTGGCTGCGGGCTTCTTCGCGCTGCTCGAGCTTGGCGAGGAGCTCTTCCTGGACGTGCTGGCCGGCTACACCCCGCTGCGAGCGGCGGGCGAGATGGCCGACAAGGCCAGCCATGGCACGGCCTTCCGACCCTGGCTGTTGGCCCTGCTGCCCGCCGCTGGGGCCCTGCTCGCCTCGGCCTTTGCCCGCCGCGTGGCCCCCGAGTGCCAGGGCGCGGGCGAGAACGTGGTCATCCAGCACTTCCACACCGAGCAGAGCCAGCTCAGGCGGCGAGTGATCTGGGCCAAGCCGCTGGCCACCTTGCTGACCCTAGCCACGGGCGGCGCGGGCGGACGCGAGGGGCCGACTGCACTGACGGGCGCGGCCATCGGATCCACGGTGGCCCGTGCCCTGCGCCTGGGCGTGCGCGAGCGGCGCATCCTGCTCGTGGCGGGCGCTGCCGCGGGCACCTCGGCGATCTTTCGCACCCCGCTAGGGGCGGCCCTGCTGGCCGTGGAGGTGCTCTACCGCGACGACTTCGAG
>CAYTYV010000786.1:0-1855 GCA_964441055.1 uncultured Polyangiaceae bacterium | reverse complement strand
CTTGGTCCGGCTCGTAGCCCAGGGGGCTGGTCTGGTTGCGAAACTCGATCCGATGCTCACGATCGACGATGACGATCTGGTTGGGCGCGTGCTCGACCAGTGAATGCCAGCGGGCCTCTCCCGCGCGCCGAGCGGCCTGCTCCCGCTTCAGCTCGTCGAGCGTCTGCTCGGTTTCCCGCAGGCTCCGTGTAGTACCAATTTAGAGATGTCCGGTTTCTCCAAAGTAGAAATGTCCGCTTTCTCCAGGCGCCCGGGGTACCCCCGCGGGTATGGAGACGGTGAGCATGAGCTACGAGGAGCTGGATCGCGTAGGCGTGATCGAGCGGGTGATCGAGAAGCGGCTGACGCAGCGTGAGGCCGCGAGGATGCTGGGCTTGACGAGCCGGCAGGTGCGTCGGCTGCGTCGAGCGTACGAGCAGGACGGTGCTCGGGCCTTGGCGTCGAAGCATCGCGGCAGGCCCAGCAACCGGCGGCTGCCTTCCGAGCTACGCCGGGAGGCGCTCGCCACGGTGCGCAGCCAGTACGAAGGCTTCGGTCCGACGCTCGCACACGAGAAGCTGACGGAGCTGCACGAGTTGCGGCTCTCGGTCGAGACGCTCCGGCACTGGATGATCGAGGACGGCCTCTGGGTCCCCCGGGCTCGCCGAGAGCCGCGGATCCAGCAGCCCCGGCGCCGTCGGCCGTGTCGCGGTGAGCTCATCCAGATCGACGGCTGCGACCACGAGTGGTTCGAGGAGCGCGCCGGGCGCTGCACCCTGCTGGTGTTCGTGGACGATGCCACGAGCGCCTTGATGGAGCTTCTGTTCTGCGAGTCGGAGTCGGCATTTTCCTACTTCGCGGCGATGCGCTCGTACCTCGAGCAGCATGGCAAGCCTGTGGCGCTCTATAGCGACAAGGCCGGGGTCTTCCGAGTGAACAAGAAGGAGCCCCAAGGCGGGGCTGGGATCACGCAGTTCAGCCGAGCCCTCGGCAGCCTGAACATCGACATCGTTTGCGCGAACACGGCTGCGGCGAAGGGCCGTGTTGAGCGAGCTCACCTGACGCTGCAAGACCGGCTGGTGAAGGAGCTCCGGCTGCGCGGGATCAGCGACGTCACGGCTGCGAACGCCTTCGCTCCGGAGTTCATCGCGGACTACAACCGCCGGTTCGCGCGAGCGCCGCGAAGCGAGCACGACGCCCACCGTCCCCCGCAGCCCTCCGACGACCTAGCCCGCATCTTCAGCTGGCAGGAGACCCGCCTTGTCTCGAAGAGCCTGACCCTGAACTACAAGCGGGTGCTGTACGTGCTCGACCCGACCGATGCCGCGCGGGCTGCACGCGGGCAGAGGGTCGGCATCGAGGTGCGGGAGGATGGTTCGCTGAGCTTCTGGCATGGCGAGAACGAGTTGCTGGCGACGGCCTTCCCAAAGGAGCACGGTGTGCAGCAGGGAGAAGTCGTCGAGAACAAGCGGCTTTCGGAGGTGATGGACATCATCCAAGAGCGACAGCGCGAGCGCACCGAAACGAAGATCGCGAAGTCGTCAACGACCCTACGGAAAGCGCGTCTGCTTCGCGCAGGAGCGCACCGGCGGACCGCTACGGGCTCCTCCGCAGAGGCCCAACCGTGACCCACACAGGCCATCCGGCGAGCTGCCGAGTTCCGGGGGGCCCTGTGGCCAAGGCCCGGGGTGGGCCATGGGGGCCCCGGAACTCGGCAGCGGAGAAGATGGAATCAGAGGAGAAACCGGACATTTCTACTTTGGAGAAAACCGGACATCTGTACTTTGGGCCGACAGCCCTGGGGAGGAAGGGCCTTCTTTCGTCCTCGATCCCCCATTGGCGGGGGATTTTGCGCTGATCGGTGCTGCGTGGCGTG
>CAYTYV010000785.1:0-1876 GCA_964441055.1 uncultured Polyangiaceae bacterium | reverse complement strand
CGCGAGGGGAGACGAGACGACGGTTGCCCTCGTCGTCCTCCCGCACCAGGCGAGGGCCTCGGGGGTGAGCGTGCCATGGCCGCTCAGGTGCACCACGTGGTAGGGCCGCGTGGCAAGCTCTTGGCAGGGCTTCTCCACCGTGCCGAGTTCGGTGGTGCGCACCCGGGCGCGGCGGGCCTCGATGGGCCCTTCGAGCGCCCGTAGCACCTGCTCATCCTCGCCCTCGTGATCGAGCTCGGGCTTGGTCCCGCGGGGGGCATACGCCATGAATGGCACCCGCAATCCTCCCTCGTCGAGCAGCCGCGGCGCTGCCAGGGCGCGCTCCCCGAGCTGGGGGACAAGCTGGAGGACACGGTCCAAGTTGGGCCGGGCGGCGAGCAGGAGCTTCCAGCGCCACAGGACGGCCGGGTGGCCGGCTGGAGGCGCGGCGAGCTTGTCCTCGGTGCGCAAGCGCAGCACCAGCAGCAGGCGTGTGCCGCTCTCAACGGCCTTGGCCAGGCTGCGCTTGAGCGCCCGGTCGGGGCCGTCGAGCAGCTCGAAGAGCCGGGTGCGTTGACGGCCTCCAGGCTGCGTTCGATGGTATGGACATTGGCCTCGTCGAGCTCCCGCTTGGCGCCCCCTTCGCCCTCGCGCCAGGGGAGCGTCAGGGCGCCGGTCTTGCGGTCGTGGATGATGTCGACGCAGGCGCGGTGCGGCGTCGTTGCGGCTTGGGCTGGGCCGTAGGGCCATGAGAGGTGGTCATCGTGGGGTGTCCAATGGCTGGGTAGGGGGTACTGAGACTCATCGCCGCCTCCGGTTCGGGTGGTGTCGATGGGTCATTCCCCGAAGCGGGCCCGGCGTTACGCGGTTGCCCGATTTTTTTTGCGGGATGCTTCGGCCGAGCGGGACTGAGAGGGCGCGCGGACAGCCCGAACGGTAGGGTAGAGAGCAAGGGATGCGAAGCGGATTGGCGGGATGTGGCCACCTGCCTTGCGGCGCCGCCGATGGCCGAAGGCTCCGGGCCGTGCTCGTGGTACGGAGACCTCGTGGCAGAGCAGCAACTAGAGGGCGAACGGCGGCTGGTGAAGCGCGCGCGGGGTGGGCTAGCGGCCATTCAGGGGTGGCTGCGAAAGGGGTTGGCATGGTGCCGCCAGCATGCGGTGGGGCTTGGTGTGGTCTTTGTGGGCGTCGTTCCAGGCATTGCCCTGCCTACCGCCGCGCTCTACGCCTTCGAGAGCTTGTGTGGCGATCCAGATGAGCCCAGGCTGTGCCAGGTTTTTCGCACCAATCCCCCGTGGACCATGCTGGTCGCCCTCGCGGCGGCAGCCGGTGCAGTGCTGACCTGGTACTGGCGGACAAGTCACAAGAAGGCGGACATTACAAACGCCGAGCAGCGCCTCCTCACTGATCGGTTCGCCAAAGCCGCCGAGCTGCTTGGCAGTGCCGAGATCGCCACACGTCTCGGCGCAATTTACATGTTCGAACGTCTCGCCTACGACTCGGGAACCGATCGTCGCACAATCGTCGAAACGCTATCGGCATTCGTCCGAGACAACTCGTCGGAGCCAGCAAAGCAAAAGAAGGCCACAGGAGAACGCGAGCCAGCGGCAGTGGAAGGCGAGGGCGAGTCGAAGCGAACAGAGGAAGCCAGAAGAGCCACGCGCCCGCTGCGAACCGACGTGCGTGCTGGACTTACCGTGCTGGAGCGGCTGCGCGGGGAGTTCGAAGTTCGCATCGACCTCGCGCGTGCTGACCTAGTTTCGGTTGAGCTTGTCGGCGCCAACCTGGAGGGCGCCAACCTGCATGCTGCCAACCTGCGGGGCGCCAACCTAAGGAACGCCCACCAGGAGGCCTCCAACCTGACGGCCGCCGAACAGTCCAACGCCAAACAGAACGC
>CAYTYV010000784.1:0-1879 GCA_964441055.1 uncultured Polyangiaceae bacterium | reverse complement strand
TTGACGAACGGCGATCCTTCGAGCCCCTGCCCCTAGAAGCTGTAATACGGATGAGCCCCTGCGAAGCTTTGAGCGCGCGGGCCATTTCTAGCCGTCCGAGCGGCTGTCGCGGCACAGAGACGGCTGAGCCAATCGCGCTTGGCCCTGCCCTGGACGGCTCGTCAGGCATCCCCACCGTCAGAGCTTGCTCAGCACTGCCAACTCAGTTGGCGGCGCCGCCACAAACCGCTACCGATCGGCTCAACCCCCAGCGCCCGACCGTGCGCCTCAGGGCTAGGATACCGAAGGCCGCTCGACGCCCGCAGTCTTGACGAGCGCGGCAAAGGCCTCTGGATCGCGAATCGCGATGTCCGACAGCACCTTCCGGTCCAGGGAAACGCCCGCCTGCTGCAGCCCGTGGATCAGCCGTCCGTAGGTGGTCCCGTGCTGACGCGCTGCCGCGTTGATGCGAACGATCCACAGCCGCCGCATGTCTCGCTTGCGCAGCTTGCGCCCGACGTAGGCGTACTGCCACGCGCGGTGCAGCACCGTCACGGCCTGCCGGAAGCGATTCTTGCGACCGCCCCAGTAGCCCTCGGTCTGCTTGAGAACGCGATTGCGACGCCGCCTCGCTTTGAACCCGCGCTTCACACGTGCCATTGCAGCCTACCTCTTGCTCTGCGAGTGCGGATGCTCAGGCGTACGGCAGCAGCCGCTTGATCCGCTTCTCCATGCACGCGGCGACCAAGTCGGTCTTGCGCAGTCGCCGACAGTGCTTGCGGTTCTTGTTGATCATGCCATGCGCCAGACCGGATTTGGCGCGCCGAACGCGCCCTCGGCCCGTGGTACGAAACCGCTTGGCGGCGGCTCTGTTGGTCTTCATTTTCGGCATGGTGTGGCCTCAGTCTCCCTCGGCGGCGGCCGGGTAAGGGGCGCCGATATCGCAGAGGGATAGATGGATGTCAAGCTACATTCACGCACTTGCGGACGCCGCGCGCCATTCGATCTACCGTGCCCCTCATGGCTGAGCTCGTCACCGCCGCGCAGCTGGACCGGCTGCTGGACCGCCTGGTCGCCATCGTGCGGCAGGGTGCCGACCGCGTGATGGAGCACGAGCCGCGTACCACGGCGGTCGACTACAAGGGGCCGGACGACCCGGTCACCGCGGCAGACCGAGCCAGCAACGAGCTGGTGTGCGACGCGCTGGCCGAGCAGTTCCCGCGCTGCGCCATCGTGGCCGAGGAGAGCCTTCCCGAGCATCCCGACGAGCTCGGCGAGCGGCTTGCCCAGCCGTGGGTGTTCTTCGTGGACCCGCTCGACGGCACCCGGGAGTTCCTGCAGGGCAACGGGGAGTTCGCGGTGATGATCGGGCTGGCCGTCGACGGTCGAGCGCATGCCGGAGCCGTGGCACTGCCCACGTGCGGCGAGGTGTACGCCGCCGTGCTCGGCGGGCCCAGCTTTCGGGAGGACGCCGAGCGCGTCCGCCATCCGCTCGGCGTCTCAACGCAGGCCGAGTTCAAGGCGGCGCGGATGCTGGCGTCGCGCTCGCACCGCCCGGCCATGGTCGAGCCGCTGATTCGGCGACTGGGGCTGCCGCCAGCCGAGCCTTGTGGATCGGTGGGCGTGAAGGTGGCCCGCATCGCCAGCGGCCACGCCGACCTGTACGCTCACGCGGGCCCAGGCCTGAAGTACTGGGACTGCTGCGCGCCCGAGGTCATCGTCAAAGCGGCGGGCGGACGGGCCACCGACCTTCGCGGCGACGACATCGGCTACGCCGGGCCCAACATCGCCCTAGAGCATGGCTTTGCGGTCTCCAACGGCCCGCTTCACCCGGGCTTGCTCTCCGCCGTGCCCTGGTCGGAGCGCGAGGCGGCGCGCTGCGCTCAAGCCCGGGATCGGT
>CAYTYV010000783.1:0-1881 GCA_964441055.1 uncultured Polyangiaceae bacterium | reverse complement strand
GCTGCACCCGCTTCGGCGAGCGCTGGGACGTGGGCGCCGAGGAGCTGATGGTCGAGGCCTTCGAGGAGTGCGTCGGCGACGCTGGCATCGACAAGAAGGAGATCCAGGCTGCCTGGCTGTCCACCTGCCTCGAGGAGATCAGCGTGGGCAAAAGCGCCCTGCCGCTTTCGATGACGCTCAGGCTGCACAACATCCCGGTCACCCGCACCGAGAACTTCTGCGCCAGCGGCACCGAGGCCTTTCGCGGGGCGGTCTACGCCGTGGCCTCGGGCGCCTGCGACATCGCGCTCGCGCTCGGCGTGGAAAAGCTCAAGGACACGGGCTACGGCGGTCTGCCCAACATGGGCTCGGGCATGGGCTCGCTCAACTGGCTGTGGATGCCCAACATCACGGCCCCGGGCGCCTTCGCCATGCTGGGCTCGAGCTATGCCGTGCGCTACCGCATCGACGACGAGGAGCTCAAGCGCGCCATGGCCCACATCTCGGCCAAGAGCCACGCCAACGGGGTGCTCAACCCCAAAGCGCACTTGCGCAAGGCCGTGACCGAGGAGCAGGTGCTGGCCGCGCCCATCATCGCCCATCCGCTGGGCCTGTTCGACTGCTGCGGGGTGAGCGACGGCGCGGCAGCGGCCATCGTGACCACCCCCGACATCGCCAAGGGCCTGGGCAAGAAGGATCCGGTCACCGTCAAGGCGCTGCAGCTCGCCCTGAGCGACGGCGTCGAAGCGCAGTTCCACACCTGGCAGGGCGACCACTTCCCCACCACCTCCAAGGCCTCGGCGCGGGCCTACACGGAGGCGGGCATCCGCAACCCGCGCTCCGAGATCAGCATGATGGAGCTGCACGACTGCTTCTCCATCACCGAGCTGGTCACCTACGAGGACATGCACATCTCCGAGCGCGGTCAGGCGCGCGCCGACGTGATGGACGGCTTCTTCGACCTGGGCGGACAGATCCCCTGTCAGCCCGACGGCGGCCTGAAGTGCTTTGGCCATCCCATCGGCGCCTCGGGCATTCGCATGCTCTACGAGATGTACCTGCAGCTTCTCGGCAGGGCAGGGGAGCGGCAGATCGAGGGCCCGCGCATGGGCCTGACGCACAACCTGGGCGGCATGCCCTTCATGAACATCTCCGCCGTGACCATCATCGGCTTGCTCGACTGAGGGGCGGAGCGCGGGCGGCGGCGGCTACGGATTGGTTTCGGCACGAGGACTGAAGGAGTGAGCAGATGGGTCTGTTCGACGGCAAGGTAGTAGCGATTACCGGGGCAGGCGGCGGCTTGGGGCGCGCCTATGCTCTTGCGTTTGCCCAAGAGGGAGCCAAGGTCGTGGTCAACGACCTGGGCGGAGCCCGCGATGGCTCGGGAAAGGGCGGCGCCAAGATGGCCGACCAGGTGGTGGCCGAGATCGAGAAGATGGGCTTCGAGGCCGCGGCCAACTACGCCTCGGTGTCCGATGAGGAGGGCGCACAGAGCATCGTCCAGACCGCCGTCGACCGCTTCGGTCGGCTGGACGTCATGGTCTCGAACGCGGGCATCCTGCGCGATCGCACCCTGGTCAAGCTCGACTTGGATCTGTGGGATCCCATCATCGAGGTGCATTTGAAGGGCACCTATCTGTGCGCGCGCCACGCCGCGCTGCAGATGATCTCTCAGGGCGAGGGCGGGCGCATCGTCACCACGACCTCGCTGGCGGGCCTGATGGGCAACTTCGGCCAGTGCAACTACGCCTCGGCCAAGGCTGGCATCGCGGGCTTCACCCGCACCGCCGCCCAGGAGCTCCGCCGCGCGGGCATCACGGTCAACGCGGTGGCGCCACTCGCCAAGACCCGGCTGACCGACGACATCGAAGCCGTGCCCGACGAGGCCACGTCCGATCTCAT
>CAYTYV010000782.1:0-1886 GCA_964441055.1 uncultured Polyangiaceae bacterium | reverse complement strand
TACCACGTACAGCTGCGCCAGCGTGGTCGAGCAGGGCAAGGTCCGGCTGATCCCCACGCCCCAGGGCACGAACACCATCCCCTCGGTGGTGTCCCTCGACGGCGACACACTGATCGTCGGCGACATGGCGGCGCGCCAGCGGATCACCAATCCCGACGGCACGATCTACGGGTTCAAGCGACTGATCGGGCGCCGCTTCGGCTCGCCCTTCGTGCGGGAGGTGCAGCGCCACGTCAGCTACCAGGTGGTCTCCACCGACAAGAACGACACCGCGGTGATCCTCGGGAACAAGTCCTACTCGCTGCAGCAGGTCAGCGCCGCGGTGCTGGACCAGATCCGCCGCATGGCGTCGAAGTACCTGAAGAAGCGGGTGCGCCGCGCCGTGGTCTCCGTGCCGGCGTACTACAACGAGAACCAGCGCAAGGCCGTGCGCCAGGCCGGCCAGCTCGCCGGGCTCGCGATCTCCCGCATCGTCAACGAGCCCACGGCCGCGGCCATGGCGTACGGCTTCAACCGCGACCGCGACACCCGGCTGCTGGTCTACGACCTCGGCGGGGGCACCTTCGATGTCTCGGTGGTGCTGGTGCAGGGCAACTCCTTCGAGGTCGCCGCGACCGGCGGCGAGACCTTCCTCGGCGGGATGGACTTCGACCACCGGCTGGTGGCGATGATCTGGGACCGCTTCGAGGAGCAGGAGAAGGTCCAGCTGCCCGACGATCCGGTGGTGCTGCAGCGGCTGATCGAGGCGGCCGAGGAGACCAAGCGCGTGCTCTCGGCCCAGGGCACGGTGCACATCGAGCTGCCGTACCTGGCGGTGATCGATCGCAAGCCGCGCGATCTGAACATGGAGATCACGCGCCAGGACTTCGAGGAGGCGGTGGGCGATCTGGTGGAGCGCACCCTGTCGGTCTGCGACCACGTGCTGGCCTCGGCCAGCCTCGAGCCCGCCGACATCAAGGCGGTGCTGCTGACCGGCGGTCAGTCGCGGATGCCGCTGATCCACAAGAAGATCGAGGAGCACTTCGGCAAGCCGCCGCTCAAGGGCGTGCACCCGGACGAGGCGGTGGCCATCGGCGCTGCCCTGCTGGCGGACAGCGAGGGGCGGGCCAGCGCGGTGGAGCTGGTCGACGTGCTGCCGCAGACCATCGGCGTCGGGCTCCCGGGCGGGCGCTTCATGCCGATCATCCTCGCCCAGAGCCGGCTGCCGCACGTGGCGCGCTACAAGCTCGGCACCACCCGCGACAACCAGCGCGCCCTCGAGGTGCACCTCTTCCAGGGAGAGAGCGATCGGGCCGCGGAGAACGAGCTGCTGGGCAGCGTGATCATCACCAACATCCCCAAGGGACCCAAGGGCTCGCGACGGTTCGAGATCGCCATCGGCCTCAACCGGGAGTGCCTGCTGACCGTGACCGTGAAGGACGAGCAGAGCGGTCGCCGCGCCGTGGTGAGGCTGTCCACCAAGTACACCCCGGAGGACGCGGTGCAGCGGCTCGGCGGGACGGTCACCCAGAGCGGCGGCCGCACCGAGCTCGACGCGGGCGGCGCCTCGGCGGTCGCCAAGGTCGCCTCGCTGTTCTCCCGGATCTTCGGCCGGGGCTAGGGGAGGCGGGACGATGAACGAGCGTCGCTCCTACACCCGCAAGGAGCTCCGCGTCGACGTCGATCTCGAGGCAGGCGGCGCGACCGCCGCCGGGCAGACCCTCAACATCTCGATGGTCGGGCTGTTCCTCGGCTCGCGCAAGCCCCACCGCATCGGCACGCGCGTGGTGCTGGCGCTCAAGCTCCCGGACGCCCCCCGGCCGGTGGAGGTGCTCTCCGAGGTGGCGCACTCCGTGCCCGGCACCGGGATGGGCTTCCGCTTCCTCGAGTTCCAGGACGACGGCCGG
>CAYTYV010000781.1:0-1888 GCA_964441055.1 uncultured Polyangiaceae bacterium | reverse complement strand
CCCTTTCTGGAGCAGCGCGACTACCAGGGCAGAAAGCTCATCACCTACCTCGGCGGTTGGCTGGAGAAGGCGATGTCGCTAAGGGGCCGCGAAATCGTCGCCTATCACAAGAACTGGATCTACTTCGCTCGGGTGTTCGGCGTGAACATCATTGCCTATGTTGAACCCAAACCCGGCATCCCACCTTCGCCGGCGCACGTGAACGACGTAGTTCAAAAAATGAACGATCGCGACGTGAAGATACTGCTGGCGGCCAACTACTACAGCCGCGGTAAGGTCAAGAGCATCGCCGGCAAGGTGGGCGCCACACCGGTGATCGTCGGCCTCGCCGTGGGCGGGGAGCCGGGGATGACCGACTTTTTCCGACAGTTCGACGTCTGGATCGACAAGATGGTGGCAGCTGTCCCGCGGTGAGGCCTGCTCGGTTTGCACCGATGGCGGTCTCGGTCGCGGTGGCACCGACTTCTGCTCATCGGCGAATGAGCGATAGCGCAACGCACGAGGGAAGGACGAATACGATGGACTCGTCGGCGCTCGCGATCATGTTTCCGGCCTTCGTGGACTGCTTGGTGCTGGTGGGCATCCACTCCTACCTGGGGCTGCACGTCATCAAGCGCAAGGTCATCTTCGTGGACCTGGCGCTGGCCCAGATCGCTGCGCTGGGAGCTACCGTCGGCTTCCTTTTCGGCATGGATCCCACCTCCACGGCCGCCTTCCTGTTCTCCATGGCCTTCACCTTTGTCGGGGCCGGTGTCTTCGCCTTGACCCGCTTTCGCAAGGGTGAGGTCCCCCAGGAGGCCACGATCGGGTTGGTGTATGCGCTGGCCGCCGCCACGATGATTCTGGTTATCGACAAGTCGCCGCACGGAGCGGAGCACATCAAGGATCTGCTCACCGGCACGATCCTGTGGGTTAGCTGGTCGCAGATCATGAGCGCGGCGATCGCCTACAGCTTCGTGGGTCTGTTCCACTACCTGCTGCGCGATCGCTTCATTCGTATCACCGAGGACCCCGATGGCGCCTTCCGATCGGGCATGTGGGTGCGCTTCTGGGATTTCCTGTTCTACGTCTCCTTCGGCTTCGTCATCAGCTTCTCGGTACGCACCGCCGGCGTACTGCTGGTGTTCGTGTTCCTGGTAGCCCCGGCCATCACCGCGGCGCTCATCACCAAGCGGTGGCGCTACCAGTTGCTCATCGGCTGGGGCATGGGCACCGTGGTGACGGTGGTCGCTCTGTACCTGTCGTACCTGCTCGACTTGCCCTCTGGACCCACGGTAGTGGCCTTCTACGGCGTGGTGCTGCTAGTGGCGTCGCTAGTGGTCTACCTGCGGCGGGCCGAGCAAACGAGCCGGGCCACCATGCGGCTGGCCCTGGGGGCTGGCGGGACCGTGCTGGTCCTGGCGGTGCTGTGGGGAATGGGCAAAGCGCTGGGCGCATCGTCCTGGGCCCGGGACGAGGTTCACCAAGAGCTGGCTCGGGCGCACGCAGAGCTCCCGGCCGCGGCCTCGACCGGCCATGGCGCCGAGGCCGGAGCCCTCGCCAATCCCCCCGAGGATCCACAGCGACGCTTGGCCATGCTGCACGATCTCGTTCAAGCGCAGGCGCCGGGGTGGCGCGCCGAACTCGTACAGACCATCCTCGACCCGGAGCTGCCGCTGCTGTTCAAGGAGGAGGCGCTGGAACTGCTGGAACGCCACGCCGGCACGGATTTCGGCTACCGTCTTGGGGCCGACGACAATGCTGCGGCGGCCGTCAAGATGCAGGCCTGGGCGCGCCTGGCCAGTTCGGCCGGCGATGCGGGCTAGCCCAGATGAGTCACGGCTCCGGTCGTGAATGATCCGGGCTAGGCGGCTTTGAAATGGGCCAAAATGGTAGGTATCTTGACTAC
>CAYTYV010000780.1:0-1892 GCA_964441055.1 uncultured Polyangiaceae bacterium | reverse complement strand
CGCGCAAGGAAAGTCTGCCGCAGGTATTCGATCCAAACGATCAGCTTCGTGATGCCGACCGCCTGATCCGGAGGCTGATGGCGGAAGACGTCGATTTTCGGACTCGACTTTCCGACGATCTTTGGAGCATCCGGATGGATCCCGTGGCGCTCTCCACGATCTTCTCCAGGGCGGCGTTGCCCAGCACGCTGCGGGTGATGTTCATGGCCGACAAAAGCGGCACGCCCGCGCCCAGCAAGGTGCCCAGCGTGCGCGAGAAGCGCGCGATGGAGATCATCAGAAACAGCTTGCCGAACAGCGGCGCGCGCAGCACGAAGCCGTCCCACTTGAGCTTGCCCTCGTCCGAGCGCTTCCAGCGCCAGAACAGGTAGCTCCCGAGGCCGATGAGCAGCAACAGCACCCACCAGAAGCTACCGAGGAACTCGGAGACGCCGATGAGCAACTCGGTGTACCAGGGCAGGGCCTTGTCCATGTTCTCGAAGATGGACGTGACCTGCGGGACCACGTACACCATCATCACACCGACCATGACGGTGGCGATGGCCGCCAAAAACAAGGGGTAGGCGAGCGTGGCCACCACCTTGCCCTGCAGGCGGCTCTGGTTCTCGATGAAGTGGGTGAGCCGCTCGAGCACGGCCTCGAGCGTGCCCGAGGCCTCGCCCGCCCGAACCATGTTGACGTACATGTCGGAGAAGATGCGGGGATGGGAGCCGAGCGCCTCGGCCAGGCTGGTTCCCTCGCGGACCTGGTCGCGCACGTTGGTCAGCACGTGGCGCAGCTGCTCCTTTTCCACCTGCTCGATGAGGGCCGTCAGCGCCTCGAACAAGGGGATCTTGGCCCCGACCAGGGTGGCGAGCTGGCGGGTCATCACCGCCACGTCCGCGGTGGAGGCGCGGCCGAAGACTTGGCGCAGGTCGACGCCGCGGCGGGCCTTGGCCTTGGCCGCCTTCTCCTCGGTGGCGGTGGTGAGCAGGACGCCGTCCTTGCGCAGCAGGTTGCGCAGAGCCTTGGCGTTCTCGGCATCGCGCACGCCCTGCACGGCCTTGCCAGTGCTCGCCATGATGCCGCGATACTCGAAGACTGCCATGTCGCTACCACCCGTGGTGGGGCAGGGCGGGTCTTGGCCCGGCCACCGCCGCGATGCGTGCCCTCCTAGTCGGCTAGGACGTCCTCCTGCGTGGCCATGAGCACCTCTTCCACCGAGGTGCGGCCCTCGATCACCTTGCGCGCGCCGTCGTCCCGCATGGTGTCCATGCCCTGGCCCAGCGCCGCCCGCTTGATGGACTGCGAGTCGGCCTTGCCCACGATGAGCGGCCCCACGGCATCGTCGATGAGCAGCAGCTCGTAGATGCCGATCCGGCCGACGAAGCCCTTGTTCATGCACTCGGCGCAGCCCCGCGGCCGATAGAAGACCGGGTCGACGAGCCCTTCGCCCACGAAGCGGTAGTCCACACCGTGGGGCTGGTAGCGCGGGGAGACGAGGCGTGCGGCCTTTTGCCCGAGCCGCGCCTCGTCCAGGCCGAGCTGGGCGAGCTCGTGGCCCGTCGGCGAATACGCCTCCTTGCAGCTAGGGCACAGCACCCGCACCAGCCGCTGGGCCAGGATGGCGATGAGGCTGGAGCGCACCAGGAAGGACTCGACGCCCATGTCCACCAGCCGCGTGACCGCGCCCGCCGAGTCGTTGGTGTGGATGGTCGACAGCACCAGGTGGCCGGTCAGCGAGGCGTGGATGGCGATCTCGGCGGTTTCGCGGTCGCGGATCTCGCCGACCATGATCACGTCCGGATCCTGGCGCAGAAAGGCCCGCAGGGCGGAGGCGAAGCTCAGGCCGATCGAGGTGTGGACGTGGAGCTGGTGGATCCCGGGGATCTCGTACTCGACCGGATCCTCGG
>CAYTYV010000779.1:0-1896 GCA_964441055.1 uncultured Polyangiaceae bacterium | reverse complement strand
ACGAGTACGTCACGGCCATGGCCGAGTCGCTCTTCCGCTCTGCCCTCGGCCCCGAAGCGGGCATCGCCGAGCCCGAGAGCGTTTTCATGTTTCGCGACCACCTGACCTTCCTGGGCGAGGTCATGTCCGACGAGCACCGCGGCATGGGCCTTGGCGAGCGGGCCGCCGAGCTCGCCACGGTACAGGCTAGTCTGGCCGAGCGCGCTGGGGTCAAGCTCTTCGGGGAGGTGACGCGCGCGGGCGAGCCCATGGGCTCGGAGGGCATCTGCCACATCAAGGTGCTCGAGGAGATCGCCCTTCCCGGGCAGGTAGTGCTGGGCACGGACTCGCATACCTGCATGGCGGGCGCGCTCGGCTGCTTTGCCTTTGGCGTGGGCTCGACCGACATGGCCAATGCCTGGTTTACCCGCGACGTGCGGCTGGCCGTGCCCGAGACGGTCCAGTTCGTGCTGCGCGGCGAGCTGCGGCCTGGCGTGGCGGCCAAGGACGTGATGCTTCACATCCTGGCGCAGCCGTTCTGGCGCAGCGGCGAGGGCATCGGCAAGGTGCTGGAGTTTTCCGGCGAGGGCATTGGCGGGCTCAGCCTGGACGAGCGGGCCACGCTGACCAACATGGCGGTCGAGGCCGGGGGCTTTACGGGCATCATCGAGGCCGACGAGACCGTGGTGCGCTACCTGGCGGGCGAGCGCGGGCTAGCCGAAGAGGCGGTGCGCGTCCGCATCGTGCGCGCCGACCCCGACGCGCGCTACGCCCAACGCTTCGAGATCGACTTAGGGCAGATCCAGCCCATGGTGGCCACCCCAGGGGATCCGCGCAACGGCGTGCCCTTGAGCGAGCTCGGCGAGGTGAAGATCGACATCGCCTACGGCGGCTCGTGCACGGGGGGCAAGCGGGCCGACATGGACATGTACGCCGCGGTGCTCCGTCGCGCGCTCGAGCAGGGAAAGCGGGTGGCGCCCGGGGTCGAGCTCTACATCCAGTTCGGCTCGCAGAACGTCCGTCGCTATGCCGAGGAGCAAGGCTACCTCGAGATCTTCGAGCAGGCGGGCGCGCGCATCGTGGGTCCCTCCTGCGGGGCGTGCATCAAGGCGGGCCCAGGCGTGTCCAGCCGCGCCGACCAGGTCACCGTCTCGGCCATCAACCGCAACTTCCCAGGCCGCAGCGGCCCCGGTCAGGTCTACCTGGCAAGCCCGCTGGTGGTAGCAGCGAGCGCCGTGGCCGGCCGGCTGGCTGCGCCTAGCGAGTAGGGCGGGGAGGGGGGAGGCTGGCACAGCGGAAAGCGCTGCTAGATCACCTCCACGGTCAGCCCGGCAAAGCGAGCGAGCTTCTTGTCGCCGGTCAGAAACACGTCACAACGGGCAACCATCGCTGCGGCAAGATGCAGTGCATCTGGTGTCGAGAAACGATCGCGCGCTCTTCGTCCGAAGCCTCCACCAGGCGAATGACGATGCTCGTATCGAGGTAGACGCGGGCCATTACCGATCCGCCCAGGAGTCGCGCTCTTGTCGGATCTGTCGGTTGATGTCCTTCGACGAGCGACCTGTACCGGATACGCAGCGGATGTCGAGCACGTGCCTCTGGGGGCGCGAGCCAGCGCTGCTGTCGCGCGCCCCCAGCGTCTCGACCAGCTTCTCGACCAGCAGCCGGCGGTCTAGAGGCAACCTCCCGATCATCTCGGCAAGCTCTTCTGCGCTCATCGCGGTCTCCTCGCCCGATGCGACCAGGCGTCTGAGTTCAAGGTAGCACGCTGACCCAGCATGGCCTACCGCCTCCTGATCCAGGGTTTTGTCGCGCCACGCCTCGTGCCGCGCTCACAAGCGGAGCCCGGTCCTGGGCACTCCCGTTACAGCCTCGCCGCCCTGGTGTACGATGGGATCCGCTCGAGACAGCGGGAAA
>CAYTYV010000778.1:0-1909 GCA_964441055.1 uncultured Polyangiaceae bacterium | reverse complement strand
CCTTGCCGTCGAGCTCCTTGCGATAGGCCTCGGCCTCGGCCTCGAGCCGCGCCTGGAACTGGTGGGCCTCGGCCGGGCGCTTGACGTTGGCCTCGAGCTCGCGCTCGCGGCGGCGGATCTCGTGCTCTTGCAGCTCGATGGAGGTGCGCTTTTCGATGAGCTGGACCTCGGCCTCCTCGCGCTTGAGCTCCTGCGAGAGCTTGAAGCGCTCCATGTCGTAGGCCACGTCCGCGCGGGCGCGCTCCTCGTTGACCTTGCTCTGGCGGTCGGCCCGTCGGACCTCGAACAAGCTGGTGGCGTTCAGCACCTCCTCCTCGGTGCGCAGCTTGGTGACGTCGCCCTCCTGCTTGAGAAGAGCCGTGCGCACCAGGGCGTCCTTTTCGGCCTCGGCCTTGGCAACGGTGGCGTCGCGCTTTACCTGGGCGATGCGCGGCTCGGCCAGCGCGGTGATGAAGCCCTCCTCGTCGGTGATCTCTTTGAACGAGAAGGCCAGCAGCGCGAGCCCCATGCGCTCCAGATCCTCGCCCGCGGCCTCCATCACCTCGCGAGCCATGGGCCCTTGGCTGGCGATGATGTCCTCGACCGAGCGAGTGCCCAAGACGGCGCGCATGTAGCCCTCGACCACGTCGCGGGTCACCGCCTCGATGGCGTCGCCGCCGCGGCCCAAGAAGTGCTCGGCTGCCAGGTGGATGGAGGTCTCGTCGCCCCGCACCTTGACCTGGGCCTGGCCCGCGGTGCTGATGACCACGCTGTTGGCCGCGTAGACCCGCTCGACCTTGAGCGGCACGGTGAACACGTCCAGCGGCAGGATGGACACGTTTTCCAGCCACGGAAGCACCAGCGCGCCGCCGCCCACCTTCAGGCGGTAGCCCACCTGCTTCTTGCTGCCGTCGGGCGCGGTGATGGTGCGCTTGGGCCCCCCCGTGATGATCATGACCTCGTTGGGCCCCGCAGTGCGGTACAGACGCATGGCAACACCTCGGCGTGGCCGCGGGCAGCGAGCGTCGTCCCGCGGTCCAGCGGGCCGGATGATGTGCACGAAATCACACGACTTGCAAGCGTGCTCGGCAGTCCGCAGACGACTCAGACCAGCTCTACTCTCGCATCGTATTGCTGGAATGCGCGATCACGGGTGACGATCACGAGCCCCTCGAGCTCGGCCTGGGCGATCAGCATCCTATCGAAGGGATCGCGGTGGTGCAGCGGAAGATGGCGGACCCCGAGGGCGTGCTCGGGCTTGATGGGCAGCAGGCCGTAGCCTCGCTCGGCCAGCGCGGGCACCCCGAAGCGTCGCGGGAGCACGAGCTTGCCCAGACGCGCCTTGATGCTCATCTCCCAGAGGCTCGCCGCACTGACGAACACCTGCTCGGCCCGCGTCAACAGCGTGCGGGCCCGCGGCGACAAGCGAGGGTCGTCGAGCAGCGACCACAGGAGCACGTGTGTGTCGACGAGGACGAGGTCCGAAGCTGCCACGGCTAGGCCTCGCCCTCCAACAGGCGCGCGACCGCATCGTTGACGGCGGGGTCGTCGAAGTCGTCGCGGACCTCGATCTCGCCCTCGAAGCCCCCGAGCTGCAGTGCGGGGCGCTGGTAGGGAACGAGCTCGGCCACCGGCCTGTTCGCCTTGGCGATGATCACCTGCTCGCCGCGCTGAACCGCGTCGAGCATCTTGGAGAGCTGGGTCTTGGCCTCGTGGACGTTGACAACGATCATGGGCGCCTTGTCTTGTGTGACCAATCCTGATCTATAGATTAGCTAACCATGACCATGTGTCCAGCACATAGCAGGCTCACGCCGTCGTGAAGCCCGCCGCGAGCGGGCTCCTGCTCCTTCCTTCCCACCTCGCCGCCCCGCCAGGCGGCCCGTCACCACCACCGCGACGGCTACGGCTGGAACTCGTAGGCGCCCAT
>CAYTYV010000777.1:0-1910 GCA_964441055.1 uncultured Polyangiaceae bacterium | reverse complement strand
CGTACATCCTCGCCTGACCCCGTCGTGACATGATGGCGTTGGCAGAGTTCACTGTGACCGGGAGGGTGGCAGTGATGATAGACAGCGCAGAGCGGATTCGACGGGCAGTCGACGAGCTGGGGCCGCGGGGCCCGCAGAGGCGGATACCGAGGGCACTTCGGCTTCGTGTACAGCGCTACGCGCGCCGACGGCTAGCTGGAGGCGCGACGGGCGCTGCGATCGCGGCCGAGGTGGACATCAGCTGGACCAGCATCCGACGGTGGCTGCAGACGACGGAGCCGGAGGCGGCAGGGGCGGGCTCGCTCCAGCTCGAGCCGGTCGAGCTCGTCGAGAGCAAGCTGGACGGTCGTGAGCCGTCGGCGATCGTCGTACGCGCGCCTGGCGCATTGGTCATCGAGGGCCTGGGCATCGCCGAGGTGGCGGAGCTTGTGCGGAGACTGGGATGATCGGCTCGACGCGGCGGGTGGCGGTCTACGCCTGCCGTGAACCGGTCGACATGCGCAAGTCGTTCAACACGCTGAGCGCGGTGGTGGAACAGACCATGAAGCGCGAGGTGCTCAGCGGGGAGCTGTACGTCTTCGTCAACCGCAAACGCCAACGAGCCAAGATCCTTTGGTGGGACGGCACGGGCCTGTGCTTGCTGGCCAAGCGCTTGGAGAAGGGCCGCTTTGCAGCGCCGTGGCAGCGGGCCGGACAGGGGCCGTTGCAGATGACGACCAACGAGCTGGGCCTGTTGCTCGAGGGCAGCGAATGGGTGGGGCGGGTACCGCTCAGCCCGCCTCCGTATCGCCACGGCGATGTGCCGCTTCGCTGGCGATGATTTTCTGAACAAACTGCGATCCGCTTGCGGTCGCTCGTGCATCTAGGATGTGATGAGCGCGGCCATGAAGCGATTGGAGCGGGAGACGGACCCTGCGGTATTGCGCCAAGCCGTGCGCCTGCTGGACCACGAGAACCAGAAGCTGGCTAGGGAGGTGGTGCGGCTGACCGAGCAGTTGGCGGCGCTCAAGGGGGAGGACCAGGCGCAGCTCGGTCTGCGCATTGCCGAGCTGGAGCAGCAACTGGCGGTGCGCAATAAGCTGCTCTTCGGGGACTCATCGGAGCGGCGGTCGGCCCACAGCTCTGGAGGCGACAGCCCCGGCCAGCGTGCGAAGCGACGGGGACACGGGCCGCGGCCGCAGCCCCAGCTGCCCATCGTCGAGCAGCACCACGAGCTCGACGAGGCCGACTGGGTTTGCCCGGCCTGCGGGGGCCAGCTCGAGCCCTGGGATGGCCAGAGCGAGGATAGCGAAGAGATCGACGTTATCGAGCGGCGGTTCGTCATCCACAAGCACCGCCGACAGAAGTACCGCTGCCAATGCGGGGGCTGCATCGAGACGGCGCCCGGACCACTGAAGCTGTTCGTGGGAGCGCGCTATTCGGTCGACTTCGCCATCGAGGTGGCCGTGGGCAAGTACCTCGACCACCTACCGCTCGAACGCCAAGTCCGCATGATGCGCCGCGAGGGGTTGGTCGTCGATTCCCAGACGCTCTGGGACCAACTCCACCGCCTGGCCCAGTTGCTCACGCCCGGCTATGAGGCGCTGCTCGAGCGCGTACTGGGCAGCAGCGTCATCGGCGTTGACGAGACCCATTGGAAGCTATTGGGCGCCAAGGGGCGCAAGAAGACGCAGCGTTGGCAGGCGTGGGCCGCGACCGATGGCCACTCTGTGGTCTACCAGATCCATGATAGCCGCTCGGCAGAAGCGGCCTCCAAGCTGCTCGATGGCTACCAGGGGCTCGTGATGTGCGACGGCTACGTGGGCTATCAGTCGCTGGCCAAGAGCTATCCCGAGATCGACCTGGTGCATTGCTGGGCGCAGTATCCCGAGTACGGCGTTATCCGGAGCAGACGCCGAGATCGCAGGCTG
>CAYTYV010000776.1:0-1913 GCA_964441055.1 uncultured Polyangiaceae bacterium | reverse complement strand
GTGCTGGAGCTGGAGTCGGTGCTGCGGGCGCACCACGAGCAGCACCCCGAGCGGACCCGGCTGGTGCGTCTCGGCCGCAGCGTCCAAGGACGCCCCATCTGGGCGCTGGCCATCGGCTCGAGCGGCGAGGGCAGGGGACAGGGCGCCGCCGTGCTGCTCAACGGCGCCCACCACGGCGACGAGCCCCTTTCGGCCGAGATGGTGCTCGACGCGGTCGACCAGCTGCTCGAGGGCGCCGACGCCGATGCCCGCACGCGGCGCTGGCTCGAACAGATCACGCTCTGGTGCGTGCCGCTGGTCAACCCGGACGGCTTTGCCATCTTCGGGCAGAACTTCGGCGCGGGGCGGAAGAACGGTCGCGTGGGCTCGGTCGAAGGACCTGCTCGCTGGCGCCAGGGCGTGGACTTGAACCGCAACTACCCCTTCCGCTGGGGCTTTCTGCGCGGCCGCGGCGGCAAGGACGATCCCGAGCATCGCTGGTATCGCGGCCCTGCGCCCGCCTCCGAGCCCGAGACGCGGGCGATGATGCGGCTTGCGGGCAGCGAGCGCTTCGTCGCCTCGATCTCGTACCACGCGGGCACGGTGGCCATGTTGGCGCCGTACACCATCGACGGCGTCTCGAGCCCTCAGCCCAACGAGGCGTGGCGCGTGGCCGAGGACATCGTGCGCGCCATGCCTCCGCACCCCGCGGGAAAGATGCGCCTTAGCCGCAACCTGTACCCGGTCGACGGCACCGACCAGGACTGGCACCGCGCCGAGCACGGCACCGTGGCCCTGCTGGTGGAGACGGCCCACCGCAGCCCGCCCGCGAGCGGCCATCGCGATTCCATCGCCCGGGTGGTACGCCGCACGTGGCAGCTTCTGCTGGACCGCTACCTCGATGGTCCCTCGGTGTACGGCTTCGTGCGCGACGCCAACGGAAAGCCGCTTGAGGCCGAGGTGCGCATCGCCGAGATCGCCACTCGCGAAGGCGAGTCGTGGACCTCGCGCTGCCGCGACGGCCGCTTCGATCGCTACCTGCCCAAGCCCGGGCGCTACACCTTGCAGGTGCCGGGCTTCGCCGCAGTCGAGCGCCCCTTCGAGGCCGGCCCCGAGCGCATCCGGCTCGACTACTGACGTACATGAAGTCGGCCGTGTCGGGAGTCGAGTCACTTCTTCGTGCGAGCGCCCTTCTGCCCCCCGCGTCTGCCGCTGACCAGGCCGTAGCTCTTCAGCTTGCGGTAGAGCGTCGCCGAGCCGATCTGGAGCTGTTTGGCGGTGCGTGTCTGGTTTCCGTCGTTCAGCTCCAGGGATGCGAGGATGTGCTCCTTCTCGACCTCTTCGAGTGGCCGTACCGCCTCCCCGGTGGCCACGGGTCTGGGGCACGCCTGACGGACCTCCTCAGGCAGGTCCTCGAGCTCCACGCGGCTCCCGTTGGCCAGAGCGACAGCGCGCTCCATGGCGTTCTCCAGCTCGCGCACGTTGCCCGGCCACTCGTAACGGAGAAGCTGGTCGGCGGCGCGCGGGGTGAGGTCCGTGATTTTGCGCTTCATCCGCAATGCCGCTTCGGCAAGCAGCACCCGGGCGAGCGGCAAGATGTCAGCCCTGCGCGACCGGAGCGGCGGAACGTGCAGCTCCACGACCTTGAGGCGGTAGTAAAGATCTTGCCGGAAAGCACCCACTGTGACCGCCTGGGCGAGGTCGCGGTTGGTGGCCGCCAGTAGACGCACGTCGACCGGTCGGCTCCGGTTCTCCCCGACGCGCCGGATCTCTCGCTCCTGGATCGCGCGGAGGAGCTTGACCTGCATGCCCGGCGAGACCTCGCCAACCTCGTCCAGCAGCAGAGTCCCGCTGTTGGCCGCCTCGAAGAGGCCCGGCCGGTCATGGGTCGCACCGGTGAACGCACCGCGTGCGTGCCCAAAGAGCTCGCTCTC
>CAYTYV010000775.1:0-1921 GCA_964441055.1 uncultured Polyangiaceae bacterium | reverse complement strand
GGCGAGCGAGCCCAGCGGGCCGGCCACGCTGGGTGCACCGAGCCGACGGTCGTCGGATGCCACGGAGCGGACGCTAGCCGCCGCGCCCCGCAAGCGCAAACCCCGATGGGCTCAGCGAGTCGACGAAGCGCGTGCAAAGCTCGATGCTCGAGCGCCCAGCGCGACGAAGGGCCACTGCCGCGGCGTGCTCGGCCGTGGGCTCGAGCGAGACAAACTGCCAGTCCGCGGCGCGGTCGTCGAGCTCGCGGTGGAAGCGCACGTGCACCTCGCCGCGCCGATCCAGCCGGAAGGCAGCCTGGCGCGGCGGCAGCCCGAGGCCGGTTCCGCGCGCCTTGAGATAGGCCTCCTTGAGCGTCCAGTAGGTGAAGAAGCGCCGTTGCTTGGCCGCGGGTCGCATGCGGCGCAAAACCGCCACCTCGGCGCGGGAGAAATGCCGCTCGGCGATCGCCAACAGGTCTCCGCCGCGCTCCAGGCTTTCGACGTCCACGCCGCAATCCATTGGGCCGGTCACCAGGCAGGCGACCAGCCCGACAGTGTGTGAGAGGTTGAAGCGCAGGGCAGGGCGGTTGGGCGGCCCGGCGACCTCGGGTCGGCCCTGCGGCCCCTCGTCGAAGAGCCAGGCCTCGGGCGGCACGGGCGCATAGCAGGAAAGCGCGTGGCGCACCAACGCGTGCGCGACCACGTACAAGTGGCGATCGCGGGCGCGCCGAAAGCGCTTACTGCGGGCCTGCTCGGCTGCTGAGAGCACGCGGCAGCAGCTCTCCAAGCGATCGGGTGGGGCCAGCGCGTGGGGAAGGGCCAGCCATAGATGCGCGCTGCGCTGCAGAGCCGGAGGTGTGGCGTGATCGGGCATGCGCGAACCGCTCGCTTGGCGCAAGGAGCGTTCAGCCTAGCCCGACTCGGGCGACGTGGGCCAGCCAGGGCCGCAGGTGTCGGTGTCCGCTGGCGGCTGCGGCGAGCGGCCGTGGCAGGTGGTACTCCGATGAACAGGCGGAGTAAGGTGCTGCTCGAGTTGCTCGACGCGACGGGAGCTAGGAGCGCGGCGCAGGGGTGGAGCCCCAAGAAGAGGAGGCGTCTCATGGCGAGGGAGTCGATGTCGGGGTGGGTGCTCCTGGTAGGGCTGGTGCTCGCGGGATGTGGCGGAGACGGGGGCGAGGCCGAGGAGCTGGGGGGAGAGCTGGCGCCGTGGGCGGGCGCGCAAGGCGCCGACGAGCGGGGTAAGCCGGAGCGCGGGCTCGCCGAGATCGACGAGTGGCTCGAGTACGACGGCGTCCTCACGTGGCTAGACCGTTGGCCTTGCGTGCGCCACGTCGACGGCGAGGTCCCCTCCTCGGGCGACGGGCTCAGCTGGGACAGCGCCTTTCAGACGGTGCAGGAGGGCATCGACGCGGCCCACCAAGTCGTCGAGGACGACCCCGAGCTCGACCAGTGCGAGGTATGGGTCGCCCAGGGCACGTACTACATCTACGTGAACGACCCGATGAACACGGTGCTGCTGGAGAGCGGCGTCGCCCTCTACGGCGGCTTCATCGGCGACGAGACGAGGCGCTCCGAGCGCGACTGGGAGAGCAACGTCACGGTGCTTAGCGGCTATGACGACGACGGCGGCGGGATGTGCAACGACAATAGCTCGCCCACGGTGACGAGCTGCACGTTCAACGGCAATTCTGCGGGCGAGCAAGGCGGCGGGATGTACAACAAGTACAGCTCGCCCACGGTGACCAACTGCATCCTGTGGGGTGACACGGCTCCAACCGGTCCCGAAATCTACAACGACGATGGCGCCACGCCCATCGTCACCTATAGCGACATCCAGGGCGGCTACACGGGCGACGGCAACATCGATGCCGACCCGCTGTTCATGCACGCGCCCGACGACCTGCACCTGGGCGCAGGCTCGCCCTGCATCGACGCCGCCAAC
>CAYTYV010000774.1:1273-1940 GCA_964441055.1 uncultured Polyangiaceae bacterium | reverse complement strand
AGGCCCAACTGAATCGACTTCCGCGAAATCATCTTGGAGGTGGTCGAGCCCGAGCACGGCATGTTCGTCGTCGAGAAGTGGGACCAGGCGGTCAACGACATCGCCTAGCCCAGAGCCGTAGTGCTGGAGCACGTAGACGAGGTCATAGGCGTCCTTATTCTCGCCGCGGAGTCGCAGGGCCAGCGCCTTCAACACGACGTAGGCGCCTGGGCCGCACACCCAGATCCGCCGCGCGGCCCGTTCGCCCGCGATGGTGACCCCGGACAGTGTCACCGACTGCCGGTCGCGAAAGGCGAGGTGCAGACCGGGGGTGATGATGGCGCCGAAGTCGTGCTCGATATCGCGGATTGCACCTGCCCGATCTCCCGGAGCACTGGGTGGAATCAGGAAGTCAATGGTCACCCGGCCCTGGCTTTCGATCTTCCAGCGTTGTCGGGTAGGCTGCCCTTCGTCATTCTCATCCTGGCTGAAGCCAGCGCGCCGTAGCCGAGCGGTCAGCTCCTCGTACCGGTGATCGTCGAGAATGGCGAGGCCGAAGCCGACATCCAGATCGAGCGTGCCGACGTGGCGGTCGTCGGCGGAGACGAGATTGGCTTGGTCGATGAGCAGCCCGGGCACCAAACCGCCCACGACCACGACCTCGTCGAGCAGATCGCCGAGCTTCGTG
>CAYTYV010000774.1:0-1263 GCA_964441055.1 uncultured Polyangiaceae bacterium | reverse complement strand
GCGACGTACAAGCAGGTGGCACGCACGAGCGCCAACTGTTCGGGCTGGTAGCCCTGGGCGGTGGTGGGCTTGGGCGGCATCAGCGACCCCATCGAAGCAGGCGAGCCCGAAGCTCCTTGGCGGCGTCGGTGGCTCGCTCTGGCTGTCCTTGGAGGTCTAGGTACGCCTGAACCGGATGAACGCAGCGAACGCCATCGTGCTCGGCAGCGCCTTGGAACACGCCCGCGTCTCTCGGCACGACGAGCCAGAGGTTCGCTCCACGGGGCTCCTCGCGCCAACCGAGCTTCGCCAAGGCGGCGCTCGATGGGGGCTTGGTCAAGAAGATCGTGACCAGGCGGAACGCCGCGAAGTGGGTCATCTGCCAGGCTGCCCCGAGCCCCGTGGCAGCATGGCTGAGCTTCGCTTTGGCGAGGCTCTCGACAGCGCGATGAAGCAGCTCCTCGCCTGAACGAGCAGTTACATGTCCCTTCCGCACATGGTGCTTGGAGAAATCGTAAGAGGCCGTCCATGCATCGAGCAGCAGGTCGGGCTTGGCCGCCCTCACCGCTCCAGAGGCGTCTCTGGTGAGGTGGCCGTCCTCTTCGAGCCTTCGGACGATGCGGCTCGTGAAGCCTTCCCCGACGCCTGTGGCACGAGCCAGGTCACGCTGGGTCATGGGCTCATCGGGATGGATGAGCAGATGCCGCACGATCCGCGAGCTTTTCGGAGCGAAGACCGTTGACGGCCGGCCAGATCGCTTGAACCTATTCGGCTTGCCCTCGATGTGGATGAGGACTCCCGGAGCTTCGATGTGGGCATTGCCCGAGAGATCGAGCCACCCGATGCCAGCCTTCTCGCAGAGGTCTCGACCGGCGTCGCCCATGTAGGCCACGGCCACGAGCGGCACGGCCGAGCGCCTGGACCTTTTGGCGTAGGCCCTGGCTTGGTCGATGGCACGGCCAACCACGGCGGCGTCGCTCGGCCCTTTGTACTCGACGACGAACGTCACCCCACGGACGCGAACCACGAGATCGGCCTGGTGGTCGCCCAAGCGGACCGCGTGACGCACGTCGAGGTCCCCTGCGGGCAGGGCGAACCACTGCGCGAGCTGCTTGCGGATGGCCCGGAGTGCCTGCGCTTCGGTCGGTAACGCCATGTTTTACTAAATATACCTGATTGATCCATGGGTCAAGCAACCTAATTTAGTCAAGCTCGGACGTGGTTCGCTTGGTCATTCCTGGGCGCCCCCGGGAGGAGTCGAACCTCCGACCAACGGTTTAGGAA
>CAYTYV010000773.1:0-1952 GCA_964441055.1 uncultured Polyangiaceae bacterium | reverse complement strand
ATGCAGCGCAAGATCACCGCCACCAACATGGGCGACATGGTCAAGTACGGCACGGGCTTCAACCAGAAAAAGGCGCAGGCCGCCGTCAAGGCGGTGCTGGCCGAGCTCGAGGGACCGCCTGCCGAGGCCGCCGAAGCTGCGGCGGCCGAGCCCGCGCGGCCCGCGGGCCTGAACCGGGACTACCTGGGCAAGCTCTACAAGTCGGCGCCCTACTTCGTGGCGGCCGGGCACACCACGACCTTTGCCAAGGCCACCAACGATCCCAACCCGTGGTACGTGGACGAAGGCCGCAAAGGCGGCATCGTCGCGCCCGTGATGTTCCCCGTGCGGGTGCTCTACAGCAACCTCGAGCAGGCCCTGCTGGATCCGGGGCTCAACGTCGATCTCGTGATGCTGCTGCACGGCGAGCAGGACATGCGCTTTTTCGAGCCCATCCGGCCGGGCGATCTGCTCGATGTGCAGGGCGAGATCGCCCACATGGAGAAGAAGGCCTCGGGCGAGATCCTGGACGTCAAGGGCTCGTGCATCCGCGACGGCAAGGTGCTGGTCGAGGCCACGGCGCGCTGCTTCATCCGTCAGCGGGACGAGGACGGCCCCAAGAAGAAAAAGGCGAAGAAGCAGGAGCCCGCGCTGCCCGAGCTCGCCTTCCGCGAGGACATGGTCGTGCGCAAGGACCAGTCGCTCGACTACGCCGAGGCCTCGCTGGACCACAACCCCATCCACATCGATCCCGAGGTGGGCAAGGCCGCGGGCCACGGCGGGGTCATCATCCACGGGCTGTGCACCATGGCCTTTGCCTCGCAGGCCGTCATCAAGCACGCGGCCGACGGCAACCCCGCGCGGCTCAAGCGGCTCAAGGTGCGCTTCACCCGGCCCGTGCGCCCCGAGGAGACCGTCACCACCGAGGCCTGGAAGACCGGTGAGACCGCCGAGCGGGTCGACTACGGCTTCCGCATGGTCAACCAGGACGGGGTCGTGGTGGTGAGCGAGGGCGTGGCCGAGGTGGCCAAGTAGGCCGGCGCCGTCGCACCGGGACAACGGCTCGCGACCGCGGGCTCGTGCTGCTCGTGCCGTGGGCTCAGGGGCTGGCCGCTCCTCCGCCGCGGCCGTCCGGCAATCCGCCCAGCTCCGCCAGGTAGCAGAGCATCATCGAGATCGGCGAGGCGCCGAGGTGCACCCCCAGCAGCAGCCTGATATGATGGTTTGCAGGGGGCCACTCGATGACGATGAGAACTGGCGCCACGCTCCTCATCGCGTTCATCACTTTGGCACATCCCGCCCGGGCTGCGGTGCTGAGGGTGCCGTCCGACTACCCCACGATCCAGTCGGCGATCGAGGCGGCTGCCGACGGCGACACCGTCCTCGTCGCGCCGGGAACCTACCCCGGAGGCTTCTCCTTTCTCGGCAAGGCCCTGTGGGTGACCAGCGAGGCCGGAGCTGCCGCAACGCACCTCCTGCCCTCGACCGATCCCATCGAGTTCGTTGAGGGAGAGACCTGGGAGTCGATCCTCGACGGGTTCACCATTCGGGGATCCATCGCCTACAACTACGAAGGCGCCATCGTCTGTGAGCAAAGCGCCCCGCTCATCGTCAACAACATCATCCGCGACAACGAGTCCATGGAAAGCGGCGCCGGGATAGGTCTCTACGACTGTGCGGCGCGGGTCATCAACAACGTGATCAGGGACAACGAGGCCTGGATGACCGAGGCCTGTAGCGGGGGCAGCGGCATCATTGTCATCGGCGGCGAGCCGCTCATCGCGAACAACTACTTCGAGGGAAACACAAACGCCTACGGGGCGGGAATGTTGCTCTGCGGCGATAGCTCGTATGTGATCAACAACCTGTTCGTGGACAATGAATACCAGTCAATTCACGGCGACTGGTCGTCGGCTCACATCTGGCACAACACCTTCGTAACGAACGACGTGGGCTGGTGCGATTCGAGCTTC
>CAYTYV010000772.1:0-1952 GCA_964441055.1 uncultured Polyangiaceae bacterium | reverse complement strand
ATGGTGTCCTCGGGATAGATGGCCACGGCTTTGCCGCCCGAGAGCGCCGTCGCGATGGCCTCCAGGGCCTGCTCATCGCCCCCGCGCTGGACGAAGATGGACTGGGACAGCTCGACCAGATGGCGCAGCACGGGCCAGTCCCGGAACTCGCTCTTGGCCACGAAGTGGACGCGCCGCGGGCACGTGGCCCCGAGCACCTGGACGTCGAGCCAGCTCTGGTGATTGGACGCCAGGACGACGCCGCCTTCGGGGGGCACGTTGTCGGCGCCCAGCACCTCCAGCTCGTTGGCCAGCTCGAACTGCGTGCGCATGGCGGCTCTGAGCGCCCGATAGCTCGCCTGCGAGACGCGGTCCCACGCATTGCGTTTTCGCACCACGTGCAGGGCGGCATCCAGGGTTCGGTCCAGGGGGAACAGGACGGCTTCGGCGATTCGTTGGCGCTCCATGGCAGGCTCGTCGCTCCGGTGGTGCTGGGCCCTGGCTCGCGGTTGGGCCAGGGAGTTGATGCAGTGCGTATAGCAAATTCAGGCCAGCACCGGGTCGAGAACCAGGCCCCGCGGCACGACGGGACGGCCGCGGCAGGGCCGAGCTTGCGGTAGCGATGGCAGAGCCTGCAGGGGTTTGCTACCGAAGGAGGATGCCTCGGCTGCGGCTCGTCACCTTCGGTTGCCAGATGAACCGGCACGACTCCGAGCGCATGCTGCAGCTGCTCGAGCGGGCGGGCTGGACGTCGGTCGAGCGCCTCGAGGAGGCTGATGCGGTGGTCTTCAACACCTGCTCGGTGCGGGAAAAGCCCGAGCAGAAGCTGCGGAGCGCGGTCGGCAGGGTGGCGCAGCTCAAGCGACGGCGACCCGAGCTGCGGCTGGTGGTGGCAGGCTGCACGGCGCAGCAGCAGGGGGACCGGCTGCTCAGGGCGATGCCGGTCATCGACGCCGTGGTGGGGCCTGACCGCATCGCCGAGCTACCCGCGCTGCTCGAGCAGCTGTCCGCGGGCGCGGGCCCGCTGGTGCGCACCGAGCTCGACCTCGAAGCCCCACGCTTTCTGACCGCGCCCGGGCTCGGCGCGCGTCATCCCTGCGCCTTCGTGACCACCGCCAAGGGCTGCGACGAGCGCTGCGCCTACTGCGTGGTGCCGCACACGCGAGGCCCCGAGCGCCACCGTCCCAGCGCCGAGATCGTGGCCGAGGTCGCCGAGCTCGTCCGGGCCGGGGTGCGCCAGGTGACCCTGCTCGGACAGACCGTCAACCGCTACCTGGACCCGAGCGGTGCGCTGCCAGCCGAGCGCGACGGCGAGGCGAGCGGTCCAGGGGGCGCCTTTTCGGCCTTGCTCCGCCGCATCGCCGTCGAGGTGCCCGAGCTCGCGCGGCTGCGCTACGAGAGCCCCCATCCCCGGCTGATCGACGAGGCCCTAGTCCGCGCCCATCGCGATCTTCCTGTGCTGGCGCGGCACCTTCACCTGCCTGCGCAGTCGGGCAGCGATGACGTGCTTCGGCGCATGGGCCGCCGACATAGCCGCGCCGAGCTCGTCGCCTGGGTGAGCCGGCTTCGCGCGGCTGTCCCGCAGCTCAGCGTGTCCACCGATATCATCGTGGGCTTTCCAGGCGAGACGGACGAGGACTTCGCGCAGAGCATGTCGCTGGTGCGCGAGCTGGGCATCGCCGGGCTGTTCGGCTTTGCGTACTCGCCCCGACCGGGCACGCCCGCCTTCGAGCTGGGCGATCCCGTGCCCGCCACGGTCAAGCGCGAGCGGCTCGGGCGGCTGTTCGAGCTCAGCGACGCGCTGCTCGCGGCGCATCTGGGCTCGCTCGTGGGCACGCGGCAGCGCGTGCTGATCGAGGGGCCGAGCAAGACGGAGCCCGACTACCCCTCGGGGCGGAGCGAGCGCAACGAGCTGGTCCACGTGGTCGACGCGGCGGGTGCCGAGCTGGTCGGACAGGTGGTGGAGGTCGAGG
>CAYTYV010000771.1:0-1977 GCA_964441055.1 uncultured Polyangiaceae bacterium | reverse complement strand
TGAACCCGTCCAGCACCGCATCGTCGCTGCCCGTCACCACGTGGTAGACGCGGTTCTCCCCGCCCTGCTCGTCGTAGCCGCTCAGCACCGTCTCGTTGCTCGACCAGTCCCGCTGCTCCCGCGCAGTCTCGGTCCCGTCGAACCCGCCGTAGACCCACGCTCCTGGCTTGAGCTCCACCGTGTTCAGCAGGTCATCGACGTAGATGTAGTACGTCCCCTCGGCCACCCACACTTCGCAGCTGTCGAGCCCTGGGTTGGCCTGCACCTCCGCATAGGCCGCGTCGATGCCCTCCTGCACCGTCAACATGGCCTCGGCCCAGCTCGTGCCGTCGCCCGAGGACGGCACGTCCACGTCGACGTACCGCACGCACTCGCACACCGCCTCGGTCGGGCTCTGTTGTATGCATTCGGCGGAGTCGCAGTCGGTCACCGCGAACGTATCCTCGGCCTCGCAGGCGTAGACGTCGTCGTCGTGGCACACGCTGTCGCCTACCGCCATGCCCGTGCCATCCGGGGCGGCGCAGGCGCTGCCCGCCGCCACGCAGTAGCGGTTATCGTCCGGCGCCAGACGACAGTTGTCGCTCGCGCACATCGCGTCTCGCGTGCACTGCTCGCCATTGGCCAAGACGTCCACGCAGCTCGGCGCTTCGCAGTAGTGCTCGGCCGCGCAGTCGCCGTCCGCCGCGCACTCGGTCAGACACGCTCCCGAGGCGCACTGGTACGGCGTGCAGTCCGTCTCGCTCGGGTCACAGTTGCCCGCTCCGTCGCAGGCGTACTCCGTCAACAGCACGCCGTCGCACTCGGGCTGTTCGCACTCCGTCGCCTCGTCCGGATACGAGCACCCACCCCCGCCGTCGCACGCTCCGTCGCAGTCGGCGTCCGTCCCCTCGCAGTCGCCAAACGGGTCCTCGCCCGAACCCACTTCCACGCACGTGCCCGCCCCATCGCACTGCTGGCACGCCCCGCAGCTCACCGTCTCCTCGGGATACTCGCACGCCCCCGCGCCGTCGCAGCTGCCCTCGCACAGCCCCTCGCCCCCGCACTCCTCGTCCGGGTCTTCGCCCACCGCAACGGGCGTGCAGTTGCCCGCGTACTTGGCCTCCTCGCCGAGCTCGGTAGGCAGAAGCTCTTGGTCGCAGCGCTCGCAGCCGCCGTCGCACTTCGAGGTGCAGCACACCCCGTCCACGCACGTCAGCCCAGGGTCGCATACGCCGAACACCCCCACGCACACATCGCCCGGCCCCAGCCGCCGAATGACCGGCTCGGGCCTGGGCTTGCGGATGCTGCCTGGCCCGTTCGCATCGCTCGAGTCGCCTCGCCCCTGCCCGCCCTGCGGGCTCGGCGCCACCGACTCCCCGACCGACACCGACTCGGCCTCGACGGCGCAGCCACCGACGACCAGTCCCAGCAAAGCCACCAGAGCCCACGTCGTGCTCCTGCTCATCATCTCACCCCTTTTTTTGGCCCCTCGAGGAAACGCTCCAAACCGCGTGGACGGCTCGGTTGCCTGCACGCTGCAGACTACCTTCCCTGCCTACCCCATCGGGGAGCACGCACAAACGACTTCGGACGGCGCGCCGCCGCGCCTTGCAGGCCACGGCCATGGCCTCGCGGCTTCTTGCAGCTCGGCTGGCGGTAGGCCATGGGTGTAGAGCGATGTGGCAACGCGGAACTACAAAAACGACCTGGCCCCGACGCGCTAGCCGCGGCGCGGCCGCCACCCTGGTGCTGACAGCGACCGTGGCCGGCTGCGACGGCGATGAGGCGGGCGATCCCGACGCGGGCGCACCGCCCGTCATCTCCGACCTGACCGAGCTCGACTGCCCCGAGCCGGGCATCCTGCCCTTTGTGACCGAGGCTCGAAGCTGGAGCTCGTCCACTGCCCAGAGCCTGGCTGCAGAGAACCCGCGCAAGAAAACCGAGGCCTCAGATCTGCTCGGCAACCCGAACGGCAGCCTCGGCTGGACCACCATGGCG
>CAYTYV010000770.1:0-1982 GCA_964441055.1 uncultured Polyangiaceae bacterium | reverse complement strand
GCGAGCGCATCGTCAGCCACGAGGCCATCACCATCGACGCCGTGGCCGTGAGCACCAGCGAGAGCTTGCTCGGCAGGGTCGAGCCGGGCACGCAGGTCGTGGCGGTGGACGAGGCGCAGTTCTTCGACCGCGGCATCGTGCGGGTGTGCGATCGCCTGGCCAACCAAGGACGCCGGGTGATCGTGGCCGGCCTCGACCAGGACTACCTCGGGCGACCCTTTCCGCCCATGCCGGATCTGATGGCCATTGCCGAGGAGGTGGTCAAGGTGCGCGCGGTCTGCACCGTTTGCGGCCGTCCAGCCAGCCGCTCCCAGCGCCTGCTGGCCCAGGGCGGCACGGTGCTCGTCGGCGGCTCGGGTACCTACGAGGCCCGTTGCCGCGCCTGCTTCCAGCCTCGCGACGTAGAGCCGAGCGCAGCGCGATAGCGCTCGAGGGCACGAACGCGGGGGCCGTCAGCTCGGCTCGTCATCGTCCGCGGGCGCGGTCTCGGCGGTGGCCGCGTCGCCCTCGTTCGGCGACTCGGCGGGCTGCTCGGGCCCAAAGCGCGGCTGCTTGGGGCCCTGGTAGCCGTACGGGTAGCGAACCCCAGGGGTGTCGCGATCGGCGAAGTAGAGCTGCAGCATGCTGGCCGCGACGTGCGTGCCCTTGACGTGCCATTTGCCGCGGTTGGTCACCAGCACGGCCAGGGCGACCTCGGGCTTGCGCGCGGGCGCGAAGCCCACCCACCAGGTGTACAGGGTTCCCGTCTGCTTGTCGGTCAGCGTGCCCGTTTTGCCCGCGACGCGGATGTCGGGCAGGAACGGTCGGCCCGCGCGGTCGTGGAAGGAGCGGTAGCTGGTGCCGTTGCGCACCGTTTGCTCCAGCATGCGCGTCAGCGCCCAAGCCGTGCGCTCGTCCAGGGCGCGCCGCAGCACCTGGCGTTCGTCCGGGCGGCGGTAGATCTCCTCGCCGTCCTCGTCGACCACCCGCTCGACGATGCGCATTCGGATCATCTCGCCGCCGCTCGCCACGGTCAGCGCGGCGTTCAGCCCCTGCCAGGGCGAGAGCCTGGTGTTCCAGAAGCCGGCTGCGGTTCGGGCGAACTCGAGCTCCTCTTCGGGTAGCTCCACGGTGCTCTCGGCTACGGGTACGTCAAAGGGCACCTCGGCACCCCAGCCTAGGCGCTTGGCCGCGCTCCCGAGCGAGTCGCCGTCCAGGTGCTGGTTGGCCAGCCGGGCGAAGATGGTGTTGAGGCTGCGCCCCATGGCCATCGGCAGCGAGGCGCAGTACCGATCGCGTCGCTCGTTGGGTACGAGATCGCGGCGGCCGATGCCGTGCTCGCCGCCCGAGTAGCAGAACTTCTCGTTCAGCGACACCCCCGCCTCGATCAGCGCCGCCCCGGTGGGGATCTTGAAGATGCTGGCCGAAGGGGCGGTGGCCTCGGTGATGATGTCGCGCCGTCGCCCTTGGTTCTGGCTGGCCCATACCAGGACCTCGCCGCTCCGGACCTTGGCCATGGCGATTGCGCCCTCGTAGACCTTGCCCCGACGCAGAAAGCCGAGCGCGGCTCGCTGGTAGACCGCGTCCAGCGTGAGGTCGGCGTTGCGCTTGCCGTGGGCTGGCGCCGTCACCACGTCGCGGCGATCGTCGATGTTGGTCAGGTCCAGATCGGTCAGGGCAGGAGGGTCGACGGGCTTGCGCTCGTCCGCCTCCGGGGTCACGGCGATCTTGGCCTTGGCGAGCAGCCGGCCGAGCGTCTGATCCCGGTCGCGAAGCAGCGGCAGCGTTGCGGCGACTACTCCTGCTGCTGCGAAGATCGCTATCCACTGGCGCATGCGCTAGCGCCTAGCGTGCGCGCGCGCACTGGGCCAAGTTGCCCGCGTCCGTGGGCTAGAGGTCGCCCGGAGCGCCCATCGTCGAATCCCGCGGGGGTTTTGGGGGCAGAGGAGGGAGGAGCGACGCCCGGAGCGCCCATCGTCGAATCCCGCGGGGGTTTGGGGGCA
>CAYTYV010000769.1:0-1994 GCA_964441055.1 uncultured Polyangiaceae bacterium | reverse complement strand
GCGCGCCCGTTATGAGCTCGAACACTATCAGCAAGGCTACCGTCCAGTGAAAGAACTTCGTTGGTACAGCATATTGCGCTTCGCTATCTAGTATCTGCATGGCTTCTAGCCCATTCCGCTGCTCTGGGATCTCAAGCGAAAGTCACCACTGCAGGGCACTTTTGCACCCTGCTAGATAACGTAACATCGAGGGCGGAAGAAATAAACCCGAGTGCATTTACCACGACGCCCGGCTCCTGCCATCCATTCCGGCGGCAGCGCCATGCTTGGGCGCGCTGCCGCCCGCGGTTGGCTTCGTGCGACGGAACCGGTAGTCGGCCTCAGCTCGGTGCGCCCGCCAGCGGCGTGTCGCACGGGTTCGGCAGGGCCGAAAGGACTTCTTCGGCTGGACCACGGCCTGCCTGGGGGGGCGGGGCAAGACGCGCACCACTAAGGCGAGGTAGGCACCGTCGGACGCCATGACCTGACGCAACGGTAGGAGCTCGGCCATGATCGCAAGAGGGGGATCCAAAACGACGCTGGTCACGAAGGAGCAAGGGCTCTCGTTCGGGTTCCGCAGGCCACCCGGCCGTGCGGCTCGAGCGAGCCCTCTCCGTTTCGCTCTTCGTTGTGCCTGGTCAAACTGCCCCCCCCCGCGGTAGGCTGCAGGCACCCCTGGGGGCATGCTCCTTGGCGGCCTATCAGGCCAGGGCGCCGCATGTCGATCAACAGCTCGAGTGCACGCAATGCCAACGCTCAAGCTACCCGCGCAATCCGCATCGGTCCGCCCCGGTGATGTGCTTGCTCACAAGTACCGCGTGGAGCGGGTGCTTGGCACAGGTGGCATGGGTTGCGTGGTCGCGGCCACACACGTGGAGCTCCAGGAGCGCCGAGCGCTCAAGTTCATGCTGCCGCACGCCCTTGCCGACGAGGCGGCGGTGGAGCGCTTCCTGCGCGAGGCCCGCGCCGCCGTGAGGCTCAAGAGTCCGCACACGGTGGATGTGCTGGATGTGGGCCGCCTCAACACGGGCGAGCCCTACCTGGTGATGGAGTTCCTCGAGGGCGAGGACGTCAAGGCGCTGCTCGAACGCGGAGGGCCCCTACCGATCGACAGCGCCGTGGACCTGGTGCTCCAGGCCGTTGACGCCATCGACGAAGCCCACGACCTGGGGATCGTTCACCGCGATTTGAAACCCGCCAATCTCTTCTTGGCCAGGGGCGCCAAGGGCAAGCCCCTCCTCAAGGTGCTCGACTTCGGCGTCTCCAAGCTGATGGAAGGCGACCGCGGCCAGCCGAGCCTGACCCAAACCGACAGCGTCATGGGCTCGCCAGCGTACATGTCGCCCGAGCAGATGCGCTCGGCCAAGAACGTCGATACCCGCACCGATATCTGGGCTTTGGGGGTCGTGCTCTACGAGCTGCTGACCGGCAAATCCCCCTTCGAGGGAACTACGATTACCGAACTCGCGCTCAACGTGGTGGGCAAGGAGCCGTCGCCGTTGCGCGCGCAGCGGCTGGAGGTTCCCCAGACCCTCGAGGCCGTCGTCCTTCAATGCTTGGCAAAGGACCCGGATCAGCGCTTCCAGACGGCCGGCGAGCTAGCCGGCGCCTTGCGGCCCTTTGGCTCGAACCGCGGCGCGTTGAGCGCGGACGTTGCCAGCCCCTCGGCGGACCACGGCGACGAGGTGACGCCATCGGCAGGCGAGGTCGCGGCCGAGCGTGCCGAGAGGGCGCCGCAGACGAAAGAGGCTGTGCCAGGCAGCCAGCCCATGGACGCCTCCTCACCGCCGACCACGAGGACGAACGCCGGCCTGACGACGCTAGCGCGGCGTTGGCCCTTGGCCCTGCTGGCGCTGCTGCTTTTGCTGCTCGTCGGCGTGTACCTCGCTTCGCGGCGCGACGGCCGTTCGGCGACGGAGGCGAGCGCAACCGATGCGGCAAGCGGGACCATGGCCGTCGCGGCGAACCCCAAAATCACCATTGACCTACTATCTTCCGAGGACAAGCAGGCCTGG
>CAYTYV010000768.1:0-2006 GCA_964441055.1 uncultured Polyangiaceae bacterium | reverse complement strand
ACGACGGCATCAACTACGGCGTCTGGTACGACGACGTGCAGTTCGCCCGGGTGGCGCTGCTCCACGCCCAGGCCGCCAAGAAGCTCGGCGTCAAGAAGATCGTCCTCGGCGAGTGTGGCCACGCCCACAAAGCGCTGACGGTCATCGCCGACAAGGTGCTCACGGGCGACATGAACATCCCCCGAGAGAGCTGCTTCGTCACGCTGCTCGACATCGTGAGGTCCGGCAAGCTCAAGTTCGACAAGAGCCGCAACGACTTCCCGGTTACCTTGCACGATCCCTGCAACGTCGTTCGGCTGATGGGCATCGTCTCGCCGCAACGCGAGATCCTGAAGCACATCCTGCCCGAAGAGCGCCTCCATCCCATGGAGCCTCACGGCGTGAACAACTACTGCTGCGGCGGCGGCTCCGGCTTCGCCATTATGTCGGGACACAACTTCATGGACTGGCGCATGCATATGCCAGGCCGCCGCAAGTTCAGGCAGATCCTGGAGGCTTTTCAGGACACGCCGCTCGACGACCCCGAGCAGCCCAAGTACGTCTGCGCGCCCTGCAGCAACTGCAAGGGGCAGATCCGCGACATCCTGCGCTACTACAACGCCACCGAACGTGCGGGCATCTACTACGGCGGGCTGGTCGAGCTCATGGTCAACGCCATGGTCGACGCCAAGCCGGACTACATTGATTGGGAGGAGATGGAGATGGGATAGCCGCTATCGGCGGCCCATAGAACCAACGGCTTTCGAAGCATCTCGCCAAGTTGGCGACCGCGACGCTGGGTGCCGTACCCGTCCGCGTCTGCATTTTCCGTACTGCGCGAACTCTCGTAATCGCTGCAGAAGGGTTAGTTATGCCCTTCGCCCCCATTGCGAAGATGCCGAAGTGGCCCGAGGCATTGCTATGCCACTCCACGACCGCCGCAAGGGTCAGCCGATTAGTTTCTTCACTTCGGCCAGGATCTCATCCTTGCCCACAGGCTTGGACAAATAGCCATCGGGAGGCGGCACCTGGCGGCGGGTGGAGATGAACTTCTGAAACCGGAAGTCGACGCCCGTGATGATTAGAATGGGAATGTCACGGTAGTCATCGCTTTCCTTCATGTCCCGATAGAAGCGCACCCCGCTCTTCTCGGGCATGGTGATGTCCAGCGTGATCAGGTCCGGGCGTTTTTCCTTAACTTTTTCGGTAGCTTCCGCGCCATCCTTGGCGCCCACGGTGTCGTAGCCGTGGTCCTCCAATAGCGTGGAGATGAAGCTAACGACGTCCGGCTCGTCGTCGATGATCAATACGGTTTTTTTGTCCGAGGCCATGGGGATCCTCTTGTCTGGCAGGGCATATGCCAGGCTTTGGCCATTGGTACAACGAAACGGAGGTCGTTTACAACCTCCGTCCGGGTTTTCGAGATGGCCTCTCGCTAGCGGCTGTGGATCTACTGCTCGGCCGTCAGCGTCCGCAGCACCGCGAGCAGGGTGGGGGGGTCGACGGGCTTGCCCAGCACGCCGTCGGGGCCGCGCACGTCGGCATGGGAGCCCACGTACGACTGGCAATCGTCCTCCAGGATCCGATCGTTGCCAGTGACCACGACCATGCGCTTGTCCTTCCAGCGAGCGTCCTGCCGCAGTCTCACCAGCAGGTCCAAGCCGGAGCGACCGGGCATCATGACATCGATGAGGATGACGTCCGGCTCAAAGCGCTCCAGCACGGCCAGCGCCTGGGCCGAGTCACCGGCCGACTGAAGCTCGTAGCCGTGATCCTCGAGCAGCGACGAGAGGTAGACGACGATATCGGGATCGTCGTCGATGACCAGGATCTTCTTCTTCGGCATGGCTAGCCCCCCCTGCTCCTGCTTCTGCCTAGTGCCTGCTGGCGTCGCCACCGCGATCTCGCTGGGCGCCACCGGCCGACCCCTTCGGCCCGGTCGGTGGCTTGCTGGGCGAGGGCTGCTCCGTGGGCAAGGCGATCAGACCACTCGGGCTCGGTGGCGCGTCGCTCGCGGGCAAGTCCGG
>CAYTYV010000767.1:0-2011 GCA_964441055.1 uncultured Polyangiaceae bacterium | reverse complement strand
CATGCCGCCCATGCCGCCCATGCCGCCCATGCCGCCCATGCCGCCCATGCCGCCGTCTCCGCCCGGCATGGCCACATCCTTCTTCTTCTCGGGCTTATCGACCACCATGCATTCGGTGGTGAGCAGCAGGCTGGAGACACTGGCGGCGTTCTCGACCGCCGTGCGGACGACCTTGACCGGATCGATGACCCCGGCCTTGACCAGGTCCTCGTAGCGCTCGGTCTGAGCGTTGAAGCCGAAGTTGGGCTTGCCACCGCTCACCTTGTCGACCACCACCTTGCCCTCCCAACCGGCGTTCTCGGCGATCTGGATGAGCGGCTCCTCCATCGCGTCGCGCAACAGCTTGACGCCGTACTGGCGATCGTCGCCGAGCTTGAGCGCGTCCAGCGCCGTGGCCGCGCGGATCAGCGCCACGCCGCCGCCCACGACCACGCCTTCCTCCACCGCGGCGCGGGTGGCGTTGAGGGCGTCCTCGACGCGGGCCTTCTTCTCCTTCATCTCGGTCTCGGTGGCCGCTCCCACCCGGACCACGGCCACGCCGCCAGCGAGCTTGGCCAGGCGCTCCTGCAGCTTCTCCCGGTCGTAGTCGCTGGTGGTCTCGTCGATCTGCCGACGAATGGCATCGATGCGGCCCTTGATGTCGGCCTTCTTGCCGCGACCGTCGACGACGGTCGTGTTGTCCTTGTCCACCTCCACCCGCTTGGCGCCGCCCAGATCGGCCATGGTGGCGCTCTCGAGCTTGCGGCCGAGGTCCTCCATGAACGGAGTGGCGCCCGTCAGGATGGCGATGTCCTTGAGCATCTCCTTGCGCCGATCGCCGAAGCCGGGCGCCTTGACCGCGCACACCTTGAGCGTGCCGCGCAGCTTGTTGACGACCAGCGTGGCCAACGCCTCACCGTCGATGTCCTCGGCGATGATGAGCAGCGGCTTGCTCGATTTCGCCACCAGCTCGAGCACGGGCAACAGATCGTTCATGGCCGAGATCTTCTTTTCGTGGACCAGCAGCAGCGGGTCCTCGAGCTCGGCCATCATCTTGTCCTGGTTGGTGGCGAAGTAGGGCGAGAGGTAGCCGCGGTCGAACTGCATCCCCTCGACGGTGTCCAGATCCGTCTCGATGCTGTTGTTCTCCTCGACGGTGATCACGCCTTCCTTGCCAGCCCGCTCCATGGCGTCCGCGAGGATGTTGCCGATCTCCTCGTCGCCGTTGGCGCTGACCGCGGCCACCTGGGCGACGTGTTGCCTCCCGCGGGTGGGCGTGGCCATTTTCCGGAGCGCCTCGACGACCTTCCCGACGCCAGCATCGATGCCACGCTTGAGCTCCATCGGGTCGTGGCCTGCCTCCACCAGCCGCACGCCGTCGCTGTAGACCGCCTGCGCCAGCACGGTGGCCGTGGTGGTGCCGTCGCCCGCGCTGTCGCTGGTCTTGGAGGCGACTTCCCGCACCATCTGGGCGCCGAGGTTCTCCAGCTTCGACTTGAGCTCGATCTCCTTGGCCACGGTGACGCCATCCTTGGTGCTCGTGGGCGAGCCCCAGCTCTTCTCGAGAAGCACGTTGCGGCCGCGAGGCCCCAGGGTGACCTTCACGGCGCGCGCCAGCGTGTCGACGCCCTTCAAGATGGCCGAACGGGCATTCTGGCTATAGACGATCTGCTTGGCCGACATGGTGATTCCTCCACGAAGCGTTCTGAGCCCCAACCCCGGGGCACGGGTTGTCCTGCACTAGCTAGCTGTGGGTGATGGCCAGCACGTCGTCCTCGCGCAGCACGACGTGCTCCTCGCCCTCGATCTTCACTTCGGTGCCGCCGTACTTGGCGAACAGCACCCGGTCTCCCACCTTGATCTCCAGCGGACGCACGGTGCCGTCCTTTAGCAGCCGACCCGTGCCCACGGCGACCACCTCGCCCTCCACGGGCTTTTCCTTGGCCGTGTCGGGGATGATGATTCCGCCCTTGGTCTTGGTCTCGGCGTCCAAGCGCTTTGCCACGATTCGGTCGCGCAACGGCCTGATCTT
>CAYTYV010000766.1:0-2042 GCA_964441055.1 uncultured Polyangiaceae bacterium | reverse complement strand
AGCCCCAACACGGGCGTGGGCCCGCCCTGGGCCGACATGGGCGCGTACGAGTATCGGCCGCCTGAGTGATCGCGGGGAGGCGGACGGGCTCGAGCGCGGCGGGCCCGTCGTGGCCACGCTCGTCGACGAAGAGCTCGGCGAGGGCGGGTGTGCGCGAGTGGCCGGGCTCGAGCCGGGGCTGGAGCTGCGCTCGGCGCTACCAAGTCGCCGTGGTATTATGACTAGAACAGACGGGCTCGGGTGCGGATTGGGGTGCTCGACGCCCGTGGGCGGCAGGGGTCCGGCAAAGGGGTGGCTCCGCGAGCAAAGGAGATGCGTCGTGGCGAGGGTGCTGGCGTCGTTGTGGGTGGTTTTGGTGGGGCTGTTGCTCGTGGGTTGTGGCGGAGGCGGGGACGGGCCCGACGAGCCCGGGCGCGCGAAAGCGCCGCGGGCGGGCGTGCAGAGCGCGACGGAGCACGGCGGGTCAACCAAGGCGAGCGGCCTTGACGGGCTGAGCAAGCCCGGGTCCGAGCCGGCGAGTTCGGCGACGAGCCCCAATACAGCGGCAACTGCATGCCCGTCGAAGATTGCGGCAACTGCGTCCGCTACGTCGACGGCGCCGCTTCCGCCTCGGGCAAGGGGAGGAGCTGGGCTGAGGCCTTCCAAACCGCGCAAGAGGGCATCGACGCGGCCCACGCGGCCGTGCAGTTCGACCCCGAGCTCGATAGCTGCGATGTATGGGTGGCCGAGGGCACGTATCATATCTACGTAGACGACCGGACCAACACGGTGCAGCTAAGGCCTGGCGTCGAGCTCTACGGCGGGTTCGTCGGCACCGAGACCGAGCGTGACGAACGCGACTGGGAGAGCCACGTCACCGTGCTGAGCGGTCACGACGAGCCTGGCGGCTCGAGTCGCGTCTACCACGTGGTCACGGGCAGCGACGCCGCGGTACTGGACGGGTTCACGGTGACGGGGGGACGGGCCAACGGGAATAACCCCCACAGTCGCGGCGGCGGAATGTACAACGATGCAGCCTCGCCAACGGTGGCGAACTGCATGTTCGGCCTCAATGAAGCGAACTACTGGGGAGGCGCGATGTACAACGACGACAGCGAGCCAACGGTGAGCAACTGCACGTTCAGCGAAAATGAGGCGGGCTTCGGCGGCGGGATGGCCAACGTTTATGGCGGCGCGCCGACGGTGAGGAGCTGCACGTTCAGCGGCAACTCCGCGACCCACTACGGTGGCGGGATGTTCAACGACTGGGGCAGCTCGCCCGCGGTGACGAACTGCATCTTGTGGAACGACACGGCCCCAAACGGACCCGAGGTCTTCGATTGGAACTCCATTGCAACCGTCACCTACTGTGCCGTTGGGGGGGGCCACGGGGGCGTGGGCAACATCGACGCCAACCCACTGTTCGTCGATCCCGACGCGGGCGACCTGCACCTCGGCCCTGGCTCGCCCTGCATCGACGCGGCCAACGGACCCGAGGCGCCCGAGCTCGACCTGGACGGCAACCCGCGTGTCAACGACCCGGACAGCCCCAACACGGGCATAGGTCCGCCTTGGGCGGACATGGGCGCGTACGAGTATCAGCCGTCGCTGTGATGTGGCTGCCCGCCGAGCGCCGTTTTGGCGATGTTCACGGCCGTGGTACGCTGTCTGGAGCAGGCGGGCTCAGGTGCGGATCGGATCGCTCGCCGCTCGTGGGCGGTAGGGGCTCAGCAAAGCGGCAGAGCCCCGAGCGGAGGAGGCGCGTCATGGCGAGGAAGCGGGCATCGTTGTGGGTGGCCTTGGTGGGGCTGGTCGTCGCGGGCTGTAGCGGAGGCTGGGAACAGCCCGAGCCGTCCTCGGGCGAGAGGGCGGTCTCGTCGAACGCGCAGCGCGAGCAGGAGCAGGCCGGGCTGGTCGCGGGTGCCGAGCCGGGTGGCATCGGCGTGGACTGCCCATCAGCGCGCGACAGCCTAGCCGAGCGGGGCAGCCCGCAGCTCGGGCCCATAGAGATCGACGAGTGGCTTCGGTGTGCCCGCATCGACACGTGGCTCGACCACTGGGAG
>CAYTYV010000765.1:0-2046 GCA_964441055.1 uncultured Polyangiaceae bacterium | reverse complement strand
ACGAGACGGCGGTGACCAACATCGTGACGGCCGTGCTGGCCAGCTACCGGGGCTGGGACACCCTGGGCGAGACGACCGTGATCTTCACGGCGGGGCTATCCGTCGTGCTGCTGCTGCGCCGACGCAAATCGGAGAAGAGGTGGACAACGTCACCATCAAAACCATCGCGCGAGTCCTGATCCCCTTCATCCAGCTCTTCGCCCTGTACGTTGTCGTCCATGGCGACAGCGGCCCGGGTGGCGGGTTCCAGGGCGGCGTGATCCTGGGCGCGAGCTTCATCCTCTATGCGCTGGTCTTCGGCTCGGCCGAGGCCCGCAAGCGGCTGTCGCGCAAGGCTGGCGACATCCTGAGCAGCGTCGGGGTGCTGCTCTACGCGGGCGTAGGCGTCATCGCCTTGCTGGCTGGGGGCATGTACCTCGAATACAACGCCCTGCCCTTGGGCGACCCGCACCTCGGCAGCCACTACGGCATCCTCGCCATCGAGGTGGGCGTGGGGATCACCGTGGCCGCGGTCATGGCCACCATCTTCTTCGAGATGGCCGACCGCCGCGCCGAGCCCGACCGACGCGCCGAGCCTTCCCAGGACGAGGAGGCGCCATGATCGACTTCATCCTGGGGAAGTACCACTTCCTGGCGTACATCCTGCTGGCGCTCATCGGCTTCTACGCGATGATCGCCAAGCACAACTTCATCAAGAAGATCATCGGGATGAACATCTTTCAGACCGGGGTCTTCCTGTTCTACATCACCATCGGCAAGGTGACGGGCGGCACCGCGCCGATCCTCTGGGAGGGGACCCAGCCCTACGACAACCCCCTGCCCCACGTGCTGATCCTGACCGCCATCGTGGTCTCGGTCAGTACCACCGCCGTGGCCTTCGGTCTGATCATTCGCATCCACCGAGCCTACGGCACCATCGAAGGGGACCAGATCCTCGAGCAGCGGCGGCAGGAGAGCAAGAGGTCGCGACGACGATGAGCTGGACCAGGCACCTGCCGATCCTGGTCGTCCTGGTTCCCCTCCTGACGGCCGTGACCATCCCCTTGCTGGGACGGATTCGGCGAGGCCTGGCCTGGCCCGCGGCGGTCCTCGGCGGGCTCGCCTCGTTCGGGTTCTCGCTGGTGCTGCTCCGCCGGGTGCTCGGCTCGGGCACGGTGAGCTACCGGCTGGGCAACTGGGAGCCGCCCTGGGGCATCGAGTACGTGGTGGACTACCTCGACGGCTTCGTGCTGGTGGTCGTCTCCGGGATGCTGCTGGCGGTGCTGGTCTATGCGCCGAAGAGCGTCGAGCACGAGATCGCCGAGCCGCGGCAGACCCTCTTCTACAGCGCGTACATGCTGCTGTTCGCGGGCCTTTTGGGCATCGTCATCACGGGCGACATCTTCAACATGTACGTGTTCATCGAGATCAGCTCGCTGGCCACCTACACGCTGATCGCCTCGGGCCAGCGCCGCGAAGCGCTGACCGCCAGCTTCCACTACCTGATCCTGGGCACCGTGGGCGCGACCTTCATCCTGCTCGGCATCGGGCATCTGTACATGGCCACGGGCTCGCTCAACATGGCCGATCTGTCGGCCCGCCTGCCCGAGCTCTACCACTCGGGCATGGTGCTCACCGCCTTTGCGTTTTTCTCGGTGGGCCTGAGCATCAAGGTCGCGCTGTTTCCGCTGCACATCTGGATGCCCAATGCCTATGCCTACGCGCCGAGCGTGGTCGGCGCAGCGCTGGCCGCGACCTCCACCAAGGTGGCGGCCTATGCGCTGTTCCGGGTGATGTTCACCGTCTTCCACCTGCGCGTCGCCATCGAGGTGGTGCCGCTGACCCACATCCTGCTAGTGCTCGGCTGCGTGGCCATCATCATGGGCTCGGTGCTGGCCATCAGCCAGACCGAGATCAAGCGGATGCTGGCCTACTCCAGCGTGGGGCAGATCGGCTACATCGTCGTGGGCGCGGCCCTGCTCAAAGAGACCGCGCTGGCAGGCGCGCTCCTCCACATCCACAACCACGCCCTGATGAAAGGCGCGCAGTTAATGGCCGCGGGGGCCA
>CAYTYV010000764.1:0-2058 GCA_964441055.1 uncultured Polyangiaceae bacterium | reverse complement strand
CGCCGCAGGCGGAACAGGTCTTCGCGCGCGGATATCCGTCGCCGCACCTTGCTGGCGGGGCTTGCTAGCGCGTGTCTGGCGACATCAATCGCTTGCCCTGTCAGCGCGCAGGAGCCCATTCGAATCGAGCGGCCGTTTCAAGCGACGCTGGTAGGTGATGTCATCTTCGATGATGATGTGGCGCTGCCAATGCCAGGGCTGCAGTTTGGCGCGAATGTTATTCCGCACCTGGCGTTCGATATCCATTTCACGACCCTGGTGTTCATGAATCTCTTATCCGCGGGAGCCAAGGCCTATCTATTGGAAGGGGGAATATCGCCATACGGCTTCGCTCGCGGCGGTTTTGCTCATATGGCCTTTGAGGCAGACAGCGACGATTCTCATGGCTTTGGCGGGTTTGTCAACGCAGGTGCCGGAGTCGAGTTTACTGCTTCCTTTGGGCTCAGTGCGTATGCCGAGGTGGGCCCCGCGATGGTGATTGATGATGGTGCCAATGTTTTCGGAAGGGGAAGCGTTGGTATTGGCTACCGTTTCTAGCGGCGCGCCTGTGGCGCTGCGCCCTGTGGCGCTGCGCGTGGAGGTCGATCTCCTTCGAGGCCGGGTCTACGGCGGCAGCACGAAGGGCATCAGGCAGTCGACCTCGAACAGCCCCAGGACCTCGTGGGACCCCTCGAGCTGGGGAACGATGGCCACGTACTGAGGCCTGTCCTCGGCTTGGGTCCAGCGGTAGGGCTGGTTGAACAGGTCGTCGAACAGCACCCGATCGACGAACTCGGTGCCGAGCTGCTGGACCACGTAGTAGATGGGCTCGGACAGCACCTCGGGGCCCGACGGGCCCTCGGCCAAGACGACCACTGCGAAGCTCACCAGACCGCGCACCCGCAAGTAGATGCCGAGCCGGCCCTGGTCGGGCATCTGCTCTTCGATGTCGATCACGAACCACGGCGGCGAGAAGTCCTGCGGGTCAGGCGGGCTGCTCTGCGGCTGCGCGTAGTAGCCCATGACCGGGCCAGCGCCGTCACAGACGGCGGCGCAGCCTGGACAGCCGCATAAACACAGGAAGAGACCGGGGATGCCCAAGCCAAAGGCAGAGGGCTCGAGGCGGCGGCACTCGGCGCCAGCGACTGCGGCAGCGACCGCAGTGGGGCAGTCGCCATCGGGAAAGCAGCTCGGGCCCGCGGTAGGGCATTCGTCGGAGACGCAGGTGCAGCTGGCGCGCGGCCCGGCCAGGCAGCCCATCCGGTCGAGCCCAAAGCAGCCGGGCTCGTCGATGGCGGTCAGCGCGGGGGTGCAGTCGCTGCCCGCGTGCTGGGGCGGCGGCGGGCAGGGCAGCGGCGCAGGCAGGTCCTCGTGGCAGGACGGTAGGCTGCCGAGGCTCGCCAGCGTTGCCACGACCCACAGCAGCGCGGCGATGCAGTGGCGAGAAGAAAACGACCGCGGCGAGCGCACGGGCTGATCGATAGCACGAGCACCCCGCTCGGGGACCCCTAAGGGGCGGATCATCGGCCGCCTTGGCGATGAACAGCCCGCGCCCGCCTTATTTGGGCAGGAAAAAGGGCACGAGGCAGTCGATCTCGAACAGCGCCGACCGCGGCGGCGTGTCGTCTACAGACAAGGCGATGAGCTCAGGCTTGGCGGCCTGTTCGGTCCACGAATACGCATCGAGATCGACAAAGCTCTGGTCGAACAGCACGTACTCGACGAACTCTTTGCTGCCCTGGTTGGCCACGAGGTAGACGACCTGATCGCCGCTCGGGTGGTAGAGCGCCGTCAGCGAGGCGGGGTTATCTGGATCGCCGCGCAGCGGCATGACCAACACCGAGCCCAGGCCACGCATGCGCAGGTACACGCCGAGCTGCCCGGCTTCTGGCAGCTCGGCGCCCACCTGTGCCACGGGCACGAGGAAGTCGCCGACGTCGAGGGTACCGTCGGTGCGGACGCCGAATACCGGTCCGAAGCCATCGCAGCGGGCCAGGCACTCGTCGCAGCCGCAGACGCAGCGGGAGGAGCGGGGCAACAGGGGGCGCAGGTCCTCGGGCTCGAGGGTGAGGCAGCTCG
>CAYTYV010000763.1:0-2062 GCA_964441055.1 uncultured Polyangiaceae bacterium | reverse complement strand
ACGGCGGCATCGCCGAAATGGCGTTCAGGTGCCCACAGACCGAAAACCCGGGTACGGCGGCGGTGGCATGTACAACGACAACACCAGCTCCCCCACGGTGACGAGCTGCGCCTTCCTCGGCAATTTCGCCTTGAGCTTGGGCGGCGGGATATGCGATTGGGCCAACAGCTCGCCCACGGTGCGCAACTGCACTTTCTTCGACAACGTGGCGATCGATAACGGCGGCGGAATATTCAATTATGTCAACAGCTCGCCCACGGTGACGAGCTGCACCTTTTCTGGCAACTACGCCGAGCTCGGAGGCGGCGGGATGTGTAACCTCGCCAGCTCGCCTGTGGTGACGAGCTGTGTCCTATGGGGAGACAGTCCGGCCGAAATCCTGGACCTTGGGGCATCCTCGCCCGTCATCACCTACAGCAACGTCCAGGGCGGCTACCCGGGCACGGGCAACATCGACGCCGACCCGCTGCTCGTGGACCCCGACGATGGCGACCTCCGCCTCGGCCCTGGCTCGCCGTGCATCGACGCGGCCAACGGACCCGAAGCACCCGAGCGCGACCTGGACGGCAATGAGCGGGTCGACGACCCCGACAGCCCAAACACGGGCGTGGGCCCGCCCTGGGCCGACATGGGCGCCTACGAGTATCAGCCAGCGGCGAAGTAGACGCTACTCCCGGCGGCGCTCCCGCATGCCCGCGTCGAAGTCCTGCTCCCAGGCGCGCTGGGCTGGGAGATCGTCCAGGTAGCGAAGCAGGCAACGCTCCTCGAAATCGCAGCGCGTCGCAGGGTCGCGATCCAGCACGAGCCGTCCTTCTCGCAAAATCCGATCGGCGAGTTGAATGGGAGCCGCGTCTAGCAACACCACGTCGATGCGCCAGCCGGGCAAGGCCGCTTGCAGGGCATCGGCGTAGCGTGCCGTGCGTCGCCATGCGGGAGCCCGAACCACCCGGGAGTCGAGCACGGCAATGTCGAGGTCCGAGCCCTCGTCAGCATCCCCTCGCGCAGTGGAGCCGAACAGGTAGGCGGCCGTCACCTCTGCAAAGGCCGCGAGCGCCTTCCCGATGCGCTGGTCCAGCTCCGGCTCCACGCCTTCAAGTTACCGCCGCCCCCATTCCCGCGCAAAACCCCTCGCCGAGCCTCGGCAATTGAGGCAGCATCAAGGCATGCGACTTTCGGCTCTTCTTCGCCACGCGCTCGGCCCGCTGCCCTGCGGCTTGGCCCTGCTGCTCGTCGGCTGCACCTCGGCCGATCCGGATGCGACCGCGGTCTCCTCCATCTACCGTGTGCCCACCTCGCCGGGTGAGCTGGCCGATGAGGCCTTCTTCGACCATCCCTGGCCCAGCGATCTGCGCACCGAGGACGGCTGTCCCTGCTTTGCGGGCTTTCCCAACCCGCGCTCTGTGCCCATCATCGACCAGTACGTCCAGACCACCGAGGGCCTGGCCCAGGGCTTTTCGCCGGTCGGGCCTGGGCAGCTTCGCTTTTCGGCGCCGCTCGATCCGAGCTCGCTGCCGACGAGCCCGCTCGAGGCGACCGAGCCGACGGCCTCGGTGCAGCTCGTGGACATCGATCCGAGCTCGCCCGAGTACGGCGAGCGAAAGCTGGTCTCGCTCTCCTTTCGAGCCGAGGCTGGGGTGTACCTGCCCGCGAACGTCCTGAGCTTCATGCCCACGCTGGGCTTTCCGCTGCGGCCCGCTACCCGCTACGCCTTGGCGGTCACGCGCGACCTGCTGGGCGCGGCAGGCGAGGCCATCGAGCCGAGCACGCAGCTCCTGCAGGTGCTCGGCCTGGAGCCGGCCACGGGCGCGGCCGCCCAGGCGCGGGACGAGCTCGCCGACGCGGTGGACGCGCTCGCGGACGCGGGCCTCGACGCCAACGACATCTTCCACCTGGCGGTGTTCACCACCAGCGATCCAACGGCCGAGCTGCGCGCCGTGCACCAGCACCTGCACAGCGAGATGGAGGCCCCCGACTTTCGCGCCGAGCAGTGGGACGATCCCTTGACCAGCAGCGGCGCCTACGACGAGTACCGCGGCTGGTACGGGCCCTCGCCCAACTACCA
>CAYTYV010000762.1:0-2078 GCA_964441055.1 uncultured Polyangiaceae bacterium | reverse complement strand
GAGCTTGTCCTGCGCGGTCTTGGTCAGCCGCCGTCGAACACCCTGGAGCAGCTGCACTTGCATCGCTTTGCCCTCCTGCCACTTACGCCTGTAGATGCGCGACGGGCTCTCCGCAGAGCCTCGCTCGCTCTAGTCTTGCTCAGGCCGCAGGATGGCGCACGCCGTTGCCGCGCGAACGGCTGCGTTGCCATCGCCGAGCAGGCCGAGGGCCTTGCTCCGCTCTCCCATGCGGACCAATCGAGCAGCGGCATTGGCCCGATCGACTGCGCTTGCCGCCTGGGCGTCCTCGACGAGCAGCGGCGTAACCCGGGCGTCCCCCGCGCGCGCCAGGGCTTGCTTGGCGGCGTCGCCCGTCGGGCCGGGGAGCTTGGCGAGGTCGTGCAGCCGGTCGAGGGCGGGTTGCCGCTCTTTCTTCTCCACCTTGTCCGCCGCCAGCAAGCGGGACAGCGCGGCTGCAGTCACCACGCCGTCGCTCGAGTCGGCCGCCTGGCGCACGGCCTCCGCAAGCTCTGGCCAGTCGAGCACGGCCGCCTCGATCGCCGCCACTCGAACCCGGCTGGGCGCCTCGTCGATGAGGCGGCCGAGCGCGCCCGCTGCCATGACCACCTCGGCTGGCGCGTCGGCGGGCCCGCGCTCCGCGAGCAAGCGGGCGGCCGCGGCCCCGGCTGCGCGATCGCCCGAGCCCTGGATCGCGCGCACGAGCTGATGACGCCCGCCCGCGTCAAAGCTGGCCGGCTCGCCCCAGGCCTGCGCGATGGCCACGCGGTCCTGGTCGGTCGCGGCGTGCCAGAGGTCGCGGAGCGCCAGGACCACGTCGCGGCCGCCGATAGCTCCTGCGGCGCGCGCGGCCAAGGCGCGCACCGCTGGATCGGGATCGAGCCGCGCGGCCTCGAGCGCCGCGGGCACATCGTCGGGATCGCGCGTCTGGGCGGCCGCCTCGAGCGCTGCGGCGCGTACGGCCCGCGCAGGGTCGAGCAGCAAACGGCGCCGCCAGCCGTCGGCCTCGGCATCGCGCACGGTCAAGGATCGGGCTGCTGCTGCGCGCCACAGCGGCAAGGGGCTAGTGACCTCGGCGCGGTAGTGCAAAGGCGGCACCAAGCCCGCCTTGGCGAGCAGCAGGGCGGCCTGGGCCGCGACCTCGTCGTCCTGCTCGGCTCGCCCGCGCAGCGCATCCTCGAGCTCTGCGGCGCAGCGGCCGATGCCCCGGAGGTAGGCCCCGCCCGAGCGACCGCGCGCCCGCTCGATCTCGAGCTCGCCGAGGTCCTGGGCGATGTCCTCGGCATCGTCGGGATCGGCCTCGCGCAGCCGCTCCCGCAAGCGCTCGAGGTAGGCCCGGTCAGCGTCGGTGCCGCCGAGGCCCCCAGCGGTGATGTTCGTGCGCGGGCAGCCGCATACGAGCAGGCAACAGACCAGCAGCAGGGCGCGCATGGGTCGGTCCACCGCAGCGCTCAGTTGGCCAGGGGCACGCACAGACCCGTCTCGCCCGAGGGGCTCGTCGGCTCGCAGTAGGCGGGCAGCGTCGGCGGGCAGTAGGTGCAGTCGTAGGGCCCACAGCCAGCGTTCACCCATTCGGAGTAAGCCTCCTCAGCCGCCCCCACCTCTGCGGAGCGGAACACGTTGGCGGCCAGCTCGCAGCCGCAGGTGTCGAGCACGATGAGCTCCCCCGTGCACTGCTCGACCGACAGCATCGGGCTGCAGGCCAGCGCCTCGGCCAAGGCCTGCTCGAGGGCGGTCTCCAAGGTGGCGCAGCGATTGGCGGTGCCGCCCGAGCCGCCCGAGCCGGGGCTCGTCGTCGTGGAGCTGGTGGTGCCCGAGCCAGCCGCACCAGCTGCTCCGCCCGAGCTCGTCCCGTCGACCACGGCCTTGCCGCCGCAGCCGCCCGCAGCCACCGCCAAGACCATCCAGAAAAGGGCGCTTCGCATGACCGCGCAGATCTAGCACGAGCCGCCCCTTGCGTCCCGCCGCGTCACCGAGCTGCTTGGCGAATCATCGAAACGTCGGCGCACGAAGGTCCAGTGACTTCTGAAGTTATGTTTGTCCTGGATAGACCCGTGCGGGGGTTTGGGGGCAGAGGAAGG
>CAYTYV010000761.1:0-2079 GCA_964441055.1 uncultured Polyangiaceae bacterium | reverse complement strand
GGGCCGTGGGTGGCGGGCTGCGGGACGGCTACTGCCCTCTCGGGTCCGCCCGAGGCGGCCGAGATCCAGCAGGCGGCACCGCTGCTCCAGGGGCTTTCCTTGCTGGTCGTCGTGGATGCGGAGTCGCTGCAGTTCCGGCCAACGCTGGAGCGCCAGCTGTTGCGAGCTGGCTTCAAGGTGGTTGACGGTACCGAGCAGCCCTATGACCTCGTCGTTTCGTTTGCGGGCAAGCTCCACTGGAAAAGCTCCTTTACTGACGTCGAGTCCGATGCCGTGGCACGCGTGGTGCTCAAGCTGGATGGCGAGCTGCTCGACGAATTCGAGCTCACCGAGCACATGGCCGTGGCGCCGAGTGAGCTGACCAAGGCCCATGAACAGCTGTGGGAAGCTTTCGCGGTACGGATCACCAACCGCGTCATCTCATCCGAGGCGCTCCAAGAGGCCATGGCCGAGCGCGATGGCAAGCGCACCCGCGTGGCCAAGGCGACGGACGATGCGGGCAGCGATGACTCGCGCGGCGCGTTCGTCACTGCGGCGCCTCAGCCGCAGAGCTATGCGTTCATCGTGGGCATCGAGAGCTACCGGGACGTGCCCCACCCCGCGGGCGCGCGCGCCGATGCCCAGCGATTCGCCAAGCTCGTGCGGACCACCTTGGGGATCCCACAGGATCACATCCGACTCGCCCTCGACGAACGGGCCAGCAAAGGTGATCTCGAAAAGGGACTGCGCTGGCTCAAGCTGAACGTCAAAGCGGGCGGTCGCGTCTATTTCTATTTCGCTGGCCACGGCGCGCCTCACGTGCGCGATGGGCACACCTACCTGGTACCGTACGACGGCGATCCGAGCGCGCTCGCCGAAACCGCCCTGGCCACGCGAGACGTGCTTCGGGCCCTGTCGGAGACCAAGGCCGAGCACGCGCTGGCTTTCGTGGACGCCTGCTATTCGGGTAGCGGCGGGCGCTCGGTGCTGCCAGCGGGTGCCCGACCACTGGTACGGGTGCGCGAGCCCTCGGCGAGCGCGCGAGTGGTGCTCTACTCCGCGTCCGGGGTAAACGAGATCTCAGGCCCCAATGATGGAAATAGCGGCGGGCTATTCACGAGCGTGCTCCTGGAGGCGCTCGGCTCGGGCAACGCCGATGTGGACGGCGATGGCGGCGTGTCGCTGGCGGAGCTCGACGCATGGGTGAGCCCTCGCGTCGAACGAAAGGCGGCCCGCCAGAGCCGCGAGCAGCACCCCTCGCTGACGCTCGGCAGCGGGGTGGGCTCTCCTGCGAAGCTCATCGTGGCGCACGGCTTCGAGGCCCCATGACGCGGTGAGGCCAGCAAGCCGATCGCAAACGCGAGGGGGGGCTAGCCGCGAGCTCGGGCAGGCGCACGCGAAGCTCCAGCGCGACCATACCGAGCTCGAGACTGAGCTCGTGCGGCTGCGTCGCGAGCTCGACGCTGCTCGCTCTGGCGGGCCCGCAGGCTCGGCAGAGGGCGGGGACGAAGGTTGAGCGTCCTTCAAGCACGGGGGGGAAGCGCGCGTAGCGACGCCGTGCATCATTTGAGCTAGGATTTGCCCATGCAGCCAGGCCAAGGCCCCCCACCTGCGCAACAGCCTACCTTCAACGCTCCGGGAGGCGGAGCTCAGCCGGGTGCCGTGCCGCCGCAGCAGCCGCAATCGTCCGGACCGTCGAAGGACGCGGTCATCGCGCTGGTGCTCTCCTTCCTCACCATGATGACCGGGTGCTTTCCGCTCGGCTTCTTCGGGCTGCACTACGGGCGCAAAGCCCGTCGGCAAGCGCTCGTCTCGGGCAACAAGACCGACGAGGTCCTGGGGCTCGTCGCCATGATCGTCGGCGGCGTGCTCGGCGCCTGCTACGCGCTTCTGTGGGTGGGGATCGCGCTCATGTATCTCATTCCGCTCTTGTGGCTCGTGGCGACGGGCCAGATGCAGTGAGCTGGCGGCGCGGCGCTTGATGTCCCCGGGGCCGTCGTCTCGCGAGGTGTAGCGATGAGCAGGTGCCGTCGTCTCGCGAGGTGGGGCGTCGGGACGGGCGGGACTTTGTTGTCCCGCTTTTCCGTCCCTCCGCTCGCA
>CAYTYV010000760.1:0-2085 GCA_964441055.1 uncultured Polyangiaceae bacterium | reverse complement strand
ATCATCGAGGAGGCGGTGGCCACCATCCTCACGACCCTGGACATGGCCGAGGTACTGGAGCGCCCGGGCCGGCTCTTGCGCAAGCACTTTGGCGGAACCCGGGTGGGCATCAACCGCTGGCGCGCGGAGGAGCCACTGGTGGCCGAGGTGCTGTTGGTCGACGACGTGGCTCATCCCAGCCCAGCCCCAGGCACCCGCTTTGCGCTGGAGGGCACGGCCTGCGGCGAGGCCATTCGCACTCGCCAGCCGGTCGCGGTGGATCACATCCGCTCGGTCGGAGCGCGCTTTCGCGAGGAGCGCGAGCTCGCGGCCATGGGCTATGGCGCGCTGGCCTGCTTTCCGCTGCGGGCTGGCGAGCAGGTGCTGGGCACGCTGGACATCGCCCACGTACCTGCCGAGCAGATCCTCTGTCAGTGCTTTCAGCCGGCCGAGCAGATCGCCAGGCTCATCGCCATCGGCCTTCACAACAGCTTGATGGTGGCCGAGATCCGCCGCCTCAACGAGCTATTGAACCAGGAAAACGCCTTGCTCAAGGACCAGATCCAGCAGACGGGACGCGACTGGCACTACGTGGCCGAGAGCCCGGCCATGCGGGCCGTGGTCGACAAGGTGCGGCTGGTCGGCCCCTCCGAGGCGACCGTGCTCATTCGCGGCGAGACGGGCACGGGCAAGGAGGGCGTGGCGCGCATGGTGCATCGGACGAGCGCGCACGCGGCCGGGCCCTTCGTGACCGTCAACCTGGGCGCCATTCCCGAGACGCTCATCGAGAGCGAGCTGTTCGGCCACGAGCGTGGCGCCTTCAGCGGGGCCGTGCGCCAGAAGGTGGGACGCTTCGAGCAGGCTCACGGCGGCACGCTGTTTCTCGACGAGGTGGGCGATGCGCCGCTTTCCGTGCAGGTCAAGCTGCTGCGCGCGCTGCAGGAGCGGGAGTTCGAGCGGGTGGGCGGCAGCTCGCCCATCGAGGTGGACGTGCGGGTGGTGGCCGCCACCAATCGGCCGCTGGAGAAGCTCGTCGAGCAGGGCGAGTTCCGCGCCGACCTCTACTATCGGCTCAACATCTTCCCGGTCGAGCTTCCCCCGCTGCGCGAGCGGCACGAGGACCTGCGGCCGCTCGGCCTGTACCTGCTCGAGCGGCACGCCAGGCAGATGCACAGGCCCGTGCCGCGGGTTGCCGAAGCGCTATGGCGCGAGCTCGAGGCCTATGACTGGCCAGGCAACGTGCGCGAGCTCGAGAACCTGCTGGAGCGTGCGCTCATCTTGAGCCCGACCGATGAGCTCGCCTTGCCCGAGGACGCTCGCGCGGTCGCGCCGAGCGCCGAGCCTAGCCGCACGGCGAACGCGCTAGAGCACTGGCCCAGCTTTGACGAGCAGGTGCGCGAGCTTCTCGAGCGCGCCCTGGAGCAGACCGATGGGAGGATCTACGGCAAGCGGGGCGCCGCGGCGCTGCTCGACCTGAAGCCCACCACCTTGCAGGGCAAGCTGAAACGCCTCGGTTTGCGCTAGCCCTATTCGGCGGAGCAGCTTTTTGCCGAGCGTGCTAGAGCTGAGATCGCCAACGCGTGGCCGGCTTTTGCGGGCGCCCAAGCGCGCTCGAGCCGTAGCCGCGCCGTTCGCTTGCACGAGGACCGAAACATGAGTCGCAAGCCGCGCTTGACCGTGCGTGGACCCGATGGTCCGCGCCCCTTCCTCCGGGGGATGCTGACCCATGCGCTGCTCGGGCAGGGGCTGAGCTTCGAAGAGGCCTTTGCCGTGGCCAAGGCCGTGCGCCAGCGCCTTCCCGAGCGGGCCGATGGGCCGGGCGAGGACGTGGAGCTGTCGACCAAACAGCTTCGCAAGCTCGTCAACCGGGTGATCGGCGAGACCTATGGAGCCAAGCGGGTGGCCGATCTCGCGCCTGAGCGGCGCCGCAGGGGGCCCGAGATCGTACATCCCGAAGGCGCGGTGCCGTTTTCCCGGGGGCTTCTCTCGCAGAAGCTGGTCGGCACGGGGCTGGATCCGGGCCGCGCCTACGAGGTGGCCCAGGACGTCTCCATGCGCCTGCGTCAGCTGCCCGAGCGGCAGATCGACGCCGACGCCTTGCGACAG
>CAYTYV010000759.1:0-2103 GCA_964441055.1 uncultured Polyangiaceae bacterium | reverse complement strand
CTACTACCAGACCGACGGAGACAGCAGCGCCGACGCGGTGTGCGGTCCGAACAACACCGCGCACAACGGCTACTTCTGCACGTCCACCACGAACCACATCATGGACGTGCCGCGAACCGCCTACTTCATGGCGATGCTCAACCGGCACACCCGGATGCGCGTGATCGGGGTCGACAAGCTGCTCGCCCCGTTGATCATCGCCGAGCTGAGCCGCCAGCAGGAGGCCGGCTGGATCAGCTCGACCCTGCGCACCACCACCGTCAACCGGATGGCCTACGGTGACGGCTGGCCCTTCCACCACCACCACATGCACGTGAGCATGTGGTGGTGGTCGCAGGGCGGCTTCAACCAGCTCGCGCTCCCGCCTCGCGACGGCTGCGGCTTCCGCATGCCGGGCGACGGCCCACCGCTCGACTGAGCAGGCTCATCCCCGACTCGGTGCCTTCCCGGCAGCCAGCACGGCGGCGCCGAGCGCGCCCATGAGCTGGGGATCGCGCTCCAGCCGGGAGATCTCCGTCCGCAGGACCTTCTGCAGGGCTCTGGCGAGGCCGGCGTTCTTGGCGCAGCCGCCCGTGACCACCAGCTTGGGCACCACACCCACGCGTCGCGAGAGCGTGTACACCCGCTTTGCCACGGCAGCTTGAACTCCGGCCGCGATCTCTTCTGGCGGATGGCGTTTGGCGATGAGGCTTATGACCTCGGACTCGGCGAAGACCGAGCACTGCGCGGTCACGGCCACGGTGCGCCGCGCACGGAGTGAGAGATCGCTGAAGTCGTCCAAGGAGAGCTGGAACACGCGGGCCATGGCTTCGAAGAAGCGTCCCGTGCCGGCGGCGCAGCGGTCGTTCATGGCGAACTCGCGCACCGAGCCGTCGTCGTTCAGGGCGATGGCCTTGACGTCCTGGCCGCCGATGTCCACGAGGGTGCGCACGGCCGGATCGCAGTGGTGAGCGCCCACGCCGTGGCAGGTGATCTCCGAGATGTTCTCGTCTGCGAAGGGCACCTCGTTGCGGCCGTAGCCCGTGCCCACGAGGTAGCTGAGATCCTCGACGGCCACGCCGGCCTGCGCGCACGCCGCCTCCATGACCTCGCGGGCCGTCTCCACGGGATCGACCCTGCTCGGGAGCAGGGCGCTGGCCACCACGTCGTCGCCGTCGAAGAGCACGGCCTTGCCGGTGGTCGAGCCGACGTCGCAGCCGCCGTACAGTGCGCTCATTGCTCCTCCTTGGGGGCGAGCCGCTCCGCGTGCATCACCGTCTCCATGAAACGATCCACCTGCGTGCGGATCCCCGCGGGCGAGACGATGCGCGTGTCGGAGAGGTCGTAGTCGATGATGAGCAGGGGCACGCCCCGCTCGCGGCACTTTTCCCGGAAGATGCCCAGCAGGGCCTGGGTGTTCTTGCAGCCGATGTGGCCTGCCATCCACAGCATGTCGAGGCTGAAGTGGTCCACCATCCACAGCAGGTCGCCGAAGAAGTTCTCGGCCGGGCCGCGCGTATGGCGGGCCATGGGGCCTTGCATTACCACCTGCGCCAGGCCTCGCATCATGGTGTCGGGCGTGGACGTGTCGATGAAGGGGTGGCGGTGGAAGGTGAGCATGTCCATGAGCAGCGCCACGCCCCACTGCTGCTCTATCCAGGGGCTGAGATCGGTGAAGATGAGCGTGGGCGGATTCCACAGCGCCATGCGGTGGCGCTCCTCGGGCAGGGCGCCGCGCTCGAGGTTGCGGTGCGCCGTCTCCACGAGCTGCTCGAAGACCTTCACGCCGCTCTCCCGGCCGCTCTGGGCGATGCCCCACACGAGGTGTGTCAGCGTCACGGCCTCGGCGCACAGGGGCGCCGGCTTGGCGCGCAGCAGGTCCCACAGCTCGAGCTCGAGCTCCAGCGTGCGGTTGCGCACCTCGCACACGTGGCGCATGCGGTCCCAGTCCATGCGGCCCGGCGTGTGCTCCTCGAGGAATGTCACAAGGCGGCGCAGCTCGCCTGTGAAGTAGTCCACGGCGTGCTCGTCGTAGAAGTTGTAGGGCACGTCGAGGCGGAACGTGGGGGCGCCGAGCTCGCGCTCGAGGATGGTGTACTGGCTCATGCCGCCGTCGCAGGGCAT
>CAYTYV010000758.1:0-2114 GCA_964441055.1 uncultured Polyangiaceae bacterium | reverse complement strand
GGCGCCCGCTTCGACCACCTGGTGGGCACGCTGGGCCGCGAGCTGTTCGGCTCGGCCTGCTGGCCGGACGAGACCGTGCTGGCCGAGAGGGGCGCCTACCGGCTGGTCTACCTCCCGCCCAAGCAGGGCGAGCCGCTCGGCCCGCCTCTGTTCCACGCCAGCGGCTCCATCCCCTACGGCGACCGCATCTTCCGCCTGTTGCCCGAGGCCAACCTGTACGAGCGCTTCACCGAGCGCGGCCTGCCCGTCTACGCGATGGAGCTCCGCGGCGACCGCACCGAGTGCGACTACGGCAAGCTCGACGTGGACCAGCACGTGGATAACCTCGAGCACTTCATCGCCCGCGCCTTTGAGCATGCGGGGAAGAAGCTGGTTCTCGAGGGCTACTGCGGCCACGGCATGCAGCTGTTGCCCTATCTGGCGGCCAAGCCCGCCGACGCCGCGGAGAAGCTCGCCCTGGTGGCCCTGTTCGTGGCACCGGTCGACGGCCGGGCCTGCACCATGATCTCGGAGATGCCCGGGCTCATGCCCAAGGCCGCGACCGAGGTCCAGCTCGCCGTCTGGGAGCGGATCTCGGGCTACGTCTGGGCCGACGGGCTGCGCATGGGACTCGATCTGGCGCTGAGCAAGAACTTCATCAAGACACCGCTCGGGCGCTTCTACGACGGCTGGTGTCAATCGGCCTTTGCCGAGGTGGGCTCGATCGCCGAGCTGAGCCCAGCGCAGCGCAAGGTGCTCGCGGGCGCCTACTGGATCTCGCCCGCCAACGGCAATCGCTTTCCCATTCCGGCGGCCATGGTTCGCTTTGCCAATGCCATGTTCACCGAGGGGGTGTCGGCCGGTGGCGAGATGCCCGTGAGCTATCGCGGCAAGGCGCTGTCGCTGCGCGACTTCGCCGAGCACACGAGCATACCGATGCTGGGCTTCTACGGCGGCACCGATCCCGTGATCCTGGATCGGTCGGCCTATCCGCTCATGGGTTTGCTCGGGGACCGCTACCGCCACATCGTGCACCCCAACGCGGGGCACATCTCCTACATCCTCTCGCCCGAGCTGTGGGATCGGGAGGGTCGGACGGGCTTTGCGCCGAATCCGGTCGACGCCATCGTCGAGGCGGTCGGCGCGGCGGACGCGCCCGAAAACTGAGCCGTCTGCCCACGGCGTTCAGCTATCCGTTTTCAGCTATCCGTATCCGCTATCCATATCGGCTATCGGGCATTCGCCGATAGCGAACAGCTATTCGAGGAGCGCGTTATGGCTCGAGATCGCAACTTGCGTAACAAGGTCGTTATCGTCACGGGCGCAGCCGCTGGTTTAGGGCGGGCGGGGGCCTTGCGCTTTGCCGAAGAGGGGGCGCGGGTGGCGGCCTGGGATGTGGACCAGGCCAAGGCCGGAAAGCTGGCGGACGAGATCGGCCAGGCGGGCGGCCAGGGGATCTTCCAGCGGGTCGACGTGACGAAGCAGGACAGCGTGCAGGCAGGAGTCGACGAGCTCATCGAGCGATGGGGCGGCGTCGATGTGCTGGTCAACAACGCGGGCATCGTGCGCGACGGCCAGCTCGTCAAGTGGAAGGACGGCAAGGTGGTCTCCACTATGACCGACGAGGCCTTCGACCAGGTCATCGACGTCAACCTCCGCGGCGCCTTCCGCTGCACTCGCGCCGTCGTGCCCCACATGATCCGCGCCCGCGGCGGCGCCATCGTCAACACCTCGTCGCTGGTCGCGCTGTACGGCAACTTCGGGCAGACCAACTACATCGCCACCAAGTGCGGCATCATCGGCATGACCCGCACCTGGGCCCGCGAGCTCGGCCGCTATGGCATCCGCGTCAACGCGGTGGCGCCCGGCTTCATCGGCACCGAGATCATCGGGGCCATGCCGCCCAAGGTGATCGAGCACATGGTGGCGCACACGCCACTCGGGCGCATTGGCGAGCCCGCGGACATCGCCGAGGCCTACCTGTGGCTCAGCTCGGGCGCGGCGAGCTTCGTGACGGGCGCAGTGCTGTCGGTCGACGGCGGTTTGGTCAACGGGACGTGACGGCGTTCGCTAGGCGCCCCTTGCGCCCCTCGCCCTGCCCAGACAAGGGGGAGGGCAGGGCGAGGGGCGCAAGG
>CAYTYV010000757.1:0-2123 GCA_964441055.1 uncultured Polyangiaceae bacterium | reverse complement strand
TGACCGATCACGACATCCTTCGTGCCATCGAGCCCGTGGCGGCCGCGTTGGAGCGGAGGGTTGACGCCAACGATCTCGAGGGGAACACTGATAGTTGGAGGACAACATGGACCTCATCGAGCTCATCGCGACCCGGATCCGCAGGTGGCCACGGGAGCGCCAGCGCCTGCTGGCGCGCATCGTCGAGGAGATGGATCCAGACAGCGCACCAGAAGAGGTCGACACCGTGCGTGGCCTCTGGGCCGACTTCGAGGTGGACGTATCCAATGAGCAAATCCAGGAGGCGCGCGAGGAGCTGTTCGGCGACTTCCCGCGTCGGGACGTCTGATGCGCCGATCCGTCGTCGTCGATACCCACGCGCTCGTCTGGTACTTGTCCGGCTCGCCGCGCCTCTCGATACGTGCCCAGGAAGCCATGGACGGCGCCGTGTCCTCGGGCGGCAAGCTTCTGCTGTCCAGCATCTCGATTGTGGAGATCGTCTACCTCGTCGAGAAGGGGAAAATCCCCAGGCAGGCTTGGATGAAGCTGCTCGCGGTGCTCGAGAAGCCGGCATCCAGCATAGCCGTCGCGCCGCTCGACCAGACCACGGCCGTGGGCATCGAGCGCGTCTCTCGAGCCGATGTGCCAGACATGCCCGACAGGATCATCGCTGCCACCGCTCTCGGCCTGGGCATCCCGCTGGTCACACGTGACCGAAAAATCTCGAGCAGCGGGATCGATGTCATCTGGTGATTCCGCACCCGGGTCGGGTCGTCGGTCGTCGAAACCGGGGCGGGTGGTTTTGCTGGTTTAGCCAGCTCGCAACGGCGCGGCCACCGCGGCGCCGTGATGATGGGCCATCCACCAGGTGCCGTATGGGAAGAGCACGTCGCGTACGCCCCGATGCCAGCGTTCCAATGCGGCGCGGTAGGCCTGGCGGAAGGCACGCAGCACGGCGATGCCTTGGCGCAGAGCTTGCTGACAACCTCTCCCCGCTGCCAGCACGGGGTTGCGTGCCCGCAGCGGTTCCCAGCTCGTGGCCCTTTGGTACGGTGAGAGCCCTTTGCAGTGGGCAGCGCCCACTACTTTCCAACCCTGCTCGCGCACATGCCCCCGCGCCTCCTCGAGTTGCCGCTCCAGCTCCGCGCACAGCAACTCGCGGGCCTTGTCCTTACCGAGTGCTGCCAAGACGGGTGGCATCGTGATACGCAGCGCAATCTCTTCGGGCCATCTGCCGGATGCGGGGTCCAGATACAGCGACGGCCGCTTGACGAGGATGGCGGGGCCGTCGACGTCGCGCAGCGCCGTCGTCACCCCGGGCCACGCGCGCGGCTCGCGGACCAATCCCGCCCGGACGGCGTTGAGCCAGGTGTAGACCATGGCCTGAGCGGCCGCTTCGGCGGTGAGGAGCTCGACCACGCTGACCGAGCACGGCTCCCAGACCGGCCCCTCCCATTTACGCAGAACCTTCACGCACAAGGCCACCACCCGGTGAAGCTCCCGTAGCAGATCGGGCAACCGACCGCTCACGTCGGTTATGACCATGTGGTAGTGGTCGCTCATGACCTGGATGGCGCTGAGCTGAGTGCCGAACTTCTGAACGAAAATGGCCACCAGGTAGAGAAACAACTGGTTGAGCTGCCGGTCCGGTCGGAGCAAGAAATGGCGCCGCAGCGTACGGCGCGTCACCATCACCGTCTGCCCGGGGTACACCATGCGCGGTTGAGACATTCGCTCTATTCAGGCAAGACTCGAGCCAACGCCCGCGCACAGAGTATTCGGTAACTTGGCAGCCGATCCGGGTGGCGGACGCCTGGCGACAAGGTGGCGGCCGCCAGGCAAAATCGGCGGCGGGCAGGCGAGCAGCGGTCAACCCGGGGCGAGTCGCGGGCAGGTCGAACCCGGGTCGGGTCGCCCGGGTCGCCGGTCGAGTCGCGAACCCGTGTCAGGTCGTAAGGTCGTAGGTCGTGGTCGGGGCGGGTCAGGTCGGGTCCGAACCCGGGTCGGGTCGCCCCCGGTCACCCAGCATTTCGGGCGCAGCGGAAACCGATGTCGTAGTTGCGGCCCGTCGGGTTGTAGGTATTTCTGTAGCCCGTACGCATACCGTGTTCTTCGCCGTACCAGCCGCCGCCTCCGGAACCGCC
>CAYTYV010000756.1:0-2130 GCA_964441055.1 uncultured Polyangiaceae bacterium | reverse complement strand
CCTGAATGCGCTCCTGGCCGCCCACCCATCGGCTGTGGTCGCGCTCGACCGCCTCGTCGAAGTCGCGTTGGGCGTGCAGGTAGATCTGTTCCGCACCAGCCGCGTCCTCGAGCACCAGCTCGTTGTGCCCCTCGCCACCGGGTGAGCTGCGGGTTCGAATGCCACTTTTCGTCTTGTGCTCGGGCAGCTCGAAGGGCACGGGGTGAGTCCCGTTGTACACGCAGCCGAGCACGATGGGGCGGTCGGTGTCGCCACCCGAGAAGGTCACGACGACCTCCATGCCGACCCGGGGAATGAACTGCGTGCCCCAGGCCGCGCCCGCCCAGGGCTGCATGACGCGTATCCAACAGGAGCTGTGCTCGTTGTGCTGCCCCTGCCGATCCCAATGGAACTGCACCTTGATGCGGCCGTGCTCGTCGGCGTGGATCTCTTCGCCGCGCGGCCCCACCACGGTGGCTGTCTCGGCCACTTGCTGCAGGCGTCGCTTGGGCGCGCGCGGACGGGCCGCGACGTCAGCGTGCAGGCACCACAGTTGATTGCGATAGGCTGGCTCGGCCTCGTCGGCCGGTGAGCCCACCGCTTCTGGCTGCTGTCCGCGATGCTCCAGGCGAACGATCGCGTACGCCCGATTCAAGCTCGGATCGGGGTGCTCGGTCAAAGAGAACCGATGTCCGGCCGCCAAGCGCATCGAGCGACTGGCGCCGCGACCCACTCGGTGGCGCACGCGGGCCTGCTCAAGCTGGAGCTTGGCAGCGTCGGCGTCGAGCTCGGCCTCCTCCAGATCGAACCGGTATTGGTAGATGCCGAGCGGCGGTCCGGTGGCGGCGCGCTCGGCGGTCGAGGCCGCCGCCCGAAGCGAGAAGTCCACCCGCGGTCGCTGAAAGTCCACGTGCTTGACGAGCAGCGAGTCGGCCTGTGTCTCGTGATCGAAGCTGAAGCTCTCGACGTAATCGCGCGCCGTGCGGCCATCGCTAGCTGGCCGATACCGAATCGCAGAGCCCCCAGCGACGTCCGGATAGGACTCGGCCATGTCGGCAAAGACCACGGTGGCGTCCTCGGACAGGGGCGAGCCGACTGGCGGGTCGTCGAGCCAGTAGAAGATGCCCTCCTCGGCCAGGAGCCGACGCACGAAGCGCAGGTCGGCCTCGTGATACTGCACGCAATAGGGGCGCTTTTGGTGGCGACGCGAGAGCGAGAAACGGTGCGATATGCCCGCCTCGTCGAGCACGGCCGCCACGATCTCGGGCACGGTCCGATCCTGGAAGATGCGCGCGGTCTTGCGCTTGGAAAGCAGCCACAGCGTGGGCACCAGCCGCAGGGTGTACCAGCGAAGCTGGCGCTCGGGATCCACCGTTTCAGCTCGCACGCGACGAACGATGCCGCGGATGCGGCGGTGCTCGCCCTGCTCGGAGGCAAAGCTCAGGCGAGCCTCAGCGCCCAGCAGCCCGGGGAGCGCCTCGGCCGCGTCGTCGGCGATGGCGGCCACGGTGACGTCAAAGCGGAAGGGCCGCGAGATCTCCTCGCGGCCGCGAAAGCGCACCACCGTGAACGCGTCGGGTCCGTAAGGACCGACCGATAGCGAGAACATGTTTTGCGTGCTCATGGGGTGCTCTGCATCCGTCGTTTCCTTTGTCGTGCTCGGCGGTCCTCCCATAGACCTCAACCGCCAGCCGTGCGCAGCGAGGACCTGAGCCCAGGCTGCCGAAGGTTCACTTGGGCTTCGCCAGCCCATCTTCGTAGTATAGGTCACTGATGAGCTCTTCGCGCTCAGCGTCGGTGGCGCACTCGCGATATACCTCTTTGTCGGGGCTGTACACCCCCTCGCCACCGTCTTGTAGTTGCTCTTCGTAGTACTCGACCTCCTCATCCCGGGCTGCCTTTTCCTCCGCTAGGGAGTATGGTTTACCGGCCGCGTCGTGCTCAGCGTGTGTGCCTTCGTGTACGAGCATTCGAGACGTCGTCTCCACGTCGCCGTTGTAGTCTTCACTAACCGTGATTTCATCCGTTTCCCTGTTGTACTCCGCGTGGGCGTGCTGGTAGGTCTTGCCGTACTTGATCTTTCCGGCACGCATTTTCTCGAGCCGTTCGACCAGCCGCTCAAAGCGCGGAAAGCCGTGCAGCAGGTTCAGC
>CAYTYV010000755.1:0-2145 GCA_964441055.1 uncultured Polyangiaceae bacterium | reverse complement strand
CACTTGCCATCGTTGCGTTCGCCGGGGCCATGCTGTGGACCGCTGCGGCCAGCGCGCAGGTTCCGATGACGCTGACCCAGCAGGGCCGGCTCTACGACAGCGGCACGGGCGAGCCGATCAATGCTACCCACATCGTGCAGTTCGCCATCTACGACGACGTGAGCGACACCACGCCAGCGTGGTCGGAGAGCCACAGCATCACCTTCGCCGACGGCTACTTCAGCCAGGTGTTGGGCGGCAGCGAGCCGCTCGGCGACGCCTTCGCCGACGGCGAGGTCAAGTACTTCGGCATCACGGTCGGTGCCGACGACGAGATGACCCCGCGGGCCGAGATCCACAGCGTGCCCTATGCGTTGTACGCGGGTGATGTCACGGGCGACATCAACCCCAACTCGGTGAGCGTGGGCGGCGACACGGTCATCAACGAAAACGGCGAGTGGGTGGGGCCCTCCTCGGGCTTGGTGGGACCGACCGGACCGACCGGACCGCAAGGACCACAAGGCGACGACGGAGCCCAAGGGCCCACCGGACCGACCGGAGCCGCCGGATCACAGGGGCCCACCGGACCCACGGGGCCCCAAGGGACGCCCGGGGCCCAAGGGCCCACCGGACCGACCGGACCGTCGGGCTCGAGCTCGTGGGTCGATGGCTCGGGCGTGGTCTACACCTACGACAACGTGGGCATCAACACGTCCAGCCCAGCCGCGCCGCTCGACGTAAACGGCGAGGTCCGCATCACGGGCACCCAGTTCGGCATGACCCGGGTGTACCGGAGCTCCAGCGGCACCCTGTTCACCCATCCCGGAGCAAACGTCTCGTTGACCTGGGACTCGAGCGGCGAAGTGCTGACCTTCAGCAACAGTAGCGGCAGCTATTGGGACGTGTCGATGATCGGTACCGAGGATGCCGCCTTTGGAGCGTCCGACGAGAACAAGGTCGACGGACGGGCCCGTGACGTACCCAATGGCGGCACCCTCACCCTGGACGGCGACAACCAGAACGGCGGCGATGCGCACGGCTGGCAGGTCACTGCTGCCCGCGAGAACTACGCGGGCCCGGGCTTCACCTTCATGGGCGCGGGTTGGGCCAATGGCATCTCCGGGCTGGTGATCTACTGGTATTAGCGGCGTTCGCCTGTCGCCGTTGGCGCCCATGGCCTTGCCCCATGGGGGGGTGAGGGCATGGGGATGGGCGCCAACGGCGAGCTCTGCTTGCCGCGCCGCGTGGATTGATTTGACGATGGGGGCTCCGGGCGTCGCTCCGCTCCTTCCTTCCTCTGCCCCCAAACCCCCGCAAGGGTGTGCCCGGGAAAACGCGATCGGTTCGCAACAGCTTCGACGGACGCCATGCCGCTTCACCCGTCGCCCGACGCTTTTTGGTCCCAGGCTCGCCAGGGCACGCTGCTCATCGTGGGCCTGTCCGAGCGTACGGGCCTTCCCGCCGCTCGGCTGCTCGAGCGCCACGGCGTGCGCTACAAGGTCTCGGATAGCGCCCCGCGCGACGAGCTCGAGCCGCGGCTCGAGGGGCTCGGCGTGGCCGAGGCGGACGTGTTCGGCGGACCGCAGCATCCCGACCAGCTCGAAGGCGTCACCGCGGTGCTGCTCTCGCCAGGCGTGCCGCGCAGCATCGCCCTGGTCCGCGAGGCCGAGCGACACGCCATCCCGGTCTGGGCGGACATCGACTTTCTGTACCCGCTCATGGCGCCCAAGCGCATCGTCGCCATCACGGGCACCGACGGCAAGACCACCACCACCACGCTCACGGGCGAGCTACTGCAGAGCCGCGGGAAGGTGGTGGTGGCGGGCAACATCGGCATGTCGGTATTCGGCAAGTACGACGAGATCCTGGCCTGCGACTGGGTCGTGCTCGAGGTCTCGAGCTTCATGCTCGAAGGGATCAAGCGGTTTCGGCCGAGCATCGCTGCCATCCTCAACATCGCACAGGATCACATCGATCGGCATGCCTCGCCCGAGCAGTACGCGGCCACAAAGCTCGGGATCGTGCGCCACTGCCAGCGCCCCGACGTGCTGGTGAAAAACCTCGACGATCCGATCCTGGCCCGTTTCTCGGCCGCCAACGCGATCGTCCGCACCGTCTCGCAAAAGAGCTCGCAGGCGGACAACCACTTCCGCGACGGCCTCTTCT
>CAYTYV010000754.1:0-2146 GCA_964441055.1 uncultured Polyangiaceae bacterium | reverse complement strand
CTCGAAGCCATCGCCGAGCCCCACGATTGGTCGACCGGCCTCGACGGCGGACCGCGGAAGGTGATCCGCGAGGACCAGCGAATCGCCGACCAGGAGCCCAGCGACTGAGGGCTGCCGGTTCTCGAGAGGGTCGGGCTGCTAGCCCAACTTCCGCAGTTCAAGGTCGGTTTTGAGGATTTCCGGGCACTTGCGGCCCCGAGTCGGCACTACATTTTGTGCAGGTGTGGGGGGATCCGCAGCCGCTCGGGGAGCCGGAGCCCCAGCCGATCGAGCAGCATCGCCTGCGCCTTGTCGGGGCGAACCACGCAGCGGATTCGGAGTTCGCGACCGGGCTGCTCGGCCAAGGGAAGCACCACGTCGGTGCTCTGGATGCGACCGATTTCCTCCAGGATCGTCCGGGGGCTGTTGCCGAGCCCGGCTCGCTGTTGCCACTGCTCAAGGGTCTTCCAAAGCACATAGGCCAGGAAGCAGACCAGGATGTGCGCCTCGACCCGCTCCTGCTTCTGGTGCCAGACGGGCCGGATCGAGAGGTCGCTCTTGTGGATCCGGAAGGCCGCCTCCGCCTCGGTGAGCTGGATGTAGGTGCGCCATAGCTCCTCGGAGTCCCAGTCGCGAACGTTGGTGCGCAGGATGTAGGTGCCCTCGCTGTGCTGGGCCCAGGCGTCCCATTCGGGCTGGGCCGACCACGCCAGACGCAGGCCCGAGGCCCGCGTCGGATCGCTGGCCACTTGGATGCGGTAGCGGCCGGCGGCGCGGCTGTTCTGGCCCAGGATCCGCCCGATCTGGCGGCCGATCGCCTCCCGATCCAGCCGCTTGCGCGAGCGCTCCAGTCGTCGGCCGAGGCTCTCGAGCCGCGCCTCGATGCGCTTCGCGAAGCGTTCGTGCATGGCGCGCTCTTTTGCCTGACGATCCGCGGAGCGGCACAGCAAGAAGGTCTCGTTCCCATCGGGGCCCGCGCACAGCTTCGCCTCGACCCCGTCACGCACCGAACGCCAGTCGCGGGCCTCGGCGATCTCGTGGCTCCACCTCTTGAGCTCGCTCTTGGGCGTCCCGATCAAGTAGCGGCGCCCGCTCTCCTGGAGCCACGCCACGTTCTCCGCACTCGACATCCCCCGGTCCATCACCCACACACGGTCCGCGATCCCGTAGCGCGCCTCCATCGTCTCCACGATCTCCTCGACCGTGGTCACGTCGACCCGGTTACCCGCGAACACCTCGTAGCCCAGCGGCATGCCTTCCCGCGTCACCACCAGCGCGATGCACACCTGCTTGCAGTCGGGTCGGTGGTCTCGACTGTGACCCCGCTGCGCCAGGGGGTTGCGCTTCGCCAGACCCTCGAAGTAGGTGCTGGTCACGTCGTAGAGCAGCAGGTCATAGGAGAGGTCGAAGAGCTCGCCGAGCCGCTTGACCAGATGCTGCTCGATCGCCCTCTTGTGGGGCAAAAGCCGATCCAGAGCCCGATAGAGTCGATCGTCGTTGATCCGATCGCTGGGCAGACCCAGCAGATCCTCGAGCGCCGTGCGCCGGTACCAGTCCTGTGCAATGTGCAGCTCGCTCGAAGGCTGACACAGCCGGGCGATGACCAGCACGGCCGCCATCACCGACCACGGCACCCGCTCCCGGCCCCGGGGCAAGAGTTCCTCACACAGCACCTCCAGCCGCAACGCCTGCCACAGCCGCCACCCCAGCCAGACGTCGCCGAACCAGCGGCCTCGCTCCAGGCGGATGCGGTCCAGCCGTACCTTGGCGGTGGCTTCTCCGGTCACCGCCTCCTCGAACAGCTCCCGCTGATCACCGCGACCCGTGATCTGTCGCGCCAGTGCCTTGGCCTTCGCCCGGCCCTCGGCATCCAGCTCGCCCAGCTGGGCCACCGTCTCCTGGACCACCTTGCCGTCGCGCCGGACCGAGCGCACCAGCCGCCAGTAGATGTGCTTCTTGCCGTTCTTGCGGCGAACCGAGTGGCGCAAATACACGCCGTCTCTCCCCCCTGCCCAAGGTTGTCGCAGGCATCACGACCCCTTGGCAAGGGGATAGGTCGGCACTACACGCGCTCTCGGAACTCGCACCCTCGCGATCCCGCGCACTTATGAGCGCGGAGGGCTCGACAACCCCCCAACTTTCTTCTGAACTGCGGAAGTTGGGCTAG
>CAYTYV010000753.1:0-2148 GCA_964441055.1 uncultured Polyangiaceae bacterium | reverse complement strand
TGGATCGTGCGGGCTCGCAGCGCCTCGACGGCGTCGGCCGCCGAGCGCACGGGTTGGGGCGTGGCGCTTGGTGGAAGGAGCGCGCTCCAGTCGCCAAAGGGCTCGCCGCAGCCGCGTAGCCCGGTCAGGGCCTTGAAAAGCGCGCCGCCCTGCTCGCTGAGCGAGGCGGCCCGGGGGGGCCAGTAGACCATGATGCGATGGCTCATGACTTCTCCGCTACGCAGTCGACGCCGAGTCGGTGCAGGACGAACTCGTCGACCGAGCCGATGATCGCCTTTTCCACCGCGTCGATGACCGTCGAGTCTTTGCACATGTCCGCGTGCAGGACCTGCTGCACCTTCTCCGTGGCCAAGAAGGGGTTGGAAAGCAGCTCCTCGTCGGGGTTCACCGAAAAGGTCGGCACCGTGCCGTCGCCCGTGGCCAGGTCGGACAGGCCTGCATCGGCCATGAAGCCGAGCATGGTCATGGCGAGGTTGGGCAATAGCTCGTAGGTCACGAGGTTGGAGTCGTCGTTCGATATGACGGCCATGGGGAACAAGATCCCGCCGCCTTCGACCGCGAGGTCCTCGCAGTAGATATTGATGGCGTAAGGCGGCATGTACGCGCGCGGGAGCGCCTTCTTTTCTTTCTCTTTTTCCGCCGCCTCTTTGGCAGGCTCGCCGAGCCGCTCCTTGCGCCGCTCGTCCACGCGGCTCTCGTCGGCGGGAACGGCCCAATCGGCAATCCCCAGCCCGAAGTCCTCGAGCCCGGCCAGCGCGGCGGCCACCGCGGGATTGGCGCTCACCGATTCCCACAGGATTTTCAGAATCCCGAGCGGCGCCAGCGCCTCCTCGAAGCGATGGCGGATGGTGAGCGCCTGCTCGAAGCGCAGCCCGAGCGCCAGGTTTCCTGCGCTGACGGGGCGCATCTCCACGTGGTCCAGAAACCCCGTGTAGATGTCGCTGTAGAGCTTCTGGTTGTTTCTACAGTCGAAGAACATCGCGTCGAAGATCCGCTTCTTGAAGTCCTCGAGCAGCTCGACCAGCTTCTCGATCTTGTCGAAGTCGAAGTCCTCGACGATGTCCACGATCTGCTCGACCAGCTCGGCAATGGTCATCGCATTGCGCTTGGCCCGTCCCGAGGTCCGCTCGGCGGCGCCCGGATCCAGAAACGCGTCCACCTCGTTCCTCAGCTCGTCGCCGACTTGCTGACCCGCGCTGCTGAACACATCCGTCGCGGTCGCCATCAGCTCGGCGATGGCCTCGATCATGGTGGGCAGGATCACCATGAACCCGGTAGGTGCGTAGCCCGTCACCAGGGGGTCGAAGAACAGCCAGAGCGTTTTCTCGCGGCAGAAGACGGTCGTGGGCAAGAGCTGGTAGAGCGCGGGCAGCTGGCGGGAGAAGAAGGTGGTATCGCGACGCGACAGCCAGCGGCCCGCTCCCAGGCACAGGGTGACGTAGACGTCGCCGAACACCGATTTGACGGTGTCGGCGCCTGCCGCGCCCACGTTGGTGAACGCCTGCATGGTGCTGCCGCCTGCGCGCATCAGCTCGAAGGTGGCCCCGCGGGCGTCGCCTTTCTGTATCGCGGTCTTGATGTCCTTGAGGTAGAGGCCGGGTGGGCCGATCTTGAGGAAGTTGTACGCCGAGGGAATGCCGAGCGTGGGGCTGCCGAGCAGGATCAATCGATGCACCCGGCTCTCGCCTCCGAGCACGCGGCAGTAATAGCGGCAGATGGTGGCGCCCATACCGTGGCCGATGAGGATCACCCTGCGGGCGCCCGTCTCGCGCAGCGCCTCTTCCACCACCGCGGCCAGCCGCAAGGCGCTCCTGGCGTTGTCCTGGCGCCAGTCGTAGCCGCAGCAGTAGACCTTGATCCGTACCGCGTAGGTATCGAGCATCGGGTCGTCGAGCGCTACCAAGCGGTCGATGAGCGGGTCATAGAGATCGGCAAAGACGTTGAAGTAGTGCTTGACCCGCTTCGCTTTCTGGTTCTTGCCGTCGTCGTCGTGCTGGTTGGTCTCGTCGGCCACCAGCTCGGCCGAGAGCTGCCCCAACCGGCCGTAGATGACGGTGAAGTCGCCCGCGCAGTCGCCCAGCGGCGCGCCCAGCGGATTCCAGACGAGCGAGCCGCTCTTCGGATCGCTGAGGCGCGACGCCATGATGG
>CAYTYV010000752.1:0-2161 GCA_964441055.1 uncultured Polyangiaceae bacterium | reverse complement strand
CCACGCGCACGCGCAGCTGCGGCCCGAGGTGCCCGGTCTCTCCCGTAGTCTCGCCGCCCCTCATCGACCGCGGGCGCGCTGGCGTCAAGCCCACCGTTTGCCGCGGCCGCCTTTTGCGGCATCGACAGCGCTGGGATAGCCTCGGTCCTATGCGTCGCGTTTTCCGCGCCTCCGCGTTGGCAGCGTGTGCGGCCACCTCGCTGTCGGTCACCACAGCGTATGCCGCGGGCATCGAGCAGATCCACGTGCACGGCTCCTTCGAGACCATGGGCGTCATCGTCACGCTCGAGGACGACGACGGGGACGAGTCACTCGCACTCGAAATCCAGGGGCCTTCCGACGGCGACTTCAGACCGGCCCATCCCTTCGTGCGATACGACGGGCACGGCTTTGCCTCGAGCGTATTCGATTTGGAGCCCGCGGCGAGCTATGAGCTGCGGATCACCCTCTCCGACCCCAACGGATCGGGCGGCAACTCGTCTCAAACCGTCACCGCGAGCACGCGCGCTCCGCTGTCGCTACCGCCGCCGCTACGGACTCGCTACGTGGATTCGGACCAGGGGCAGGACGTGCCTGCCGCGGGCGAGAGCCCCGACGATGCCTACGCCACCATCCAGTATGCCGTGGACCAGGCGCTGGCTGGCGACGAGATCCGCATCCTCCCGGGCAGCTATGGCACGGTGGACCTCGGCGGCTTTGGCGGCACCGAGCAAGCGCCGCTCGTGCTGCGCGCCCACGCCCCCGACCAGCAACCCGTGCTCGACGGCGAGGGCGAGCAGACCGTGGTCGACCTGTACCAGGCGACCTGGGTCGTGCTCGACGGCCTGGAGGTGCAAGGCGGGGGCGACGACTCGAGCGGTATCGGTCTACGGGTGCATTCTGCCAGCCGCATCGTAGTCCGGAGCTGCACCATCCACGACAATGGCCGCTACCAGATCCTGGTGAGCAAGAGCCACCAGTACCCGGGCGGTGTGCTCGAAGGCGGCCAGCACCTCATCGAGGGCAACACCATCTACGACACCGACTGGACCGACTGCGGCGGTCCGAGCAACGCGGCCTGCCCAGACCAGACCTACTACGGCATCCAGATGGACAACAACCCGGGCGGTCGCACGGTGATCCGCAACAACGCGATCTACGGGCACGTCGACAACCTGGTCATCTGCGGCGACGAGTCGAGCGCGCGAACGCTGGCAGAGGACGCCGACGTGCTCGCCCTGACCGGAGGCACAGAGGGCTGGACCAACCACAACACCGAGGTCTACGCCAACCACAGCTACGACGCCAAGGACGACGCCATAGAGCTCGACGGCATTTGCGTCAACGCGCGCGTCTTCCGCAATACCTTTGGCGCGGCGACCAACCCGATCAGCGTGGCGCCAGCGTTGCCGGGCCCCTATTTCGTGGTGCGCAACGTCGTCGAGGGCGACTGGGGCGAGGCGGCCGTCAAGATGAACACCGCTGGGCCGAGCAGCGAGCTGCCGATTCGCAACCTCCTGTTCTACCACAACACCATGGTGCGCCAGACCGCGGGCACGCTCATCAACCTGTGGTACGCGGTGGAGGGCGATCACAACGTGCCCATTCGCAATCTGGTGTTTCGCAACAACGTCTTGTCCACGCCCCAAGGCGGCCGCTGCACCGATGCCAACAACCACGGCAGCGAGCACCCGAGCTTCGATTTCGACCGCTGGTACACGACCGACTCGAGCGAGCGCTTCGAGTGGTGGGACGGCGCGCATCAGAACTACGACACCCTCGAGGACTTTCGCGCGGCCACGGGCCAGGAGCAGCACGGGAGCTTCGGCGACCCCGAGCTGAACGGGAACCACGAGCCCCTCGACGGCAGCCCGGTTATCGACGCGGGCGAACGGCTCTTCGGCATCAACGATGGCTTTTTCGGCGCGGCCCCCGACATCGGGGCCTTCGAGCTCGGTGACGAGCCCAACGGAGGCAGCGGCGGAGGCGGCAGCGGCGGAGGCGGCAACGGCGGAATGGGCAACGCGGGCAATGCGGGCACGTCCAGCAGCGGCGGGGCTGGGGCAGCTGCCGAGGACGATGCGGGATGCGGCTGCGAGCTGGCGGGCCGTCGGTCGCCAGGCGGGCCCGGGAGCGCGCCTGCCTGGCTCATCGCGGCGCTGGCTCTGGCAAGGCGCTACCG
>CAYTYV010000751.1:0-2161 GCA_964441055.1 uncultured Polyangiaceae bacterium | reverse complement strand
CTAGCGTCCACGTTGACGGGGGGGAACCCGCAACAAAGGGGACAGGAAGCTCATGCCCAGAGCATGGCTAGCCCGTCCCCTTTTTCTTTTCTTGCAGCGCGGTTCGGGGGCGCGGACCTGCGGACGCGTTTCCCGGTTCCGTTCCGATCCGCAAAGCGGTAATAAGAAGCGTCTCGTAGCGGTGAATCCCAAAGCAGGACGCTTCGTCGAAGGTATTGCCTTGCTTTCCCCACGCGCACCGCAGCCTCGGCACGGTGCTCATCAAGGAGAACGATCCCCCATGCGCAAGAACGTAGCTCGCATCGTTTCCGTCGCAGCTCTGGCCAGCGGCTTCCTGCTGGGTGGCTGCAGCGTGTCCGTCAAGGCCGGTGGCTCCAAGGATCCGTCGCCGCCGCCTCCTCCGCCCCCGGCCCCGGCCGCCAAGCCCCCACCCCCGAAGCCGAGCGGCGGCTCGCTGTTCCGTCCAGGCGCCGGTCGCAACACCCTCCGGGTCAGCAAGGGGGGCCGGGTCGATCTTCCCGGTCCGGTGGTGTTCGAGACGGGCAGCGACAAGCTGGCGCCCGAGAGCGATGCCGTGCTCGAGCTGGTCCACATCCACCTGAAGCAGAACCCCCAGGTGACGCTGCTGCGCATCGAGGGCCACACCGACGACGTGGGCGACGACGACAAGAACCAGGATCTGTCCGAGCGCCGATCCATGTCGGTAGCTCGCTGGCTGGTGGCCCGCGGCACGGACTGCAAGCGGCTTTTGCCCGTCGGTTTTGGCGAGACCAAGCCCGTCAACCCCAACACGAGCGAGGAGGGCCGCGCGCGCAATCGGCGCACGGCCTTCTTCCACGCCGAGATCAAGGGCAAGCCCGTCGGCGACATGCCCGTGGACGGCGGGGGCAAGCCAGCCGGAGATCCTTGCAAGTAGGCCCGGTCCTCGGCCTCATCGTCTTGGCACTGGTCCCCTTGGCCGCCTCGGGCTGCGAAGGGGACCGCGCCGAGGTCCGCGAGTGGACGCCCGCGGACCACGATCCCCCAGAGCGAGCCGCGAGCCGCTCGAGCAGCCAGCCGCCCGAACGCTCGTCGGCGGCTGAGGCCCCGTCTGCCCGGGCGACCCCCCAGCCAACGCCGTCGCGGTGAGCGCGTGCGATGCCGGGCTCGCAGCGCCGCCGCCTGCCGCGTCTGCTGCTGCTAGTCGGCATCGCTCTGGCCGTGGTGCTGCTGTTGTTCCGAGCGCCGCAAAGCCGCCAGGTGACCTTCCGCATCGAGCGTCCCGCCGATCTCGCGCGGCTTCACGCCGTCTGGCTGAGCGAGGAGCGGACCGAGCAGGTGCTAGCCGGTAGCGAGTGGTCTTTCGAGCCCGGCACGGCGCCGCGCTTGCTGCGCACGACGCTGACGGTGGACGACGGACGCTACCGCTTGCACCTGCGGATCGAGCGCTTCAGCGGGCCCGCCAAAGAGCACGAGCGCACCATTCACTTCGGAGCTGGAGAGAGCCAGACCACCATCGTGGTGGACTGACGTGGCTAGCGGCCCACATCGTGGCCATGGGGACACGAAATCTCGATCTCGAAGGAGGTTGAGGGGTCGAAGCCAAGCCCTGAACAGATCTAGAGATTGTTCATGCCGCCCGCATCGGACCCCAGGCTGGCCTGGAAGCTGCGTGTCGAATTCGCTTGAGAACCATGCAGCCCACCATTACTTCTTTGCCCCGACGTCAGCACCTGTGGCATATTCGCCTACATAGACCTACCTCGAGGCGGGGGTGGCGCAAGGCGGCCTCGTCACACCGTAAAGCACTCATGAAGATCGCCCCCTGGTACCTCGCAGCTCTGGCGCCTTTCGCTGCCGTCGGCTACAGCGGCGCCCATCTCGGTCATGCCCTGGTCGTGGCGCTCACGATCGGGATTTTCCTGGGCACTCTCTCGCTCGGCAAGCCCCGCGTGGCCACCGCGCCCCCCATGCCCGACGGTCGAGACTAGCCGGGCTCGGTCCGACGCCGGAGGCCATGCGCCTACAGCGAAGCCAGCTCTCCCCCATGGCCAGGGCCATCGTTGATGCCCTGGTGACCCACGACGAGATCGAGGTGAGCAACGCTCGCGAGGCCGCCCTCGACGTCGAGGCCGTGCTGCGCACCTACATCAGCCAGGAGCAGGAGGTAGCCGAGGACGCG
>CAYTYV010000750.1:0-2174 GCA_964441055.1 uncultured Polyangiaceae bacterium | reverse complement strand
GCGTGACCATGCTCACCGACGGCCTCAAGGACCAGGACAAAGAGGAAGAGATCCGGCAGCTCGACATCGCCGAGCTCTTGCTGCAAAGCTGTGATCTCGGCGACGACAAGGGTGGGGGGCAGGCGCAGGAATGACCTCCCAGACTCGCATCCAGCCGCCCGTCATCAGCTTCGCCATCGACAACGTGGCGCTGGCCTCGCTCGGCCGACGCCTGGACGAGGCGCCGCCGCGGCCGCGCTGCAGCGTGTGCGATACGCCCATCTCGGAAGCGCGCCCCACTACGGGCCTGCTCTTGTGGACGCGCGGCGACCAGATCCGCGCCGACGAGCCGCCGCTATGCGGCCGTTGTGCGACCACCATCGGGGTGACGGCCCTGGCCCGCTGGAGCGAGCCGAGCGACGAGCGGTAGGCACGGCGTTCGCACCGCGCGCAGCTCCACAAAGGCGTCGATTCGTTCGATAAACACGTTTTATCGAAGCGGGCAAACAACCAGTGACGGCGCTTGGCAGGACCAAGCTCGCCTGATATAGAACGAGCGCGCCAAACGCACGTCTGGCGCAATGGGACTGCGGGGGCAAACCGACTTCGACCGTGTCCGAGGAGGTGGCGTCACTCGTTGTCCAATGAGGCTCCGGCAGCCCGAGGGACGGCAACGTCACTCCGCATCGTCCGAGGTGATCCATGGCCATTCGACTTGTACTGCGCGGGCTGGACCGCGCCACCTTGGCGAAGGTGGCCGAGATATCCGGCCAGAACGTCTATCGCTGTATGCAATGCGGCACCTGCACGGGGGTCTGTCCCATGTCGGACACCATGGAGATCACCCCGCGGCAAGCCGTGGCGCTCATGCAGCACGGCTTGATCGAGCCGGTCAAGAAGTCGCAGACCCCGTGGCTGTGTGCCTCCTGCCTGGCCTGCGAGGTGCGCTGTCCGCGCGGCATCGAGCTGCCGCGGGTCATGGAGGCCCTCCGTCAGCTCGAGCTCCGCGATAACCGCGACAGGCTCGAGCCGCGCAAGGTGCCCGCCGAGACCGTCGCCGAGCTGCCGCAGATCGCCATGGTCGCTGGCCTCCGCAAGCTGACCGGTTGAGGAACGCGATGAAGATCTCCTACTACCCGGGTTGCACCCTCAAGACCAAGGCCCGAAATCTCGAGCAGACGGCGCTCGCCGCCCTGGACGCCCTCGACATCGAGGTCGAGGAGCTCGAGCGCTGGAACTGCTGCGGCGCGGTCTTCTCGCTCAGCGATGACGACCTCATCCATCAGGTCGCCCCGGTGCGCGATCTGATCCGCGCCAAGGACGCGGGCGCCGACCAGGTCATGACCTTGTGCTCGCAATGCTACAACGTGCTGGCACGGGCCAATCGGCTCATGCGGGAGGACGAAGAAAAGCGCAAGACGCTGAACCTGTTCATGGACGAGGAGACGGACTACCACGGCGAGCTGGAGGTAGTGCATTACCTCGACCTGCTGCGCACCGAGGTGGGCTGGGACAAGCTTCGCGACAAGGTCAAGGTCCCGCTCGAGGGCCTCAAGGTGGCGCCGTTCTACGGCTGCGCCCTGCTGCGTCCCTACGAGGTCGGCGTCGGCGGCGAGGAAAGCAGCCCCACCATCCTGCAGGACTTCCTGACCGCGCTGGGCGCGACGCCCGTGGACTTTCCACTGATGCAGGAGTGCTGCGGGTCGTATCAGATCCTGGCCAACCCCGAGCAGGGGCTGGAGCGCTCGGGGAGCGTGCTCCGCTCGGCTCAACAGCGCGGCGCGGATGCCATGGTGCTGAGCTGTCCGCTTTGCGAGTACAACCTCGGCAAGAAGCAAGAGGACATCCGTGCGCGCTCTGAGGCCCTGCAGCCGCTGCCGGTCTACTACTTCACTCAGCTACTGGCCGTCGCTCTGGGGCTGGATCCAAACCATTACCATTTCGAGTTGAACATGGACGGCGCGCAGGCGCTGCTGGAGCAGCACCGCTTTCTGAGCGCGTCTTCGGCATAGCAATCGGCCGGCTCTGCAAGGCAAACTCAAGAGGTTGAAGATGAGTGTGATAGCAGAAGACGTTCAGGCGGACACCGTCCCCATTTTCATCATGGGGAAGCGCTATCTCGTGCCCGACGCCCTCACCATCATGAAGGCGATGGAGTACGCGGGCTACCAGTTCATCCGCGGCTGCGGCTGCCG
>CAYTYV010000749.1:0-2181 GCA_964441055.1 uncultured Polyangiaceae bacterium | reverse complement strand
GTCGCGCTGGAACTCGCGCAGCGCTCGCAGGGTCTGGTCATCGATGTTGGGCTCGTCTATGGGCCCAGGGCGGTAGCCCAGATTGCGCAAACGCACGCGCGCGCCCGCCAGCCGCTCGGCCGAGAGGCGCACGTCGGGCAGCTTTTCCTCCAGGTGCACGAGCCATTGCAGGGACGGGCCCAGGGCGGGGACGTCGTTGGTGTGGGGCCAGAGCGTGATGGCCGCCGTTTCGGCCGTCTTGGGCACCTGGTCGCGAAGCCAGCCCTCGGCGTCGGTGACGCCGTCGCGGACGTACTCGCCGACCACCAGGCGGTAGCGCGCATTGCCCATCGGAGCGGCGATGGTGTTCTTCTGGTCCTTGTGTGTGAACCACAGGTTGAGCGGCACGAGCTCGTCCGAGCTCTGCAGCTCGGAGAGGATCTCCTCGACGGTCTCCATGGCCGTGTCCAGATGCACCTCCTGGCCCAGCACGTGGGTTTGCTCGGGCGAGTACAGCGTGCTGACCTTGCCGTCGAGCTTGAGCCGGGAGCCGTCGGGCGTCTCCAGGACGACCTTGTCGGCGTGGACCCGAACGGTGCCATCTTCGATCGATATGCGGCTTTCGCCCTGCGTGATCTCGACGTTGTCCCACGCGGCCAGGCGGAGCTTGCCCGTATCGAGCACGATGGCCTGGTCGGAGACGTCGATGAAGCTCTCGCCGCATTCGAGGCGAACCGAGCGCCCCTGCTTCAGGATGTCGTCGCTGTCGGCGCGCACCACCACGCGGTCGCTCGCCGTGATGAAGCAGTTGCCGCGCACGTAGGTGATGGCATTGGCGCTCTGCTCGCCGTCGCGCCCGTTGACCTGGACGATCGAGTCGCCGTTGACGGCGATGTTGCGGTCGCCCTGGATCGTGCTGAGCTCGTCACGCCGACTCGCCCGAACCGACATGCCCTCGACGCTGACGTAGGCATCGCCTTCGACCAGGGAGGTCTCGTGGTTGGAGACCCGGGCGCTGCGGTTGCCGCGGACCACCACCGTTTGGTTGTCTCCGACGACCGTGGCCTGGTTTCGGTTGATGGCCACGCGCTGCTCGCCCACGGCCATCTCCTGTTGCTCGCTCACGTGGACGAGTTGCTTGTTCTTGACGTTGAGCGAGTGGGAGTCCTGGACGACCTCGTCGAGGTCCTTTTGGGCGTGCAGGAACACGCGCTCGGTGCCCTTGGCGTCCTCGAACGACAGCTCGTTGAAGCCGCCTCCGCCAGGCGAGGATTGCGTGCGGATCCCGCTCCGAGTGGACCGGTCGGGCAAGGGCTCGGGGGTCGGATGGGTGGCGTTGTACAGCGAGCCGACGACGACCGGCCGATCGGGATCGCCGCCCAGGAAGGTGACCAGCACCTCCATGCCCACCCGCGGGAAGAACTGAAAGCCGTAGCCCGCTCCCGCCCACGGCTGCAGCACGCGGACCAAGCAGGAGCTTTTCTCGTTCCACTGGTTTTCGCGGTCCCAGTGGAATTGGATCCGGATGCGGCCGTAGCGGTCGGTGTGGATTTCCGACTTCCGCGGACCGACGACCGTGGCCGTTTCGGTCACGTTGTGCAGCGTGCGGCGCAGCCGCGGCGGGCGGAAGGGGATCTCGCCCGCAACGCACTCGAAGGTATTGACGTACACGGGCGGAGGAAGGGGCTTGCCCAGCGCGCCCGTGATCTGCGCGCGGAGCTCCGCCTCGCTGAGCTCTGAGCCGTGCCGCATGGCGCGGTGGATCGCCTTGGCGCACCCGTCGGCGAGCTGCTCGAGCTCGCGGTCGTCATCGCTGAACAGGGGCCCCTGGGCCGCCGCTCCCTTGCTGAACTCGTGGCGGATGCGGGTCACGGCGTAGACCCCGTCGCGCGTGCCCGGTCGCTCGGTTTGCAGGGCGAAAAAGCGGTGTCCGGCGGCCAAGCCCGAGCAGACCGAGCGCCCCCGCACGGTGGCGACACGGGCGCGATGCTGCTCGAGCTGGACCGTCGCCATCTCGCCGTCCACGTCGGGCTTTTCGTACTCGCCGTGATGGTCGTAGGCTTCGAGCGGCCCGCTCGCCGTCTGGGCGGGATCGGTCCCCGCCCTCAATAGGAGCATCGGCCTGCGGTAGTCGTAGTCTCGATACTCGACCCGCTGCACCGCGCTTCGACGGATGGGCGTGAAGCCGGAGATCACGTCGGT
>CAYTYV010000748.1:0-2201 GCA_964441055.1 uncultured Polyangiaceae bacterium | reverse complement strand
GAAGGCCGCCAAGAAGAAGGTGGCCAAGAAGAAGGTCGCCAAGAAGAAGGTCGTCAAGAAGAAGGCCGCCAAGAAGAAGGAGGCCAAGATGAAGGTGGCCAAGAGGCGGCAGTAGAGCTCGGCCCTGCGAGCGCGGCGCTCTGATGCGCGGGCTTGCGGATTCGGCGCTGGTCCGTGCGCCTGTGCTTTCCCAGATGCCGAGGCGTTGCGCTCGGCGGGTGTGGGCGGCTGGCGGAACTTTCGGCCGCGCCGCTCGTCCAATTCCAAGACGCCTGTGGCAGCCCGGGCAGAAAAGGCGCTACAACAACACCGAAGGGCTGCACAGCAGAGGCCAGGATCCCCGCCACCACCATGCGGAGCACGTCCCCAGACCCAAAGCTCAAGGCCATTCGCACAGGAGCGCGGCGCGCCGAGCTGCGCATGCGCGTGGCGCGAGCTCTGGTCGGGCTGCCCACCTCGCTCAGCATCGCCTTGGCCGCGGCGGCCGCGGTCCTGGCCGCCCGCAAGCTGCTGCCCGAGCTCGTGGCCGAGTCGTGGGCGTGGGCGGTGCTCGTGGGCGCGGGCTGCTCGGTGCTGCTCGGGGTGACCGTGGCGCTGCTCGGGCGGCTGCCGCCCCACGCGGGCGCCTTGGCGCTGGATCGGCACTACGCGCTGCGGGGACGGCTGACCAACGCGCTGGACTTCGCCGAGCGCGGCGCAAAGGAGCGCGATCCGCTCGTGGCCGCGGCCATCGACGACGCCTGCAGGAGCGCGCCCCGGCTGCGGGCGCGCAAGGCCGTACGCATTCCGTTCCCGCCCGGCCTGGCCTTTGCGGTGCCCGTGGCGCTGGCCGTGGTTTTGCTGGCCATGCTGGAGGTCCAGCGGGCGCCAGCCTTGGCCGCGCCCGTCGTGACGGCCACGATCGCGCCGCTGGAGATGTCGCCCGACGACTTGGAGCTGTTCAAGCAGGCCATCGCCGAGCTCGAGCACGAGGAGCAGAGCCCCGAGGTGCTGGCCGCCATCGAGCGCTTCAACGAGCTCATCGAGGATATCGCCCGTCGCCGCCTGAGCCGCGAGGAGGCCTTCCGCCGCATGGAGGAGATCGAGCACGATCTACTCGAAGGCGCCGAAGCCGAGCAGCGGGCGCTCGAGCAGGCCCTCAAGGAGACCGCCAAGGAGCTCGAGCAAAGCCCGCTCAGCAACCCGCTGGCCGCGTCGCTGAAGAAGAACGATCTCGGCGCGGCCCAAAAGGACTTGCGGGATATGGCCGACAAGCTGCGGCAAAAGGGCAGGCAAAAGCCCAAGCAGGCCGATCTCGAGCGCTTGCGCAAGGCGCTGGAAAAGGCGGCCGCACGCCAGCAGGAGGCGCTGGAGGCACTGCGCGAGCGGCGGGCCGAGCTGCGCGAGCAGCTGCTCAAGAAGAAGCCGCAGCCCGAGTCCGATGCGGGTCCCCAACAAGAGCAGGACGAGCGGCTGCTCAAGCAAAAGCGCCGCGAGCTCGAGCGGCTCGACCGAGAGATCGAGCGCCGCGAGCGAGCGGCGCGCAGGCTCAGCCGGCTGGACCGGGATCTGGCCAAGGCCGCCGAGGATCTGCTGCGCGACCTGGGCCTGTCGGCCGAGGACCTCGAGCAGGCCGCCGAGGACCTGAACCGGCTCGAGCAGGAGCAGATGTCCGACCGCGAAAAGGAGCAGCTACGCCGCCGCTTGGAGGAGCTGCGTGAGCTTCTGCGGCAGCAACGGCAGGGGGGCAAGGCTCGCCTGTCGCGGCTCAAGCGCTTCGGGCAACGGGCCCGCGGCGGCAAGCTGCGCCCGGGCTCATGCAAGAAGTGCGGCGGCGACCACCCGACCGACCAGCACGGCCAGGGGCCAGGCCAGGGCGAGGGCGAGCTGGTGCTGGGCCCGGGCGGCAAGAAGATCCCCGTGCTGATGGCGGGAAGCGGGCAGGGAGAGGGCAGCTCGCAGGGGCAGGGGAGCGATCCCGGTAGCGATCGGGGCGATGGCATCGGCCACAGCCCGGGGGGCGAGATCGAGGGCGAGGCCACGAGTCCGGACATGGACACCGTCGACGTGCGCGCCGAGGGGCTGGACAGCCACAAGGGCCCGACCAACGCCGAGGTCATCCTGTCCGCGGCCGAGCGCGGCTTTCACGGCGGCGCGTACCACAAGGTGTACCGAGAGTACCGAAGCGGGGCGGAGGACCTGATCGACAAGGAGCATATCCC
>CAYTYV010000747.1:0-2202 GCA_964441055.1 uncultured Polyangiaceae bacterium | reverse complement strand
CCGAGTCGCTGGCGATCAACAGCGGCGAGACCGCGCTGATCGTGGTCGACATGCAGAACGCCTACTCGACCAAGGGCGGCTATCTGGATCTGGCCGGCTTTGATGTTTCCAGCACCGGGCCGGTGATCGAACAGATCGCCCGCGCCATCGAAGCGGCCCGCGCCGCTGGCGTGCAGGTAATCTTCTTCCAGAACGGCTGGGACAGCGAGTACGCCGAGGCCGGTGGCCCCGGCTCGCCGAACTGGCACAAATCCAACGCGCTGAAGACCATGCGCAAGAACCCGGAGCTGCAGGGCAAGCTGCTGGCCAAGGGCACCTGGGACTACGAGCTGGTCGACCGGCTGCAGCCGCAGGCGGGCGACATCGTGATCGAGAAGCCGCGCTACTCGGCCTGCTAGCTAGTTCCCGGCCCAAAACCCCCATTTTGGCAGCGGCCGCCACTGACGGAGCGGCGGCCCACCGGGCATAGAAAGGGCCACGATGGCGCCATTTCCGTTTGAGCCGAGCCGCGGGCACGGCATAGGGTCGTGTGGCGCCGCATGGGCGCGCACCTCGGCCGTGCAGCGGAGCGCCGCAGGGCCGAGGGCTGGCATCCAGGTCGGCGTGCTCAGCGCAGGGTGTGGCGAGCGAGCACGAGCAGGTTGTGCGCCAGGATGGACGCCCAGGTGTAGGCCTGGAACGACGCGAAGCCGCGCCATAGGCAACGGTCCAGACCGAAGCATCGCTTCAGAAAGGAGATGCCAGCCTCGATGCCCGCGCGGAACCGCCTCAGGCGCCGGTAGACCCAGCTGGACTGGACCATATCGCTCACCTTCAAGGAGCGGCGCTTGCTGAAGCACACGTCCTTGACGCCGAGCTTGCGGATGCGCGCCAGGTTGTCCCTGGAGGCGAAGCCGCCGTCGAAGCTCACCTGGCGCGGGACGCGGCCGTAGAGGGCCTCCTGCCGCTCGACCATCTCTACCGCCAGCGTCGAGTCGGCCGGGTTGCCCTGCTCGACCACGCCGTCGAGCACCAGCCCGGAGGCCCCGCTGGTCAGACACAGCTTGTGGCCGTAGCACGTCTGTCGCCGAGCCTTGACGATGATGTCGGTGTGCGTCTCGAAGATGCTGACGAGCTTCTCGCTGGCGGGAACTGCCTCGCCCTCGAACAGCCGTCGTCGGCTCTGGTCCATCACCCGATGGGTCAACGCTACGTACTGCCGCAACTGCTGGGCCAGCACCCCCGCGGCCACGCTCTCGAGCACCGAGCTGCCCACGTACTTGTCCAACGCCTCGGCCACGGTCTCGGCGTAGTGCGCCGTCTTGGCCGTCACCTTCAGCAGGTCGCGGTACAGTGCCAAGCGCTTGGCCTGCGTCGGGGCATGCTGGATGCCGAGGGCGCGACGCTTGGCTCGCCGTCGGTGGTCGGTGTAGCTCACGGTCACCTTCTCGCGCGCTTGCGCCATCATTCGGCCCAGCACCCGCACGCAATCCCACAGCAGCGACGAGTCGCGCGGCTCGTGGATATTCGTCTCCTCGACGGTGCAGTCGGTGCGCACCTTCCGCCCCTTCTCGATGCCCTCGCGGTGCGCTTGCGCGAGCAGCTGCCGGTTGACGGCCTCCAGCGTCTCGGCGCGCACCCGCTTGAGGTTGCGCTTGAGCGTCGACTTCTTGGGCGTGGGCTGCCCCAGTCCGAACCGGCAGAACCTCCGATAGCTGAGCGAGTCGACCAGGTGAAAGGTCAGCTCCTCGTAGCTCCAGCCGTTCATCTGCTTGGCCACCAGGCAGCGCAGCACTTGTTCGGCGGTCATCCCCTCGCGGCCGTTGTCGGGGTTGACGCCGTAGCTCAGGTCGGCATGCACCCAGCGGACCGCCTCGGGCGTCTGCTCGAGTCGGGCGCTGATGGCCGCGAGCTCCTGGGCATGGGGGTGGTCGACGACACACGGGACAAGACTCGGCTGTTGGGCTACAGTTCTTCGCATCGGAGTTCGTGTTTCCTCGGGGTTTTTGGCTATTCCACGAAGAAACACCTACTCCGATTTTTCTATTTCCACCTTCTTCTCTTATGATATCAATCACTTGAGGTTTTGGACCGGGAACTCGCTAACGGTGACAAGCTGCATGTTCTCGGACAACTCCGCGTTCTCTGGCGGCGGGATGCAGAATAGGCACAGCTCGCTGACGGTCGGGAGCTGCACCTTCAGCAGCAATTACGCGTAATTGC
>CAYTYV010000746.1:0-2250 GCA_964441055.1 uncultured Polyangiaceae bacterium | reverse complement strand
CCTGAACCGCCCTCTGATGCGCCTTCGATCATGGTATCGATGGCGCGGGCAGCGATCAACACCGCGAGCAGGGCGAAGCTCGCCACGGCGGTGTGCTTTGACAAGGCGCAGCCGAGCTACGAGGCTGGGGCCGCGGACGAGGGCTCCGACGGCTTTTTTCCCTGCAGGATCTTGCGCAAGCGGCTCGCCTTGAGGCAGGCGAGCGCGCAGGCAGCGGGAAGGTAGATCAGCATCCACAGGGCGACGTCGGGCATGGCCTGGACGAGCTTGCCCCAGGACAGCTGGAGAACAGCGGGCAGGCCCAGCAGCACCAAGGGAGGCGTGAGCGCTCCCCAGCCCAGCACGCCCCACGCCTTGGCGCGCGCCCAGCGGCTCTTCGGGGGCTCAGCCGCGAGCTTCTGGGTCCATCGGCGCAGGGTGAGCGCCTCTTTGATGAGGTGGGCTGTGAGCAGCAGCAGCGCGATGGCGATGCCGCCGAGCAGGTGGCTGAGCGCTAGGCCACGGGCGGGCGGAGGGCTTTTCCCCGCGAGCATGGCGGCCACGCCGTTGGCCATCAGGTGGCTGCTGACGCGCCCGATGTGGCCTGAGGCGTTGGTGAGGACCACGACCGCGGCGTCGTGCTCTGGAAGCAGCACCATCTTGCCGCGAAAGTGATCCACGATGCCGCCGTGATGGATGGCGGGCACTCGGTGGATCGGGCCGACCCGCCAGCCCATGGCATAGGAAAAGCCTTCGCCTTGTGCCACCGGGTGCAATAGCTCGCGCACGCTCTCGGCGGACAGCACCCGGCCGCGCTCGCCCTGGCCGCCGCCCAAGAGCGCCTGGGTGAATCGGGCGAGATCGCGGGCCGTCGAGATCAGCGCGGCCGTGGGAAGGCGGCCGTGGTCGTGGGGCAGATCCGCCGAAAGCGGAAAGCCCGCCCAGTAGCGATGACCGCAAGCCATCTGCGAGGAGCCTCGGGCGGCCGGCTCGTCGCGCGAGTCGGTCATGGCGAGCGGCGCGAAGATGTGGCGCCGCACATAGGCGCCAAAGGGCTCGCCCGAGACCGTCTCCACGACCAGACCGAGGACCTGGTAGTTGGCGCTCGAGTAGCGGTGCACCTTGCCAGGAGCCGACGCCAAGCGCATCTGGCCGAGGGCGCGCACGTGGCCCTCGAGCTCGGCCTCCGCGCCTGCCATGGGCGTACGGGTCGGATACCCGCTGGTGTGGTGGAGCAGGTGGCGCACCGAGATTTGCGCCGAGGCGGCCTCGTCAGCCACGGCAAACCAGGGCAGGTATCGCTTTGCGGGCGCATCGAGCTCGACCTTGCCGCCTTCGACGAGCTGCATGACGGCCACCGCTGTAATCGACTTGCTCATCGAGCCCAGCACGAACGGGGTGCGCGGATCGACGGGCCGCCCATCGGGACAGGCGAGGCCAAAGCCGCGCTCGTGCACCACGGCGCCGTCTTTGACGATCGCGAGCGCGACGCCAGGCACCCGATCGGCGCGCATCACGTCCTCGACGTAACGGTCGACGCGGTCGAGTAGCTCGGCGTTCTCGGCAGCGTGAGCCAGCCCTGCCCCGCCGCTCGCAACCGCCAGCAGCGCCGCGCAGCCGAGTAGGCGCAAGATCCCGCGGATCGCCGCGGCCCAGGTGGACGATCGCTCGGGCGCGCTCATCGCCAGCTTCAATACCACAGCGTCGGCGAGTGTGGGCCCGTCCTGTTCGGAGCAGAGGGCTGCGCGCGGTCGGCGAAAGCCCAGTTCAAGTGGTGGATCCCCCCTGGCGAGAAGCTCGCTGGGAACACCCCCCGCAAGACGGTTCCGCCCAGTCCCACGACGTACACCACGCCCATCTTGTCGGGTGCCCAGCGGGGAGCCCATACGTCGAGCAGGTGTTGATCCGTGCCTGCGGGTAGGGTGGTCCACGTGTATCCGTCCCAGCGAATGACCCGTCCATGCATTCCAACGGTGTAGACTCGATGCGCACCTCGGCCCCAGGTCGCGTTCAGGTGATCGCCGCCCATCTCGATGGAGCCCCAGCTCGTTCCGTCCCAGTGAAGGACCAACCCATTGGCCCCTGCGGTGAATACGTTGTCCGTGGCCGCTCCCCAGACTCCATGCACGGTACGGTTCGTGCCGCTGTCCATGAACGTGCAGCTCTCCCCGTCCCAATGCAGGATCGTCCCGTCATTGCCCGTGATAACGGCCTCGCCTTCGTGGGGCGCCCACACCCCATTGAGCCACACGTCCGTTCCGGTCTCCAAAG
>CAYTYV010000745.1:0-2253 GCA_964441055.1 uncultured Polyangiaceae bacterium | reverse complement strand
GGTCCCGGCTCGGCTCGCCGACGGAAAAGCACGAGTCCGGCTCGATTGAGGAGATCGACAGGCTGCTGCGGCGGAAGGCCCAGGTCATGGTGTACCGCTGCGATGCGCCAATCCCGCAACATGCTCTTCGCGATGACCAATTCCAGCGCCTGCAAGTCGCCATGCAACGCTTCGAGCGGGCGGGCATGCTGGGTAGCTACACCACTGTGGACGACATGAAAACGGAGGTCATGGCCGTCACTGGGCTCATCGATGAGCTGTTGGCCTCGAACCCGCCAGGCACGCCTGAACACCATGCTGGCACCCCCACAGGTAGGCCCGAGAACCGCGCGTCACCTGCCGATTCCGAAGCCAAAACGACGGTCACCTACGGCGGCACGACCGTAGACAAGAAGCGGGTCGTTGGGAGAGACGGGTGGGCGATGCTCGTGGCGATTGGTGATATCGTCGCCGGACAGGAAGTGGATCGTGGTTACATCGAGCACCTGGCGGGACGACCTCGACGGGTCCTGACGAGACAGGGGGTCCGAGGAGACCGCCTCGCCGATCGTGTCCACATGGGTTACACGCGCGATCACGAGGTGCGCGGCGGCGGAACCGAGTTCTGGATCCAGTTTGGTGCAACCGTCGCCAACGCGAACACTCTGCGACGGGCAGTGCTCGGCCCCGATCCGCATGCGGACACCGGGTTGGCGATCGCTGTCCCGGAGATAGCACCCTATCCAGGCGACCGTGAGCAGCGCGTGCCGCATCGGTCGAAGTCGCCGAACTCAGACGAGGAAAGCCTGAGCAGGCCGTAGCTTCGCTGGTCCTGGCATCGAAAACTGTGATCGCCATGGCCGACACTGTGTAGCCAACCGGTCGCTGAGCTCTCTCCGGCGCGAGCTGGCTCGCGATCACTCATCGCATGCCGCCATGTGCGGACGCTGCTGCCATCGCGCTCCTCAGCTAGAACGAGCGGCCGCTCGCGCCGAGCAGAGCTGCTAAGAGGGGAGAGCAGTCGTCAATCGACTACATTTCTTGCCTAAAATCATGCCTAAATTTATATTTTCATAGAATCGTCTTGAGAACATTCACTAGCTCTGCGATACGATTCCTGGTCTGTATTAAATTTTTCGTAATTTTCCAGAAGAATCGTAGCAAATGCGCGCCCGCGGCTACATCCAAGATCTGGCGTCGAACGGGCAGTACCACTTCACCACCGCCGACGCCCTCGAGGCCATCCGAGCCAGCCCTGCTGCCGTCCGAGCTCAGCTCCGACGGTTGAAGCGCCAGGGGCTGATCGCCGAGCCCGCGCGGAGCTTCCACGTCATCGTGCCGCCCGAGTACCTGCGCTTGGGGTGCCTACCCGCCGAGCAGTTCATCGATCAGCTCATGCAGGTTTGGGGCGAGCCATACTACGTCGGGCTGCTGAGCGCTGCCGAGAGGCACGGCTCCGCGCACCAGCGGCCGCAGATCTGTCAGGTCATGGTGCGCAAGAACCGCGCGGCCCTGGCGTGCGGGCGGGTTCGCGTCGCGTTCATCGCCCGTGGAGACCTGGCGAAAATGCCCGTCACCAAGGTCAATACGCCCCGCGGCGTGCTGCGCTACTCGACCCCGGAGGTGACCGCGCTGGAGCTCGTCGGCTACCCCAACCGCGCGGGCGGGCTGAGCAACGTCGCCACGGTCCTGTCCGAGCTCGCCGAGGAGATGGACGCTGGCAAGCTGCTCGAAGCCGCGCACCTCTCCCCCGTGAGCTGGTCGCAGCGCCTGGGATACCTTTTCGAGCTGCTCGGCCAGGGCAATCTGGCCCGAGCACTCGCGCCGTTTGTGCAGCAGCAGGCCAGGAGCTACACCCCACTACGCCGGGCAGCGAGCACCGTCGGCGCGAAGCGCAAACCGAGCTGGAAGCTCATCGTCAACGCCGACGTGGAGCCCGACCTGTGATCCCCAAGGACCACATCACGGCCTGGAGAGCGCAGGCCCCGTGGCTGCGAGATGCGCAGGTCGAGCAGGACCTCGTCATCAGCCGCGTCATCGTAGAGCTATTCCGAATACCGGAGCTGTCGGGCGGCCTGGCCTTCCGCGGCGGCACCGCCCTGTACAAACTGTATCTCACACCGCCAGCCCGCTACTCCGAGGACATCGATCTAGTGCAGGTCCAACCGGAACCGATCGGCGAGACCCTCGATCGAACCCGTTCGGTGCTGGACCATTGGCTGGGCACACCGCGGCGCCGATTCAAGGAGGGCCGGGTCACCCTGGTGTACCGTT
>CAYTYV010000744.1:0-2257 GCA_964441055.1 uncultured Polyangiaceae bacterium | reverse complement strand
GGTGGAGCTGAGCATCGATCTCGGTCACGAACACCAACCCCTGGACCCAGACCGGGCGCAGGTTGCGGCTCTGGGCGACGAGCTGGCTCTTGAGCACGCGCGCCTTCTCGGCCACCAGCGGCAAGGGCGACTGGGTGTGGAGCCCATCATCGAGGCGCCAGCGGTCGCGGTTGCCGGTGATGCGCCCTCCCCAGGCCTTGAGCTCGACGGTGAACACGCCGTGAGGTGCGATGACCACGACGTCGTGCTCGTAGGTGTGGCCAACGCGTCGACCCGTCGCCAGATCGACGTTGGTGTACATGACGTAGCCGTCGGGGAGGTTCTCCGCGAGATAGCGGATCCCACGCCGCTCGTTCGGCTTGGACTGCCCTACCTCCACGTGCCGCGCCGACATCAGTCGATCTCCCCCGGATGCAAACGAGGACTGCCAGCGAGAAAGCCCTGGCGCAAGAGCCCGGCGGCGACCGCTGCTTCGACGCAGCGCTCGGCGTAGCCCGGCGTGGTCGCAAACATGCGCGAGGCCGCCGACTCGGTGATTGCCCAGGCGAGCGACGCCTCCGCCCTGCTCTGCGTGCGCAGCTCGTGCCAGAGCAGCCACCCGAAAGCGAGCTCGTCGGGCTCGGCTCGGCGCACCCGGGTTCGGCGGCTCGTCGCACCTTCCACCAGCAGCACGCCCAGCTTCGCGAGGTTCCGCTGCAGGGTGGAGCGCGTCTTCTTGACCGACTCGGGGCCCGTCCCAGGCGCCAGGTGCCGCCCGAGGAGTGCGTCCCAGGCCTCGGCAGCCACCTCGTCGGCGTCACGCGGGGCCAGGGGCTCCTCGGCGTTGGCGAGCTGAGGGAGCACCACCTCCACCACGGCAAGGCGTATCCAGGGTTTGGCGAACAAGAGACGCCCGTAGAGCAGGTCGTGTCGGCGCCCCGGCCGCCCCTCGGAGAACAGGCGCAGGTAGCGGCTGACGACGACGCGTTCGCCATCGGTGTCGAGCAGCTCACGTTCGACGATGCGCACGGTCTCCTGCCGTCGCGCGCGACTGGCTTGGGGAAGCTCCTGGTGCGCGCCTTCGCGCCACTTCGGCAGCGAGGGCTCCTCGAGCGCCTGCTCGAGCAGCAGGAGCGCGTCCTGCTCGTTGAGGGTGCGCGTCCAGCTCTTGAGCTGCTGGTCGGTCATACCAGGCGCACCTCGGGGAAGCCCTCGGGCAAGTCGACCGTTTCGTGGCACTCGCGAAGCCCCACCACCCGGTCGAAGCGCGTCTTGGCGGGCAGGTCGTCGACGGACGCCACGATGAGCGGCTCGTTCGCCCGAAGCTCCACGGTCGCCAGCCCGATGGCGATCCGCTCCGCCTCGCTGCGCGCGACGAAGGTGAAGTTCTGGTGCAGCGCCAAGCCCTCGTGCTGAAGGCACTGCGCGGCCGCGATCCGCCCACCGCTACCCGCCAGCTCAAGCACCTGATGCCGCGGCTGCACCTTGGGCACGTCGGACAGAGCCCCCCCGTGAGCCAGTCCCAGAGCCTGAGCGCGGTCACGGAGGAAGGTGGCGGTGTCGGCCGATGGTGGGACGGCGCACTCCTCGACCAGTGCCTCGGCCTCGTCCTCCGACAGGGCATCGATGAGGGCCGACTCCCACCTGCGCGTGTCGAAGGGCATGGGGAAGGCGTTCGCCAGATCCTCGTGCAACAGCTCGATAAAGTGGCGCCAGCCGAGCTTGCGCCGGAAGCGCAGCCACTTCTCGTGACCGGCCTCGGTCAAGCGCGGCGGCCGCACGTCGGCAGCTTCCAGGCGAGCGATCGCTTGCAACGTGGATCGAAGGACCTCTACGTTCACCGTTCTCACCCTGGGCGTACTGTCGTCCAGTGGAGCTGCGCGGGCAAGAGGCACGGCGGCAAGGGTGCTGTTGCCCAGGTCTTGCCGCACGTGCCCGCAGGGGATCCCGGGGTCGTGCAGTGGGAGGCGGAGACGACGAGGGCTGCGGTCTCATGACGGTGCAGCTGGACGCAGCGCCTCGAAACCGACGCGAGTCCAGCAGAGCAAGGTCGTCTCGCCGCCCCAGCTTGGTGTTAGCGAGCGCGGTCTTTGACGGATCGGGGGCGGATTGCGCGCGAGCTGCGTACGGCACGAGCCGCTCGGCGGAACCGCTCGACCACCGCGGCGTTCGGGGGTCACCGCGGAAGGTGTTCGCAGGCCATCGCGTGATCGCAGTTGATCTGAATGATTGAGCCCGTGGTTCACCGTATCCGCTGGCGGTGTTTCGGACGATGGTG
>CAYTYV010000743.1:0-2257 GCA_964441055.1 uncultured Polyangiaceae bacterium | reverse complement strand
GAGGACGCCAAGGCCGAGGGCGAGGACGTCAAGGCCGAAGGCGAGGACGCCAAGGCCGAAGGTGAGGACGTCAACGCCGAGGGCGAGGAGCCCACGGAGGGCTAGACTGGCTTCCGGTCCGCGAGGGACGAGACGCAGCTTGGGCGCGGCGGTGGCAGCCCGCCGCCGCGTCGGGGCAGCCCTGTTGTCGGCGGCGCTGCTAAGCAGCTACGGGCCGCGGGCCGCGCAGGCCGAGCCGACCGAGGACGAGTGGTGGGGACCGGACAAGGCCATGCATCTGGGCGCGGGGGTCGGGCTGTCGGTGGGCGGCTACGCCATCGGCATCGCCAGCCTGGACGACCGGCTGACGGCCCTGGGGCTGGGAGCGGGCCTGGCGTTGGGCTTGGGCGCGCTCAAGGAGGCCTTGGACGCCATGGGCCTGGGAACGCCGTCGTGGAAGGACTTCACCTGGACCGCGGCAGGCACCGCCTTGGGGCTGGGCCTGAGCGTGAGCTTCGACCTCGCCCTGCGCGGCCCGACGATCGACTAGCCGAGGACAATCCCCCTGTGGTCCGCCGCACCCTTGCGCTACAAGGCGATCCTGGCTGCGGGCCGCCGCGATGCCACGGCCGAAGCGCGCGACCGCCGTCTGCCGCGGGTCGCCGCGTCGGCGATGCCCAGGAAGAGTCGTGACCCCCCTCAAACCCCGTCTGAGCCAGCTGGCGCGGCCGCTGTTCTTCTCGCTGAGCGCAGCGGCGCTCGTGGCCATCGTGATCATCGGCACGCCCGTGATCCTGCCCTTCTTGCTGGCCCTGGTCGTCGCCTATGTGCTGATGCCCGCCGTGCGCCTGGTCGAGCGGACCCGCATGCCCCGCTGGGTGGCCATCCTGCTCGTCTATGCCGTGACCCTGGGCGCGATCACCGCCTTCGGCTGGGCCACCCTGCCCCGGCTGTTCGCGGAGACGAAGAAGCTCAGCACCGAGCTGCCGCGACTGGCGCAGCGCGTGCGCCACGACTGGCTGCCCGCCATCGACGACAAGCTGGCGGTGTGGTCGGGCTTCGACCTCAGCAGTGGGGCGGCCGAGCCGCCCGCCGAGCCGCTAGCCGAGCCGCCGCCCGTCGTGATCATCCCGCGCGACGACGGCTCGTTCGAGGTGAAGGTCGATCCCAGCGTCAAGCTTCGGCCCCATCGCGACGGCTCGTGGTCGCTGGTCCAGAGCGAAAAGCCGCGGGGCGGCTTTTCCTCCGTTCGCGCCCTCAAGGACGTCTTCGACCAGAGCGTCGCCTATGCCCAGCACAACTCCGCCGAGGTGCTGCGCTTCGCCCAGGACGTGATCAAGGGCGTCTCCCGCGGGGTCTTCTACCTGTTCATCACGCTGATGCTGGCCGGCTACTTGATGTACACCTACGAGCGGATCCTCAAGTTCTTCCGCGAGATGCTGCCCGAGCGCCGACGGCAGGGCTTCGACCGGTTCATGAGGCGCGTCGACCGTGGGCTCGCGGGCGTGGTGCGCGGCCAGCTGCTCATCTGTCTGGTCAACGGCGTGCTCTCGGCCATCGGCTTCTGGCTGTTCGACCTCAAGTACTGGCCCATCCTGGCCGTCATCGCGGGCGTGATGTCGCTGATCCCGATCTTCGGCTCAATTCTCAGCTCGATTCCCGCGGTCGCCATCGGGCTCACCCAGGGCTTCTGGACGGCCTTCTGGGTGCTGGTCTGGATCATCGGCATCCACCAGCTCGAAGCCAACTTCCTCAATCCGAAGATCATCGGCGATGCGGCCAAGATCCACCCCGTGCTGGTGGTCTTCGCCCTGCTGGTGGGCGAGCATTTCTTCGGCATCCCGGGCGCGCTCTTGGCCGTGCCCTGCCTGGCGCTGATGCAGGCCGTCTTCCTGCACTTCCGCGAGGCGGTGCTCGGGCTGCCCACCCCGACGAGCTCCCGCTACCCGCCCGCGCCCTCACCGTCCCCCGAGCACTACCGCGACCCGCCCGCGGACGGAATGAAACCCTCTCGCACGGGAGCGCCACCGTGAAGTCCAAAGCCTCTGCCAAGTCCACCAAAGCTCGGGCCCCGCGCAAGCCCACCGCCTCGAAAGCCACGGCCCAGCCCAAGAAGAAGCACGCCGCCAAGCGCGCCCGCGAGGAGTTTGCCGCCCAGAGCCGCGAGGCGCTCGCCGAGACCCCCAACCCCTTCTCGCGGGAGAACATCCGCAAGATGGGGCTGCGCCTCGGCCAGCCGCTGGTGATTCTCTGGGTGGAGGCCTTCTTCCTTCCCGGC
>CAYTYV010000742.1:0-2269 GCA_964441055.1 uncultured Polyangiaceae bacterium | reverse complement strand
TCGGCAAAGGCCTCGGCGCAGGCGTAGACGGGCTGGGTGCCCGCAGCCACTTCCAGGGCCTTGTCGATGGTCTGGTACGGTCGGGCCTTGTTGCCCTCGCCCGTATCGTCGTTGCCCTGCGAGCTCGAGACGAACACGCCACAGCTATCGTCGACCGGGCCGTTCGCCAGGCTGGGGACGCACTCGTTGGGCGTACCGCCCGTGCCGCCTCCACCTGCCGTGCCCGCATCGCCTCCGGTTCCGTTGCCCGTGCCGCCCGAGCCCGTGGTGCCGCTGGTGGTGTGGTCCCCTTCCCCGCAGTCGCATTCGTCCTTGAGGCTCGAAAAGCAGGCTCCGAAGCCCACCGCGACGACGCAGAGCAGCAGCCCACTGAGAAGTACAGATCCTCGCACCGTATCCTCCCTCAGAAAGCGATCATCCAGCTCAGCCCCACCGCGTCGGGACCGACCATCGGCATCCACGTCTGGGCGCTCACGTTCCCGCCCGAGTCCTCAGACGCAGGTGCGTCCAGCACCGCGTAGGCTACGGTTCCCGCCGCGAAGAGACCTCCTGTCAAGAGCAGCCAGCCGCCCGCGTTGTAGGCATCGTCTGCCTCGCCGTAGGCCTCACACTTCGAGCAGCTCCCGTCCTGTGTTTGGCGTTCGGCCTCGTCCTGTTTGGACGAACCGACGCCAATCAACACCGCACCTGCTGTCAGCGTCGCCGCGCTCAACGTGCCGAGCCCCGCGATGACCCACGGGTAGTGCTCCTTGCTGGCGGGCGCGTTGGGCTCGGCACCTGGCTCCATGTAGGTTTCGGCCCCGAGCTGTGGGTCGTGGTCCCCCGCGGCGCTGGTCGGCCCCGGTTTCCACATCGGCACGTGAACCGTGACGGTCTTGCCTTCCTCGGTCACCACTACGTCGTAGCTCCACGCTTGTCGGCCGGGCGCCCGCGCCGCGATGGTGTGCAAGCCGAGATCGACTGGCACAGCCGTCGACCATTGCTCCTGCCGAAGCGCGCGGCCGTCGCAGGTGAGTACCAGCCCAGCGGTTGCCGCCACCTCGGGCGGCACGTCTAGGCGCAGCGAGGCGATTCGCGGCTCGATCTCGCGGGCGCGCTTTCGCGCATGGGCCGCGCGGTCGGCCCTGCGCTCGCGCTCGGCCCAGTCGGCCACCTCGAGGAAGTGGGCGTGTGCGCTCGCGAGCCGACCGATCTCGGCGTAGCACTTGGCGAGCTGGTACTGCGTGCCCATGCCTGGATCGAGGCGCAGGCTCTGCCCGAATAAGGGGCAAGCCTGCTCGTGACGACCTTGGTCGGCCAAGGCGAGCGCCGCCTCGAAGAGCTCGCGGGCCTTCTGCCGCTCGGCAGCGGTTTGAGCGCGCACGCTCGGCGCGGCGCCGAGCACCGTTGCGAAGAGCGCGGCTGCCAAGAGCGCCAGCCTCATGATCAGCCGAACAGATCCTCGACCGACTGCACTATGGCGACGCGACCGATCCACGCGTCGAGCTCGGCGATGTCCGTGCAGGCGAGGATACGCTGCTCGGCTACGGAGCCCACCTCGATGCTACGCGCCCGGAGCACGGTTAGCACGGCCTGCGCGCGTCCCCTGGCCTCGCCCTCGGCCCTCCCTTGGGCAACGTACTTGCGAGCGAAGTCGCTCTGGTACTGGTAGCTGCCGTTTTGCATCATCTCCTCCAGAGCGCGGCGCGCCGCCGCACCGAGCGAGGCCATCACCAGATCAATATAGAGCCGCGCCCGTTCATCGTCGAGCCCAGCGGCGGCGGCGAGCGCGGCCACGGCGACCGGAACGGCTTGTTCACTTTTGCCGTGCGCGACGGCGGAGAGCACCGCGATCTCGGGCGCGTTCTTGGCCAGCTCCTCGTCCACGACCACGGGGATGCCCTCCGGGCCCAGCACCAGAGGTTGGAGCACAAATCCGGGATGGCCGAGCGCGATGGGCCGAGCGCACCAGCGAGCGACCGATTCGGTCGGTGCAATCACCAGGAGGCAGACCGGCCCGCCGAGCCGCGCGTGTAAGCCTGTCAGGTACTCTGGCCACGAGCCGCGCTTCTGCCCATCGCGACGAAGCTGCACCTCGACCACGACCGCGAGCACCGAAGCGCCGCCCCTTCGCAAGGCCACGACCAGATCGGCCTGGTACACAGCCGGCTCGAGCTTGCTTAGCTCGGCGGGCTCGATGCGCACCTCGTCGTGGTGCGGAAGCTCGACGCCGAAGGCCTGTGAGAGCAGCTCGGGGGCGAGCGCGGGGCGGCCTCTCAGCAGCATCAGC
>CAYTYV010000741.1:0-2269 GCA_964441055.1 uncultured Polyangiaceae bacterium | reverse complement strand
GCCCTGCGGGCTCGGCGAGACCGACACCTGGCCCGAGACCGACTCGGCCTCGCTGCCACAGCCGCCAAGGGCCAGCGCCAGAGCCGCCAGCACACACCCCGTGAACCCCTTGCCCATGACGCGCTTCTCCTTCCGCCCCGTCGAACCGCGGGCCCGCGATCGCGGCAACAGCGTCAACAATAAAAATACCGCAGCGTCGCCGCGGCGCGAACCCGAAATCGCGCGGCGCGGGCGGGGCTGATGAAGAAGATCGCGTTGTGACCTGGCCTACCGACGCACGGAGCGATACGACGAGAGTGATGAGCACTGTCGCCAGGAAAGACCTCTACAAGCTGGTGGACTCTTTGCCGGAGGCCGAGATCTCTGCTGCCCGTCGTTACCTCGAATACCTCCGGGACCTCGGCAGCGATCCAGTGCTGCGTGCGGCCCACCGCGCTCCCGTCGATGACGAGGAAGAGACGCCAGAGGAGGCAGCGGCGGTGCAAGAGGGCCGCGAAGCGCTGGCGCGCGGTGAGGTGGTCTCCGACGAGGAGCTTCGCCGTGAGCTTGGCCTATGACGTGGCAGGTTCAGTGGACCAAACCGGCTGCTGTTGACCTGCGCCGTCTCGACCGCGCCCTCGTCGAGCGGATTCACAAGGCGATTTGGCGTTGTCCTCCAGCCGGGCAGAGTCTGGTTTCGCTGGCTGCCCGGTGGCGCCTGGGTTAATCGACCGTGGTCTTCGGCCATTGGCCAATCACCAGCGGGAGGACGGATCGATGACGGCGAAATTCTTGTGGCACGACCTGAACAGCAAGGACGCGGCCAAGGCCGAGGCCTTTTACTGCGAGCTCTTCGGCTGGAAAGCCATGGGATGGAAGCCCGATGGGGCCCCGCCAGAGGTGCCTGAGTACAGGATGCTTTGCATCGGCGAGAAGGGCTTCGGGGGGATCATCCAGCTGCCCGAGGAGGTGCCCGCGCCGTCGCACTGGATGGGGCACGTGGAGGTGGACGATCTCGACGCCGCTATCAAGCGCGCGGAGAAGCTGAACGCGCAATTCCCAATGGGCACCATGGAGGTCCCGACCGTGGGCCGCATGGCGATGATGATGGACCCGCAGGGGTGTGTGGTCTCGCTGTTCAAGTGCGCTGGCGATTCGCCCGAGCTGCCAGCGATGGACGAGCACGGCATGGTAGGGTGGAACGAGCTCATCGCGGCCGACGTGGACGCGGCCAAGGCGTTCTACTCCGAGGTGGTCGGCTGGAAGTGGCGCACAGGGCCCTTCGAGGAGCAGATGGAGTACCACCTGTTCGGCACAGGCGAAGAAGGTGGCGACCGGGGCGGTATGATGCCCAAGGGCGAGCAGATGCCCATGGCGGCCTGGTTCATCTACATCACCACCAAGAACGTCGCCGAGACCGTGGCCAAGGTCGAAGAGCTCGGCGGAAAGGTCCACGCTCCGCCCTTTGAGGTGCCGAAGGTGGGCAAGCTGGCGGTGTGCGAGGGCCCTGACGGCTCGGTTTTTGGCGTGGCCGAGTGGGCGCCCGTGTGCTGAGCGCACCGCGGCCCCCGCGGAGGCCGCTACTCGAGCACCTCGTCTAGCGTCAGCCAGAAGCCCTCGCTCGCCTTGCCCGTGATGGCCTCGACGATGGTCATGTCGCGGGTGTCCACGATGAGATTGGCTGGGTAGCTGGAGGTGTCGAATAGGCCGCCGAGCTGGTAGCTGGGATCGATGACCGAGGGGTAGGTGACGTCGTAGGCCTGGGCCCAGCTCTCGAGGTGCTGGAAGGTGGCGGGCTCACCGTTTTGGGTGCCCTCGACCAGGTCCAGCATAAACTCGCCGCCGCGGGCCTTGTAATGGGCGTGCTTGCCGTCCTTGCGGATCTCCTCGGCCTCGGCATTGCAGGGCGGGCAGTAGACCGCGGAGACCATGATCATGAGCGCCCGTGGCAGGGGCTCGCCCGCGCCATAAGGAGAGCCTTCGGGATAGCTGCCCTCGCCCGTGGGGTTGTAGAAATGGCCGAGGGCGATGGTCACCCGGTTGGGCTCGCCCATGCCGTCGGCGGGGTTGGCATAGCCCGTGAAGATGAAGTCGCGAATGGTCGCGCCCTTGTCGATGCCGTAGGGCCCCTCGGGATAGGCCAAGCCGCTGCTGCCCGCATCCTCGGGCAGCGGAACAGGAGGCGCCTCCCCGCCCACCGCGCAGCCGAGCGCGCAGGCGCTGAGCGCCACCAGGGAGGTGAGGGCAGCCGAGCGGCCTACGTGGTACCGAAGCGCATTGGTCATGGGAC
>CAYTYV010000740.1:0-2272 GCA_964441055.1 uncultured Polyangiaceae bacterium | reverse complement strand
CGCGCACTTTGCGGAGCGCTCGGCCGAGCATGCCGTGCTCGAGCTGAGCTACCCTGAGGGGCAAAGCGCCACGCTCACGGCGCGGCAGACCGAGGCGGGACGCTTCGCGCTCGACTGGCAGCCGACGGGCGGCCGCACCGCGTTTTTCCGCCTGCGCGCCCAGGCCGACCACGAGGAGGGCTTCTACGGCCTGGGCGAGTACTTCGACGCCGTCGATCACCGCGGCCAGATCCGCGCGATGCAGCTCGAGCTCGATGCCCAGCTCGAGAGCAACTACAACGAGGCCCACGTGCCCGTCCCCTTCGTGCTGGGCACGACCGGCTGGGGGCTGCTGGTGCCCAACCCCTACCCGGGCGCCTTTTCGCTGGCGGCCGCCGAGCCCGACCGCGTCGAGGCCGCCTTTGGCACGGGCGCCGCCTCGGCTGAGGGGCTCGACTTCCACCTGTTCGCCGCCGAGCAGCCGCTGGATCTGGTGCGCCACTACTACGAGGTGACCGGCTATCCCAGGCTTCCCTCCCGCTGGGCCCTGGGCCCGTGGATCTGGCGCGATGAAAACGACGACCAAGCCCAGGTCGAAAGCGATCTCGAGGCCATTCGCGATCTGGATCTGGCCACGACCGGCTACTGGATCGACCGACCGTACGCCACGGCGGTCAACACCTTCGACTTCGACGCGGAGCAGTTCCCCGATCCGGAGGGCATGTATGAGCAGATGCGCGCCCTCGGCTTCCGCACCGCGCTGTGGCACACGCCCTACCTGGACGAGCAGTCCGCGGCCACCGAGGCGCTCAGGACCGAGGCCACCGAATCCGGCTACTACCCGCCGCAGGTAGGGCTCCCGCTGAACAAATGGGGCAAGCCCATCGACCTGACCAACCCGGCCGCGGTCGCCTGGTGGCAGACGCAGCTCGAAAACTACCTCGCGCTCGGCGTGGAGGGCTTCAAGCTGGACTACGGCGAGGACGTGGTGCTCGGGCTCACGTCCTCGCGCATTCCCTGGCAGTTTTTCGACGGCAGCGATGAGCGCACCCAGCACAGCCAGTTCCAGCGCCACTATCACCGCACCTACGCCGAGCTGATGCCCGAGGACGGCGGCTTTTTGCTGTGCCGCGGGGGCACCTACGGCGACCAGCAAAACGGCGTCATCATCTGGCCGGGCGATCTCGACGCCACCATGGCACGCCACGGCGAGACCATGGACGATGGCGGCGAGAGCTACGTGGCCGTGGGCGGGATGCCCGCCGCGCTCATCGCTGGGCTCAGCCTCTCGGCCTCGGGCTTTCCCTTCTATGGCTCGGACACGGGCGGCTACCGCCACTGCCCGCCCGACAAGGAGACCTTCACGCGCTGGTTCCAGGCGACGGCGCTTTCCCCGGTGATGCAGGTGGGCACGAGCTGCAACGACGTGGCCTGGGAGCTCAACGGGCAAAATGGCTTCGACCAGGAGCTGCTCGATACCTATCGCGAGTACGTCCGGCTTCACCTGCGGCTCTTTCCCTACCTGTGGAGCCACGCCCAGCGCATCGCCCAGACCGGGCGCCCCATCCAGCGCGCCCTCGGCCTGGCCCACCCCGAGCTGGGCAGCCATCCGGACGACACCTTCCTGCTGGGCGACGATCTGCTGGTCGCCCCCGTGGTCGAGCGCGGGGCGCGCGAGCGCGATGTTCTCTTCCCCGAGGGCCGCTGGGTGGATTGGTGGACGGGTGAGCTGATCGACGGGAGCGCCGAGCGCACCGTGGACGCCCCGCTCGAGACCTTGCCGCTTTACCTGCGCGCGGGCGGCATGGTGCCGCTTCTTCGAGCCACCATCGAGACGCTCAATCCCACCACCGAGCCCGAGCGCGTGGACTCCTACGCCACGGCTGCGGGCCTGCTCTACGTGCGCACCGTCGCCGCCGAGCCCGCGTTCTTCGAGCTGTTCGACGGCGGCCGGCTCGAGCAGTCGCTCGACGGCGCCGCAGTGCTGCTGTCGGTCGAAGCAGGCGACGAGCTCACCGAAGGCGCCATCTTCGAGCTGATGACCGCAGCCGAGCCGAGCTCGGTCCGCCGCGGGGGCCAGTCGCTCGAGCCGCAGCCTAGCCTGGCCTCGCTGGAGGCCAGCGACGAGGGCTACTTCTACCAAACGACCCACGGCGGCACGCTGTGGGTCAAGCTGGCAGCGGGTAGCTCACCAGCTCGCATCGAGGGCCTGTAGCCCCCCTTCCTTGCGCGCGTAAGCGCCCGTAGTATCGCGTAACCGCCCGTAGTATAGGTCCCGGGCGATGACAGCCGC
>CAYTYV010000739.1:0-2276 GCA_964441055.1 uncultured Polyangiaceae bacterium | reverse complement strand
CAACATCGTCGTTAGCCTCGCGGACTTGATCCCGAAGGAGGCCTCGCTCGAAGTGGAGGTCGGCGAAGTCGGCCGCAAGAACGCGGACGGCTCAAAAATGCTCACGACGGTCGCAGAGAGCGTAACCTACATTGAGGCGTTGAAGGAGCAGGGCGCCCGCTCGGTGGTCGCCTGGCATTGAGTCAGGTTCGTCTCGTAGGTCTTCTTGAGCGCCGCCCAGGCTTCGGGCGAGGTCTTCTCCTCGGGCTGGGCCGACGACGGCCCGGGCTGCATGCCGCCAAAGCATCCGGCGAGCGTCACGACCATGAACAAGACCAGGTACCGATTCAGCGATTGCACGACTGCGCTCCTTCCCGCTCTTTTTCGAAGAGCCCGCGACGCCGATGTCGGTCCGAGCCCCCGCGCGCGTTCGCCCGTCCTTCGACGTCGGCGCCGACGCTACTGGCGCCCTTGGGCGCCGTCAACGCCACCAGCGAGGGCTGCGGGCTAGGCCACCACGTCGATGCGCCCCGCGCCCGCGCCTGATACCCGCCCGATCTCCGGATGCGGGACCCCGCGGTGCTCAAGCGCCTCGTGCAGTGCCGCGGCGCGCTCGTCCGCCACGGCGATGAGCAGCCCGCCCGAGGTCTGTGCGTCGGCCAACAGATCCACCGTAAGCGGCTCGACCTCGGGCGCCACAACCACGGCCCGCTCGCAGAACTTGCGGTTGGCGACGCTGCCGCCTGGAACGATGCCCTGCGAAGCGAGCTCGCGCACCGAGCCGATCAGCGGCACGGCGGAGGCGCGGAGCTCGAGCGCTACCTCCGAGGCCACCGCGAGCTCGAGCGCATGCCCCAGCAGGCCGAAACCGGTGATGTCGGTGCAAGCATGGGCTCCGACCTCCTGCATGGCCTCGGCAGCGTCGCGGTTTAGCGTGGTCATCCAGCGTACCGCCTCGGCCTCGGCCTCACCCGAGGCCAGCCCGCGCTTGATGGCCGTGGCGAGCACGCCCGTGCCGAGCGGCTTGGTCAGTACGAGCCGGTCGCCCGCGCGCGCGCCCGCGTTGGTCACCACCCGGTCGGGGTGCACCGTGCCGGTCAAGCTCAGCGCGTTCTTGAGCTCGCGGTCCTCCACGCTGTGACCACCCACCTGCAGCGCGCCAGCCTGCTCGACCATCTCGAAGCCACCCCGAAGCACGTCGCGAAGCACCGCGAGCGGCAGGCTCTTGCGCGGAAAACAGACCACGTTCATGGCGGTCAGCGGCCTGCCGCCCATGGCGTACACGTCGCTCAGCGCGTTGGCCGCAGCGATGCGCCCGAAGATGTGGGGGTCGTCGACGATGGGCGTGAAGAAGTCCACCGTCTGGATCAAGGCGAGATCGTCCCGCACGCGCACGACCCCAGCGTCGTCCGCGGTGCCCTGGCCCACCAACAGGTCAGGGTGCTCCACCAAGGGAAGCTCAGCGAGCACGGCCTCCAGGTCCCCTGGAGGAAGCTTGCTCGCTCAGCCGGCCGCCTTCACGCCCTGGGTGAGCCTGATGTCCTTTGCGTCGCTCATGTCCTTTGCGTCGCTCATAGTTGAATGGTCTTCGGGAACCCGGAGAGCGCCTCGCTGATGGCGTACGCGTTGGAGGCGCGCTCCACGGCCAGTCTGTCAGCGAGACCAAGGTGCCTCAAGTAGGTACCGAAGGCCAGCGCCTTGGCGCCGAGCAAGCGCCTGCCCCGCGTCAGCCCGCCCCCAGCTGGCATCCCGCCTTTGTTCCCGTGGAGCCGGATCGCCCGAGCGGGGGCGGTGCGGCGTGGTCGCGGGCCCGCTCTGGCGCCCTTTGCAACAAACCGGTAGCTTCTTCGATCGGGTAAGCTCGGCGACGAGGAGGGCTCATGGGAAGCTTCGGTCACGCGGCAGGGGCGGCAGTCGGGCTGAGTCTGGCGGCGGCCTTGGCGGCAACCGCTCCTGCTTGCGAGGGCGGCGTGGGTGGCCCCTCACCCGAGCCGGACGGCGGCGCTGGCGCAGCGGCGGGCACGGCGGGCACGGCTGCGGCGGGAAGCGGGGGCAACGCTCACGGCGGCAGCGGCGGTAGCGGCGGTAGCGGGGCCCAGGGCGGTGGCGGCGGCCCGGCTTGCGCGTCGGACTGCACCGTCGAGGGCCAGCTCGGCTGCAACGCCGACGAGACCGAGGTCGTCGAGTGCCTGGACGTAGGCTCGCCCGCAGCGCCCTGTCTGCGGTGGCAGACGGTCGAGGCCTGCGAGAGCACCGAGATCTGCCAGGACGAGGCTTGCGTGCCGCGCTGCTGCACC
>CAYTYV010000738.1:0-2279 GCA_964441055.1 uncultured Polyangiaceae bacterium | reverse complement strand
CGCGTCCTGGCCGCCGTGGCCGGGATCGGCCTACGCCACCCGCGGCTGTGCCTGGCCATTGCGGCGCTGCTGCTGGTGGCCGCCGCCGCCGTGGCCTCGCAGATGCACGTCAGCACCTCGCGCTACGAGCTCGTGGCGGCCGACGATCCCCACCAGGCGCGGCTGCTCGCCTTCTTCGACCGCTTCGGCTACCCCGACGCGTTGGCCATGGTGGTCAGCGGCGGCAACGAGCAGAGCCGCCAGCGCGTGGTCGCGCAGCTATGCCAGCGCTTGGAGCATGAGCCCGAGCTTCGCGGGCGGGTGCTCGGTCGCGTAGGCGTAGAGCAGGTGGCCGAGCTGCTGCTGCTGTTTCGACCCGAGGCGCTAGCGACCCTGCGCGCCAATCTGCCCGAGCCCGACCGCTTGGCCGAGATCATCGAGGGAGGGCTTCCCCGCTGGCTGGGCGCGGTGTCGGCACAGATCACCGCAGGTCTGGAGGGCGAGGCGCCCGCGCAGAGCGACGAGCAGGCCCGCGAGGGCTTGCAGGCCGTGGCGCTGCTGCTCGGCGCGCTCGAGGCACAGCTCGCCGGACGCGACGCCCTGGCCCAGCTGCCGCATTGGCGGGCGCAGGGCGAGCTTCCCGAGGGCGTGGGCGTGGACGAGGGCGGCTATCTGGTCAGCGGCGACGGCCGCACCCACATCGTGGCCCTGTTCCCACAGATGGCCGGCCCCGAGGTCGCTCAAGCCCAGCCCGTGGTCGAGCGCATACGCGCCGCGCGCGACGAGGTGCTGCAGAGCCAGCCGGGCGTGCAGGCCGATCTCACCGGGCTTCCCGCGCTCGTCGTCGACGAGCTCGATGTGCTCCAGCTCGGCTTGCTCAAGGCTTCGGTCGCCACCACGGTGGGCGTCATCCTGCTGCTGCTGCTGGGCTTTCGCTCGCTGCGCTTCACGCTGCTGTCGCTGGTTCCGCTGTTTCTGGGGGTGGTGCTGACCCTGGCGGTGGCGCGCCTCGGCTACGGCGGGCTGAACCTGGTCACCTCCAGCTTCGCTCCGGTGCTGCTCGCCTTGGGCATCGCCTTTGCCGTGCTGCTGCTCAGCCGCTACGGCGAGCTCGACAGAGCGGGCGCTTCGGCCGCCGACGCCATTCGGGGCGCATGGGGCCGAGCGGGTCCCGGCGTCCTGATCGCGGCGGTGACCACCATGCTCGCCTTCCTGACGCTGACCACCACCGAGTTCACGGCCTACGCCCAGCTCGGGGTAATCACCGCCGTGGGCCTGCTGCTCATGCTGCTAGCCACCCTCCTGCTGCTGCCCGCGCTGATGTGGCTGGCCGGCCGCGGCAAGAAGCTCGCCGCGCCCGAGCTGCCCGGGGCGCGGGCCATCCCGCGGGTGGTGCGCGTGGCAGCGTACCCGATTCTGGGCACGGCCGCCGTGCTGGTCGCCCTGAGCGCATGGGCCTGGGGCAAGATCGAGTTCAACTCGCGCTACTTCGACTTTCTGCCCGAGAGCACCGAGAGCGCGCGGGCGCTAAGGCTCATCGAGCGCGACTCCACGGTGAGCCCTATTCAGGCAGGGATGGGCGCCGAGAGCGTCGCAGAGGCGCGCGCCCTGGCCGAGCGGCTGCGAGCGCTGCCCTCGGTGGCCGCCGTACAGACCGCCACCGATCTGTTGCCCCCGCTGACGCCGAAGCGGCTGGCAGAGCTTCGCGCGGGCTTCGCAGGGCTAGAGCGCGAGCCCGACTTCGATGCGCTTCGCTCGCGCAAGCGCTCGGTCAAGCAGGTTCAAGCGCAGGTGGTCGACCTCGGCGACGCCCTGGACGAGGTGGCCTTTGCGCTGCGCCAATCCGGCCGCGACACCAGCGCCGTCGAGCAGGCCCAGGAGGCGTGCCGCGCCCTGCACAAGCGCCTCGCCCAGATGCCCGACGATGCCGAGCCGCTCGGCCGCATCGAGCGCGGGGCCGCCGACCTGCTCGAGCGCGCCTGGCGCACCGCTCGCAAGGTCTCCGCGCGCGGGGAGTATACGCCCGAGGACCTGCCCAGCGTCTTTCGCGCCCGCTTCGCCTCGCTCGACGGCAAAGCGCTGGCCGTCTACGCCAACCCGGCCGGTAGCATCTGGGACCAAGCGACGGCCCGAACCTTCGCCCTGGAGGTCACCCAGGTGGCGCCCGAGGCCTCGGGCATGGCCATGAACATCTACCAGCCCACGCGCATGATCCGCGACGGCTTCAAGGGCGCGGCCGGCTACCCCGCGGTGCGGGTGCGCATCGTCAACGATCCCCACGCCGAGCGCACCTCCTACAT
>CAYTYV010000737.1:0-2281 GCA_964441055.1 uncultured Polyangiaceae bacterium | reverse complement strand
GACGACGATGGCGACCCCATCCTGGAGGCGGATCTGCTGTCCGATGCCGGGATTAGCCCCGATTCGGTCAAGCACTTCCTGAGGGTCTTCGCCATCTCCCGCGCAGCCTACGCGGACCATCTGCGCAGGACCAACCGCCCGTAGCGCGGGGGCAGCCCTAGGTGCTCACCGCGCCGCGCTCGGATGCTTGAGGCGACGCGGTGGATGGTTGAGGCCTAGCCCAGAAACGGCGGCGGCGCCTTGCCCCAGCTCGTTCCGGGCTTGTCCACCGTGTAGAAGACGCGGATGGCTGCGGACTCCTCGTCGATCCGCGGCACGGTCTGCACCTCCATGCCGATGTGGACATCCTCGGGAGCGATGGAGTCGCCCAGCGGCGCGGCCAGCCGTCCGCCGTCCTCGAGGTCCACGACCACCACCGTGTACGGCGCCAGATCGTCGAAGCCCGTGGGCGCGGCAGCGATGGTCGAGTAGGTGAACACCTTGCCCTTGCCGCTGACCTCCCTGAACTCGTACTCGCCCGAGAGGCACTCGGGGCAGTCGGCGCGCGGTGGGAAGGTGGCGTAGCCGCAGCGCTTGCACACCGTGCCCATGAGCCGCCCGTCCTTGAGGTGGCGGGAAAACTCCATGATCTTGGAGAAGGGTACGAAGCTGACCTGTCCAAACCAGCTGAACATGACCTAGTCCCTCCGGTAGACGTGCACGAAGCAGTATTGACCAATGCCGCCGACGTTGTGCGTGAGCCCCAGATCGGCATCGGGGACCTGCCGCTCGCCCGCCTCGCCGCGTAGCTGTTTGACGATCTCGCAGGCCATGGAAGCGCCCGTGGCGCCGATGGGATGGCCCTTGGCCTTGAGCCCCCCGTCGACGTTCACCGCCACCTTGCCGCCGATGTAGGCCTGCTTTTCCTCGATGAATTTCCCGCCTTGGCCCTTGGGGCAGAAGCCCAGGTCCTCGTAGGCCATGACCTCGGCGATGGTGAAGCAGTCGTGCACGTCGGCCACCTTGATGTCGTCGGCCGTGCAGCCCGCCATCTCGTAGGCCTTGTTCGACGCCTCGACCGCCGACGGCAGCCCGACCAGGTTCTCGCGCTTGAGCACCGACATCGAGGCCGAGGCGCAGCCCACGCCGTCGAGCCACACGACCCGGTCGTTGATGGCCCGGGCCCGCTCCTCGGAGGCCAGGATCAGGCAGGCCGCCCCATCGGCGTTGGCGCAGCAGTCGTAGACCCTGAAGGGCGAGGCGACCGGCTCGGAGGCCATCGCCTTTTCCATGGTGATCTCCTTGCGGAACAGCGCGTTGGGGTTTCTGGCCCCGTAGTAGTGGTTCTTGATGGCCACCTGGAAGAGCTGCTCGCGGGTGGTGCCGAACTGGTGCATGTGCGCGTTGGCGAACATGGCGTAGTAGGCGGGGAAGGTGGTGCCGAAGACCGACTCCCACTGCACCTCGCCCACCCGGCCCATCAGCGCCAGGATCTCCGGGGTGGCGAGCTCGGTCATCTTCTGACAGCCGATGACCGCCACACACTGGTGCAGACCCGACTGGATGGCCATGTACGCCGTGCGGACGGCCGCGCTCGAGGAGGCGCAGGCCACCTCGGTCAGCCAGGTGGGGTGGGGGGTCAGGTTCAGGTACTCCTGCACGACGCCCGCCACCGACCGCTGCTTGTGGTACTCGGGCACCGCGCCGATCACCGAGGCGTCGATGTCCTTGCGCTCGATGCCAGCGTCCTCGACGGCCATCCGGAAGGCTTCGAAGGCCAGCTCCTGCACCGTGGCATCGCTGCGCCTGCCGAACCTGCCGTGTCCGATTCCGACCACTCCGACTCGTGTCATGGCTTCCTCCGCTACCCGCCCCTGCGTCGCCCGCACCCGAGCCCGAAGGCCGCGGCGGCCAGGGCCTCGGGAGAAGCTGGGCGTACGGGTTTAGATGTACTGTCCTCCGTCGATCTTGATGACCTCGCCCGTGACGTGACGGGACATGTCCGAGCAGAGGAAGGTGATGAGATGGGCCACGTCCTCGGGGGTGGCAAAGCGCCCGACGACCGTCTCGTCCAGCGCGGTCTGCTGGAACTCCGGGGGGATGGCTTGCATCATGTCGGTCAGCACCATGCCGGGTGCGACGACGTTGACGTTGACGTTGAACTTGCCGAGCTCCTTGGCCAGCGATTTCGACATGGCGATCTCGCCGCCCTTGGAGGCGGCGTAGTTCGACTGCGCGAACTTGCCGCGGATGCCGTTGATCGACGAGATGTTGACGATCTTGCCGCTCTTCTGGTCCTTGA
>CAYTYV010000736.1:0-2282 GCA_964441055.1 uncultured Polyangiaceae bacterium | reverse complement strand
CGCGAGCTCACCGCCACCAGCACCCACCAGTTCTACCACCAGGATCCAGGCACCAACTACGCCCAGGCGCGCTACCTGCTCTACTACCTGCAGGAAAAGGGCCTGCTGGTCCGCTACTACCACGCGTTTCGGCGCAACGCGGCCGCCGATCCCACGGGCTACAAGACGCTGCAGACCGTGCTCGGCGAGCCCGACATGACGGCCTTTCAGAAGCGCTGGGAAGCGTACGTGCTCGGGCTGCGCTTTCCTTGATACCGACGATAGCGCCGTCGTGCGATAATTGCCCTTTCGCGCTTGGCTCACAGCTCGGGAGGTCGTCATGCGCAAAGCGGTGGTCTGTGCTTGTTTGGGGATGGTGGCGGCCGCGCCCTTGCTCGTCGGCGTGGCCTGCTCCGACACCGAGCTAGGCCTGCAGCAGGGCTCGGGCGCCGAGGGTCAGGGGGCCCACGGCGGTCAAGGCGGCGCAGCTGGCAGCGGCCAGGGCGGGAGCAGCCCCCAGTTCGACGCTGGCGATGCAGGCTGCAACGTGGGCGAGCCCTGCGGCGATGGCGGCGTCTGCGCCCAAGGCGGCGTGTGCTGCAGCGCCGAGCAGATCTGCGGCGATATCTGCTGTGCCGACAGCGAGATCTGCTCCTTCGGCCAATGCGTCACGCCGGGCAACATCTGCATCGACGCCACCGAGTGCGAGCCGGACGAGTACTGCGAGTACGCCTTGGGCGAGCCCGCCCAGCCCGACGGCGGCGTGGACGCGGGCGCGGGCGGCGGCTGTCAGGGCGGCGTGGATCTGCCCACGGGCCGCTGTATGCCCAAGCCGCCGATGTGCGATCCCGGAGAGGAGCCGGGCGATCCGCCCACCTGCCTCGAGCCGTGCGAGTACCAGCCGCCCACGGCCGCGTTCGAGCCGGTCCTCAAGTACTCCTGGGGCAACCCGAGCAACAACAACCACAACGTGATGATGGCGCCCGTGGTGGTGCAGCTCGACGACGACAACTGCGACGGCCACATCGACGAGCGCGACATCCCCGAGATCGTCTTTCTCACCTTCCTCGGCAGCGACTACAACAACAACAGCGGCAGCTCCTCCACCCTGCGGGCCATCTCCATCGTGGACGGCCAGGTGCAGGAGAAGCTGTCGGTGCACATCACGGGCGCTAGCGCGGACCGACCGGGCTACTCCATCGCGGCGGGCAACATCGACGGAGAGCCGGGCAACGAGATCGTGACCTGCACCCGCGACGCCCGCGTGCGGGCCTACCGCGCCGACGGCTCGGTCTTGTGGCTGAGCGATGCCATGCCGTCGCACTGCTTCATGCCCAACATCGCGGACGTGGACCAGGACGGCCAGGCCGAGATCGTTTGCCGCTCGCGCATCCTCAGCGGCGCCACGGGTCAGGCCGAGGTCACTGCCTTCGATCCGCCCAATGGCCACAACGTCGTGGTCTCCGACGTGGACGGCGACGGCGTGCTGGACGTGGTCACGCCCGTGCGCGCCTACCGCGGCGACGGCTCGCTCATCGCCGACGTCAGCGGGGAGATAAGCGGCACCCACCCGGCCGTCGGCGATCTGGACAACGATGGCATCCCCGAGATCGTCGCGGTGGAGACCGGCGACCACTACCTGTCGGTCTGGCACATCGATCCGCTGGCCCCGGGCGGCGTCGAGGTGGTGCGCGAGGCCTTGGACATCAACGCCACCTTCCCCCACAACCACTGCTGCGACATCAATCCCAACTGCGCGGGCTGCCTCCACGGCGGCGGCCCGCCCACGGTGGCCGACTTCAACGGCGACGACTACCCAGACGTCGCCTTGGCAAGCGGCATTGGCTACGTGGTCTACGACGGCGAAAAGCTGATGGACCCGACCGTCCCCGACGGCCAGACCAAGCTGTGGACCACCTCGGAGGTCACGGGCACGCAGACCCAGGACTGCTCCTCGGCGCAGACCGGCTCAAGCGTGTTCGACTTCGACGGCGACGGCATTGCCGAGGTGGCCTATGCCGACGAGTACTACATGCACATCTACACGGGCCCGGGCGATGGCGACGGCCACGCCATCGAGCTGCTGACCGAGTGCAACACCAACGGCACCCTCTGGGAGTACCCGCTGGTGGCCGACGTCGACTCTGACGGCCACGCCGACATCATCGTGGGCTCGAACTCCTACTCCAGCCACAACTGTTCCGGGGTCAAGACCACGGGCATCCGCGTGTTCGGCGACACCGAGGGCCAATGGGTGCGCACCCGACGGGTCTGGAACCAGCACGCCTACCACGTGACCAACG
>CAYTYV010000735.1:0-2293 GCA_964441055.1 uncultured Polyangiaceae bacterium | reverse complement strand
TGATCAGCGTCCTCGCGCCGAGGCGGAGCGCCTCGGCCTGCTGCCGGGGATCGAGCGTGGTGGTGTCGCGCCAGCGGCTCCTGACCAGCGTCGAGTCGACCGCGCGCTTGAGCGCCTGGCGCGCCACCGGCCGCTCGATGCAGATGATCGACGGCGCCTGCAGCGCGTCCTTGCCACGCACCTTGCCGCCGATGGTCAGCTGCGGCAGGTCCGGGTACTCCTGGCCGAGCCAGTTCGTCATCCGCTGCCCCGGATCCTCGCCCGGGGTGACCGCGTCGAGCACGGCGAGATCGAAGTCTGCCTGCTCGAGCAAGCGCCGCGCCGCCGGGACGTCCTGGACCGTGTGGACGCGGCAGCCGAGCTGGAGCAGGTCGCGCCCGAAGCCGCCCTGATCCCCGAGCCCGCTGTCGATCAACAGCACCCGCGGACCGGGCGCCTCGCTGGTTGTTCTTGTCGTGGCCATGGCGCATCCCACCCGGAATGTCGAGTCTAAGTATAACTGGAAATCGCGGTGAGTGTCAAGGTAGTTGTCGCCTGGTATGTGATCACGCGGCCGCGGCATCAGCCTCGACCTCGTGGTTGGTTCTGCTGTCCGGGTTGAGCTTGACGACCTTGACTCGGCCCCAGTTTCTTGTGGCCCCGCTCCAGCGCTCCGGATGCCGCTGGCGAGCCTGCTCGTAGACCTCGTGACGCTTGGCGAGGATCTCCACGTCACGGCTGGAGTGCCGGTCGTTCGGCGTCACGTAGCTGATGGCGCTGTGCAGGTGGTCACCGTTGTACCATTCGACGAAGGCGCAGACCCAGGCCTGGGCCTCGTCGAGGGACCGAAAAGGCTGCTCGGGGTACCAGGGCCGGTACTTGAGCGTGCGGAAAAGAGCCTCGGAGTACGGGTTGTCGTCGCTGACCCGAGGGCGGCTGAAGGAGGCCACGATGCCCAGGGCTTTCAGGGTCGCAAGCATCGTCGAGCCTTTCATCGGTCCGCCGTTGTCGGAATGCAGCACGATGCCCTCGGGGTCGACGCCGAGCTCGTCACAGATGACCCGGATGAACTCGGAGGAGTAGTCCATGGACTCCGTCTCCTCCACTCGCCAGCCGACGATCTTGCGGCTCCAGATGTCCAGCACCAGGTACAGGTAGAAGAACTCGCCACGGACCGCGCTACGCAGGTACGTGATGTCCCAGCTCCAGACCTCGAGTGGTCCATGGGCCACGTGCTCGCGAGGCTTGTGGTGCCGGCGCGGCTGGCTGGGCTCTCGGTGCTTGAGCTGCTTGGCCGCCTTCAGGACGCGGTAGAAGCTCGACTCGGAGGCGATGTAGACGCCCTGGTCCGCCAGCTGGGGTACGATCTGCTTCGGTGACAGGCTGCGGTATTCCGGGCTGTTGGCGGTCTCCAGCACCCGCTCTCGTTCGGCTTCGGTCAGCTTATTCTTGGGCGGCGTCTTCGGCCCTTGCCGTCGGTCATCACCGACCTCCTGCTCCCGCCATCGCTCCACTGTCCGCTCGCTCAATCCAAGGATCTCGCAAGCAGGTCGCTGCCGGGCACCAGCCTCGACGGCCTCATCGATCAAGCCGAGGGTCATCAACCGTTCCTCCCGGTCGTGTCGTCGTCCTCGTCCCCCCAGATCGCCTGGGCTTTTTTTTTGAGCACCAGCAGCGCGGCCGTCTCCGCGAGCGCCTTGTCCTTCCGGACCAGGTCGCGCTCGAGCTGTTGTATCTTCTTCTTCTGGGCCCTCTGGGCGGGGCTGACCTTCGGCTTTGCCGTCGGCTTCTCGAGGGCCTTGGCCACCGCATCGCGCCACTGCGTGAGCTGCGCCTCGTGAATCCCCTTGCGCCGGAGATACGCCCCCAGCTCTTCGTCCTCCAGAGCGGCCACCTCCAGCAGCACCTGGAATTTCTCCTCGGGGCTGAAATCCTTGGGCCGGCGGGCTCGAGACTGTCGAGCGGCCTTCGATGATTTGCGCTTTCTTATCTTCGACTTTGGCATACCTCCAAGCCTACTACGCTCGGCTGCTTCGCGCACCCATCGCGACAGCGTCGTCTGATGTACGCCGGTCTTTTCGGCCAACTCGTAGGCTGACTCTTGCGCGGCGCCGGTCATGCGCTTGACCATTGACGCCTTGTAGGTCTCCGAATACGGAACTGACATCCTCTGTGCTCTTTCTCCGCTCCCTGTGACTACGTAGGGCAACATAGGGCAACTTCGCCCCCGCGGGGGCGCCCCCCGGGCCTGCGGCCCGGCGGACCAGTCCGGGGGACTTCGTCCCCCTCCATCCCGGGCCTGCGGCCCGGAGGA
>CAYTYV010000734.1:0-2297 GCA_964441055.1 uncultured Polyangiaceae bacterium | reverse complement strand
CTCGTCGGCGGCCTGGCAGTGGTCGTTTTCCTCGTCGCAGGACTCGGCGCAGTCGCCGTCGCCGTCGGGGCCAGGGCAGGGGTCGCCGGAAGGGCTGCCGCAGACCGCGGCGGAGCACGTTTCGGTGCCGTTGCAGAACAGGCCGTCGCTGCAGCTGGCCCCGTCCTCGTCGGCGGCCTGGCAGTGGTCGTTTTCCTCGTCGCAGGACTCGGCGCAGTCTTCGTCGACGTCGGGGCCGGGGCAGGGGCTTCCAGTGGAGTTGCCGCAGACGCCATCGGAGCAGGTCTCGGTGCCGTTGCAGAATTGGCCGTCGGTGCAGCTCTGGCCGGTCAGCGCCTCGCAGACGCCGTTGCTCGAAGCGCCTTGCGCGACGCTGCACGCCTGGCAGTCATCGGGATCGCCGCCACCGCAGGCGCTATCGCAACAGACGCCGTCCACGCAGAATTCGCTGGCGCACTCGGCGGCCAGCGTGCATGACTCGCCGTCGGTCTTCCGAAACAAGAACGCATAGGCCGCGCCCGAGTCGGCGACCGCGCCTTCGCTGCTGTCCGCGCCCACCAGGGCGGCCATGCCGTCGAGCGCCACCGCGCGGCCGAAGTTGTCGTCCGCCACCCCGTCCGCGGCGGTGAGCTTGTTCTGCTCGTTCCAGGTCTCCGCCGTGCGAGCGAAGCGGTAGGCCGCGCCCGCATCGTCGTTACCGCCGATGTCGGTCAGCCGAGCGCCCACCAAGGCCGCGTCGCCGTTCATCGTCACCGACTCGCCGAAGTAGTCGCCCGGCTGTCCGTCCGAGGCGGTGAGCTTCTGGGCTTGGTCCCAGGTGCCGCCGCTACGGACGAACAGGTAGGCCGCGCCCGTGCCCGCCACCGCCCCGTCGGCGCCCTCTGCGCCCAGCAGCGCTCGGTCGTCGTCGATTGCGACCGAGATGCCGAAGTGGTCGTTGTTGCCCGTGTCGCTGGCGGTGAGCTTCTGCGCCTGGGTCCAGGTGCTGCCGTCGCGCGTGAACACGTAGGCCGCACCATCGTTGGAGCCCGCGCTGTCATGGTAGGAGGCGCCTACGAGCACGCCGTCGCCGCGAAGCGACAGGGCCGAGCCGAAGTAGTCGTAGGCCACGCCGTCTGAGGCGGTGAGCTTCTGCGCTTCGGTCCAGGCGCTGCCGTCGCGCGCGAACAGGTAAGCCGCGCCCGAGCTGTCGTCATTGCCATGGGCGCCTATCAGGGCGGCGTCGCCCTCAAGCGACACCGCCGCGCCGAAGTAGTCGTAGGAGCCACCGTCTGAGGCGGTGAGCTTCTGCGCTTCGGTCCAGGCGCTGCCGCTGCGCGAAAACACGTAGGCCGCGCCCGAGTCGGCGCCGCTGCTCTGTACGCCGTGGGCGCCGACGAGAGCGGAGTCGCCCGCAAGCGATACCGAGGAGCCGAAGCCGTCGCCCGTTTGTCCGTCCGAGGCGGTGAGCTTCTGCGCTTGGTCCCAGGTGCTGCCGCTGCGGACGAACAGGTAGGCCGCGCCCGATTGCGGTCCGTGGTCGTCGTCTCGGTAGGCGCCGACCACGGCCACGTCGCCGTCGATCGTCACCGTGTAGCCGAACACGTCGCCCGCCGCCCCGTCTGTGGCGAAGAGCTTGTGCTGCTCGACCTCGAGGAGCGCCTCCAACCCGTCTGTGGCAAAGAGCTTGTGCTGCTCGGCCTCGAGGAGCGCCTCCAAGGTCCGCGGGTAGCTCGTGCCTGCCTCGTCGACGAGCAGCCGGTCGGTCGCAGCAGGCGGCGCGTCGACGACTGGACCATGGCCTCGAGCGGGGTCCGCCAGTGAGTCGCTCGGCAGGTCCCCGCCGCAGCCCGCCAACGCGATCAGCGCTGTGAGCAGCCACTCGCGCCCCGAGTTGCCCTCCACTGCGCCATCACTCATGAAGGTCTCCCGTTGCTCGGCTGGCTTTGGACCTAGGCGAGCAGCGGTATGCTAGCACCTGTCGCGCGGACGTGCGGTGGGCATTTGCGAATGGCTGTCGGTACGGCGTCGCCCCAGCGCCGCCAAGGCCAGCAGCGCGCCGAGCAGCAGCAGCGCGCTGTTGGCAGGCGGGTGCTTTGGAGTCCGGGTGGCGCAGCCGCCTTCGACCTCTGCCTGGCTCGTGGGGCTGGGAGCGGTCGGCCCCGCGTCCGGGAAGCAGATCGCGTAGTCGGGGTCGGGTGCCGTGCAGCTATCGGTGGCCTCGTCGCAGGACTCGGCGCAGTTGGTGTCGCCGTCAGAGCCGGGGCAGGGGTCGCCCAAGCCAACGCACTCGCCGCTCGAGCACGAGTCGTCTTGCG
>CAYTYV010000733.1:0-2306 GCA_964441055.1 uncultured Polyangiaceae bacterium | reverse complement strand
ACTCCGCCAACGTGGGCAAGCGGCTCGTCAAGACGCCGAAGGTGTACTTCCTGGACACGGGAACGCTCTGTCACCTCGTGGGGCTCCAAGATGCCGAGCACGCGAGACGGGGCCCGATGGCGGGTCCGATCGTCGAGACCGCCGTGGTCGCCGAGGTGTACAAGACGCTCTTGCACCGTGGCGAAGACCCCCGCCTTCACTTCTGGCGCCCCTCCCACGGCAACGAGGTCGACCTGCTCGTGGAACGGCGAAAGCGCCTGATCCCCATCGAGGTGAAATCGTCGAGCACACCCCGGCCCGCCATGGCGAACGGCATCCGATCGCTCCGCGCAGCCCTAGGTGCCGTCGTGACCAAAGGCTACGTCGTTCATCCTGGAGACCACGCGCTCCCGCTAGGCCCAAATGCCACCGCCCTCCCGCTCGGTGCTCTCTGACGAGCGACTTGCCACGGCAGGCTCCGCCACGACTCAGTTCATTCTGCCCCCACCTTGACCATAATCCCCACCCCGACACCCCACCCACAACCCCATGCCCCCCCACCCCACCGACCTCACCGAGGAAGGCCGCGCTTTCTTCCAGCAGCGCATGGCCCTGTTCGCCAAGGTGATGATCGGCGCCCAGCTGCTCGGTTTCGTCGGCCTCGTCGCCCAAACCCCGTGGGAGCAGCTGTGGCAGCCTTGGTTCGGCTTCTACCAGGTGCAGACGGGCTTGGCGGTTGGCGCCTGGCTGCTGTGCCGCGGCGGCGTGCGCTCGGTGCGCTTCGTCTCTTGGGTCGAGGCTGCCATGCTGCTCGGGACCGCCGCGGTGGCCGCCACGGTGAGCCGCCTGTTGCTGCCTGATTTTCTGCCGCAGTACCTCGGCGGCGCGCTCGGTCCTGACGACGCTGCGTACGGGCGCTTCGTGGGGGCTATCCAGGGCTCGGTCTCGATCACCTTTGTCGTCGGGCTTTCGCTTTGGGTCTTTGTGCGCGCCGCTCTGCTTCCCTCCAGGCCGCTGCGCACCTTGGTGCTGACCGCACTGGTGGCGGTGCCCTTGGCGGTGGTCAACGCCCTGCCGAGCTTTCCGCTCGAGCCCGAGCCGTCGCTGCGATCGCTCACCCCAGAGGACATGGTCGTGCAAAACGTGCTCGATGTCCTGGTGTGGTGGGTCTTCATCACGGGCGTCTGCACGGTCGTCTCCAAGGTCATCTTCGGGCTGCGCCAGCAGGTGCGCGAGGCGCGGCGGCTCGGGCAGTACATGCTGGAGGCCAAGCTGGGCGAGGGCGGCATGGGGGCGGTCTACCGCGCCAGCCACGCCATGATGCGGCGCCCGACGGCCATCAAGCTCGTGCGGCCCGATCAGGCCGGCGAGACCAACCTCGCCCGTTTCGAGCGCGAGGTGCAGCTCACCGCTCGGCTCACCCACCCGAACACGGTGACCATCTTCGACTACGGGCGGACTCCCGATGGCGTCTTCTACTACGCCATGGAGCTGCTCGACGGGGCGACGCTGGAAGAGATCGTGCGCGCCGACGGGCCGCAGCCGCCAGGACGCGTAGTCAAAGTGCTCGCCGAGCTGGCGGGCGCGCTCGAGGAGGCGCACGGCATCGAGCTCATCCACCGCGACATCAAGCCGTCCAACGTGATCCTCTGCACCCAGGGCGGCAAGCCCGACGTGGCCAAGCTGCTCGACTTCGGGCTCGTCAAGGAGTTGGGCGCGCAGGGCGGGATCGAGCTCACCCGCGACAGCGCGCTGACCGGCACCCCGCAGTACATGTGCCCCGAGTCGCTGACCTCCCCAGACGCGGTGGACGCGCGCGGCGACCTCTACGCCCTCGGCGCGGTCGGCTACTTCCTGCTGACCGGGCAGCACGTCTTCGAGGGCACCACGCTCGTGGAGGTGTGCGGCCATCACCTGCACAGCGAGCCGGTCGCGCCCTCGGAGCGCCTGGGCGAGCCCGTGCCCGACGACCTCGAGGACCTGCTGCTCGCTTGCCTGGAAAAGGACCCTGCCGAGCGGCCCCAGTCCGCCGCCGAGCTCGCTCGTCGCCTGGCGGCCTGTAAGAGCATGGGCGAGTGGACCGAGGCCGAGGCGCGGCGCTGGTGGCAGCGTCACGGACCATCGCTTCGCTCCGCCTCCGAGGCCGCCGCTGGCAGCTCCGAGACCGTGGCCATTGCCGTGGATCTCGCCCGTCAGGGCATCCCCCCTACCCGGTCGGCTTGACCTCCCGTCCGCCGATGGCCTGCTCGAGCTGCGTCGCGCTCAGCTCTCCTTGCAGCATCTCGACGAGCTTTCCGTTGCCGTCCATCAGATACACCCCGGGCGCG
>CAYTYV010000732.1:0-2311 GCA_964441055.1 uncultured Polyangiaceae bacterium | reverse complement strand
CCCGTTTGTACCGCGGATCTGCGTGGCGTCTGCCTACCGACCGAAAACCCGGGCCAAACCCCCGCGGGGTTTCGACGATGGGGGGGGCTCCGGTCGCGGGCCGTCAGCGTGCGGTCAACCCGACGGCAGCGTGAGCGTGGCGGTGCCTTTGACGACGATTCCCTCTTTGCGCCGTAGCTCGGCTTTCTGCTCCTTGGTGAGCTCTTTGCGGCCCTTCTTCTTCTTGACGTGCGGCGACAGCAGAGCGTCGAAGCTGAGCTTGAGCTGATTTCCGTCCCTTTTCAGCGTGGCGTTGCACTGATCCTGTCCGGTTTCGGTGAGGTCGCGCTCCTTGCCGTTTTCATGGCGCCATCCCAGGGTGGGCGTTCCGTCCGACAGGGTGCCAGGCACGTAGCATTCGTAGCGGCGAAGCTCCTCATCGTCTTCCGCCGTGGCGTCGTTCGGCTTGGTGTAGCGCACCCATAGATAGGAAACCGGGTTGCCCATATAGGTGCGGTAGCAGACGTAGGGAGCCCTTTGGGTATCGTCCTCGGGCAGCAAGTACACCGAGTATCGTCCGCCCGTGACCTGCTGATCGAGCTGAGCCTTGGACGTCGTGTAGTCGAAGCTCTGCTCGCCGATCGCGAGCTTCACCTCGGCGGGGTAGGTCGTGGGCTCGCTGCAGGAAAGCAGCGCCAGCGGCCCGAGTAGCGCGACGGTCGGAGCGAGGATTGGTTTCATGCCTGCGCCTCCTTGGCTTCGGGCTGGGCGCTGTCCGACTCCTTGGGCTGAATGACTCGCTTGAACAGCAGGATGCACACGGGCGTGGCCACCGCCATGATCGCCACGACCAGCCACAAGGTGCCGCCCGAGCGCTCGCCCTCTGCGGGTGTGTAGCGGCCGAGCAGATACCCGCCCAAGGGTCCTGCCGTGTGCTTGCCGAGAAACAGCGGCAGGAGCGAGAGCCCCATGTAGGTTGCCTCTCGTCCCTTGGGGGCCACGGTGGCCGTGTACTGATAGAGCCGCGGCGACCAGATGGCCTCCCCCACCGAGAACAGCACGGCGAAGTAGAGCAGGTTGAAGTAGAGCGGCGCCAGATCGCCGTCGAGGTCGAGCAGCCACTTGGCCGCACCGCCGAGGTCGGTGGGCACCTGCGAGGCGAACAGATCGCCTGGCAGGGCCAAGAAGAAGCACGCCGCGGCGCTGATGGTCGTCCCCACGATGATCATGCGATAGGAGCTGATCTTGGCCGCCAGCACGCCCACCAGCGGCGTGAGGACGATGATCAAGAAGGGGTTGACCACCCCCCAGGCCGTGCCGAAGCGCGAGCCATAGCCGAGCTCTCGGTCGCACCAAGGCCCCAAGGTGTAGTGCATGTGGTGGAAGACGATCCGCACTCCAACCACGACCGTCAAAAAGAGCAGGAATCGATAGAAGGCCCTTTCGCGGAACACCTCGCCAAAGATGCGGACGGTTTTGCGAAATGCCGCCGCGATCGCCCCGAAGAGGGTGCCCGCGGCTTCGGCTACCTTTTCCGCGGCGATGATCGGCTCGTCCGACTCGTCGGTCATGTCCACCCCGCGGCGCATGGCGAAGACGGGCAGCAGCGCCAGCAGGGTAAACGCGGTCGAGAGCAGAAAGATCACCTGATAGACGGAGAGCTCGAGCCCGAGCAGCGACCAGGTATCGTTTTTTCCGATCCATTGGCGGATCTCATCGACCATCTTGCCAGCGATGAGTAAGCCGAGGTTCATGAACACGTACAGCAGCGCAAAGCCAATGGAGTGCTGCTTGGTGTTGGTATAGCGGCGAGCTGCCGCGACCATGACGGGCAGGGCCATGGCGGCGCCGAATGCCATGGGCACGAAGGCCAATGGCGGCGTCAAGGTCGGGCTGCCGAGCACTGCAGCCAAAAGGCGGGTAACCAGACAAACGACCAGGGCGATGAGCAGCGTCTTGCGTATGCCGATGGCGTCGGTCAGCCCTCCCACGAGAAAGGTGCAGAGCGAGAACAGGGCAGCGAACACGCCCACGAAGGTGCCCGCTCCGCCATCGCTGAAGCCCAGATCATTGATCAGGTGGAACATCAAGGCGTAGTTGACCAGCGCGTAGGCCGTGGTCTCCATCACCTTGGCGAAGTAGATGATCCACAGCTCTCGCGGCGCTGTGCTCAGGACTGCAAAGCCTTTGATGAGCCCTGGTTTTTCTTCGGATGCTTCGGCTGGTAGCCCCATCGTGAGTCGCCTTCGGGCGGAATGTAGTGGAACGCAGTTCGCGGAGGGTAGGCGCAGCGGGAGCGCAAGGGAAGGCGGGAAACGCTCCAGGCGCCGCG
>CAYTYV010000731.1:0-2314 GCA_964441055.1 uncultured Polyangiaceae bacterium | reverse complement strand
CGTGGGTGTGAATGACGCACCCCGTCGTCACCGCCCAGCCGAGCAGCAGGGCCCATCCCAGTTGTCGAGCTTCGATCATAGCCCAGGCGTCTTTCCGCATCCCCACCTCTCCCGCAACCGGGACCCGGTAAACCACAGCACTCGTCGTCCCCTTCGTCAAGCCGCGCAGCCGCCAGAGTTTACGCCTGGAGCCATGAAGCATATGCTCCGCGGCGTGAGTGGCGAAGACAACAACGACAAGGATCCGGAACTCCAACTCGGCCGCATTTCCTTCGGCATCGGCCACGACGCCCAGCCGGTCACCGCACCGGACGCCCGAGGCGAGCCTCCCAAGGCCACCGCGACCACGAGCGCGCAAGGCGCGCCTGCAGCCGTCGAAGAAGCGGTGCCGCTGCTTCCCCTGCGGGTGATCTTGGTCGCCGACCTCGTGCCTCGGGGCGAGTTCAATGCTGGCGCCGAGGCGCCGGAGCAGGCCGTGCGCATCGATCCGACGGACTTCGATCTGCTGTTCAAGAAGCTGCGTCCGCGCGCATCCATCGAGGTCGAAAGCGTGCTGGCGCAGGGAAGCCGGGCTCGCGTCGAGCTGGCGCCCACCGCCATGAAGAGCTTTCGGCCAGACGGACTGTGCCGCGAGATCCCGCTGCTCCGCTCGCTGCTCGACGGAAAGCGCGTGCTCGAGCGGCTGCGCGATGGCACCACCGGGGTCGACAGCGCCGCCTCCGAGCTCGCCCGACTCTGGCAGCACTCGCCATTTGCGCGCCAGGTCCTCGACCTGGTGGACACGCCCGCCGAGGCCGCACCCGTGGCCGCCCGCCGCGCCGAGCCCGAGCCCTCACCGCCCTCGATGAGCGCGGGCCGCATCCTGGACATGGTGGACACGGGCACCGCCGCCGATGCCGACGCGCCCATCTCCGACCGAGCCCCGGCGGTGGCACCCGAAACCCCGCAGTCAGAGGGACGCTTCGGCGCCTTCATCGAGGCCGTGGCCAAGAGCGCCAGCAAGGGCAGGCCGGGCGCGCGACCCGACGAAGGCATCCGCCGGATCGAGAAGGCCTTGAGCCTGCAGCTCGGCGTCATCCTCCAGCACCCCGAGGTGCGACGCTTGGAGCAGGCATGGCGGGGCCTGCATTTCTTGGTGGACCGCTGCAAGCCGCACGGTGGCATTCGCCTCGAGCTGATCTCGGCCCGCCCGGACGAAGCCGCCGAGGCGCTGGACCGCGCCATCCGCGCCAATGCCTCGGTCGAGCCGCCCGTATCGTTCGCTGCGGTCGACGACTGCATCGACGGCGCGGCCCCCTCGCTCGCGCGACTGCGAGCGCTCTCCGAGGTGGCCGAAGCCCACACCGTGCCGCTCATCACCAACGGCTCGGCCGGCATCTTCGGGCTCCACGATCTGGCGGAGGCCGACCGGCTGGACAACAAGGCCAAGCTCTACGAGGCCCCCGAACGGGCTCCGTGGCGCTCGCTCACCCAGCAGCTGTCCACGCGGTGGGTAAGCGTGGCCATGAACCGCATCCTGGCGCGCAAAGGCTATGATTCGCGATCCTCACGCGTGCGAGAAGCCACCGTGGAGGAGCTGCCTGGCGATGAGGCCTCCCTGGTGTGGATCGAGCCCTGTTGGGGCGTGGCCACCCTGATGCTTCACTCCTTCCGCAAGAGCGGCTGGCCGTGCCGCATCACCGGAGCCCGCAACGGCGGGACGATCGAGAACCTGCCAGTGCGCGAGGTCCGCATCGCCTACGAGGGCAACGAGCTCGTGGCCATCCCCACCGAGGTGATGATCTCGGTAGACACCCAGCGGATCCTGGCCCGCTACGGCGTGCTGAGCCTGGCCACCATGCCCAATACCGACGAGGCATACGTCATCAGCGCGCCGACGACCTACGTCACCCCGCCCAAGCGCACTTACGACAGCGATACCACCGAGCCCGAGGTCCGGCTGCCGCGCGTGTCCCTGGTCGACCAGCTCTTCGTAGCGCGGGTGGTGCAGTTCCTGCGAGCGCTGGGCGCGAAGATCCCGCCCGGCAGCGACCCCGCGCAGGTCCGGCCGGTGATGGAGGCCGCTCTGTGGCAGCTGTTCGAGGCCGCCCCGCCTGCCGGACCCGAGATCCAGCTCCAGGTCCAAGGCTCGGGCGCTGCCGAGTCGGTGGCGGTGACCATTCGGCCGCGCCGCTATCTGGGCGTAAACGTCGAGGAGGTCTCCCTGGAGATCCCGCTGGGCTAGCGGCGTTCGCCAGCCCCTTGGGGACCATCGGCTGGGCCCCCACGCCCGGGGGGGGCCGCCGCGGGGGCCCCACGGGGGGGGGGTGGGTTT
>CAYTYV010000730.1:0-2318 GCA_964441055.1 uncultured Polyangiaceae bacterium | reverse complement strand
TTCAGCGGGGTAGCGCTGGCCGAGGAGCATCATCTCGAGCAAAGCTCGGCGCGGCATCACTCGGCGCAGCACCGCCATGATCATCATCGGAAACAGCCCGACCTTCACCTCGGGCGTGCCCAGCTTGGCGTCCTTGGTCGCCACGGCGAAGTGACACGACGCCACCAAGCCCAGGCCGCCGCCCAGGGCGTGGCCGTTGACGCGCGCCACCAGCGGCTTGGGCGAGCGCGCCATGGCCAGCATCAGGTCGACGTAGTCGCCCTTGGGGGGCAGCTCGTCTTTGGCGCCGCCGCTCATCTGCGAAAAATCGCCCCCCGCGCAAAAGCCCTTGCCCTCGCCCGTCAGGACCACCGCGCGGACGGCATCGTCACGGGCGGCGTCCTCGAGCGCGTACAGCAGCTCGTTGACCATGGCCGGACCGATGGCGTTGCGGCGGGCCGGGTTGTTCAGCGAGATGGTGAGCACGCGCTCGCCGCGCTCGGCCGCGGCTTGGGGCCGCACGGGCTCGCTCGTCACCTTGATCCAGTGGTAGCTGCGGTCGGTCATCACTCTTGCTCCCGAAGCGCCAGGATGCGGCGCGCCTGCTCGACGGTGGCGGGCGTGCGGCCGATGTCGCGGATCATCCGCACCAGCACCTCGACCATCTCGCCGTTGCTCGTGGCCATCTCGCCGTTCGGCAGATACAGGTGGTCCTCCAAGCCAGTGCGGGCGTTGCCGCCGAGCACCAGGGCCGTGGCCAGCATGCGCCAGTGACCGTGGCTGATGGCGATGACCTCCCACTCCGAGCCCTCGGGTATGATCCGGGTCTGCAGCTGCACCGACTCGACGTGCGCGGGAATGCCGCCGAGCACGTTGACGATGAACGAGAACTGCAGCGGCGGCCGCAGCACCCCCATGTCGACCAAGGGCCAGACGCCAGCCGTGTGGCCCGTGTCGAAGCACTCGAGCTCGGGCTTGACCCCGGCTTCGTTCATCGCCTCGAGCAGCTTTGTGATCTTGGCGTAGCTGTTGGGGAAGACCAGGTCGAAGTCGAAGGCTTTGCGCCGCCGCGAGTACTTCGAGTAGTTCATCGTCCCCATGTTGAGCGCGGCGATTTCCGGCTTGCTCTCGCGCAGGTAGGTGCACGGCTCGCGGACGTCGTCGGTGAGCGTGCCGGTCGAGAAGTTCAGCAGGACGGGGCAGCGCTGCCGCACCTCGCTGCGGATCTGGGCGAACACCGCCGGATCGAAGCAAGGGCCGCCATCGTCGGTGCGGGCGTGGATGTGCACCACCGCCGCACCCGCGTCGTAGGCCCGCTTGGCCTCGTCGGCGATCTCGGCGGGCGTGTACGGGATGGCCGGGCACTGCCGCCGATTGGCAAGCACCCCGCTGAGCGCGCAGGTCACCACGCACAGGTCCGGATCTCGCTCCAGCCCTTGCTTGGGCTGGCCCAAATACGATCGCTCCATACTCGCCTCCCTCCGCGCCGTCGTCGACTTCTCGTCGGGCTGGGCTGGCTTATGCCCCAGCCGCCGCAGCGCTCCAACACCGATCTAGAGCCAGGGTAGCAGGCAGTCGCCGATGTCGCAGAACTGCGCAGCGCTCGGCAGGCAGTCGCAGAAGCGCACCCCGATGACGCCCGCCGACTCCAGGCACTGCTCGGCGATGGTCGCGGCCTGGCCCGCGGTGATGGCGCAGGTCCGCGCCTCGGCGCTCTCGGCTTGCTGGGCGATCTGGCAGTCGCACACCCACGGCTGGCCCGAGGTGCTCGGCTCGGCGTCGCGGCAACCGGAGGCCGTCGCAGCAAGGGCGAGCATCGCGTAGAGCCATCGCATCGAGGGGCTCCTAGCCGGGCGCCCTGCGACCGTAGACCTCGGCCACGACGCGCAGCACGTCCTTGCCCGAGAGGCCCGTACCGGTTTTGCGCGGGGAGCCGCCGATGTCGTCGGAGCCCCCCCAGCGGTTTTCGGGATCGCCGTCGACGTTTGGATCCCGCTCGTTGAGCAGCGGATAGAGGTCGCCCAGATCATGGGGGAGAAAGAGGTCGACCTGCCGCAGCGTCATGCGGCCGCCGCCTCGGTCGAGCACGATGAGCCCCAGCTCGTCGGCAAAGCGCTGCCGCAGCCGGGTCTCGACCTCGTAGATCCCCTCGGCGGCGGCGCACAGCACGGCGCGCTTGCGGGTCGGCAGATCCACGTGGTCGAGCTTGGGCGCCTGCGGCGCCTGCAAGCGCGCATTGACGCCGAAGACCTCGAGGTCGATCCGCTCGAGCAGATCGCGCGTGTACTCAAGCGGATCGGTCTTGTCCCACGCGCCCTCGGCCTTGAGCTTCACGATCG
>CAYTYV010000729.1:0-2326 GCA_964441055.1 uncultured Polyangiaceae bacterium | reverse complement strand
GTCGGCGGGGTCAGCGAGGTCGTGGAGACGGCCTTCGGCTACCACGTCATCAAGCGCACGGGCTGAGCGGGTGGCTCACTGCCTCTGAGCCGTCGCCTGGCTCAGCTCGACTCGGGCGACAGCGCGGACAGAGTCCAGCCAGCCGGTCGGCGATCTCGGCGCGCGTGAAGGCCAGCGCCTCGAAGGCAGGCATGGCGCGCCACTCTGCGCGACGTTCCGGCCGATGAAGCCTGGCAGAGACATCGCGCAGGCGCTCCTTCCAGCACGCGTCCACCATCCGGCGCCGCGAGATGACCGCCCGCGAGCTGGCCGAGCAGCTCGAGCTGGATCTCGATCGCTTCGAGTGTTGCATGAGCTCCGAGCAGGCCGAGCGGCACATCCAGCAGGACATCCTGGCGGGGATCGAGCTGAAGCTGCTGGGCACACCCGCGTTCGTGGTCAACGGCGAGATCGCCTACGGGGCCTTGCCCAAGGGGGTGGTGTCCAGGGTGCTGGGGAGCCAAGGGTCCGCGGCACCATGAGCTTGCGGAGCCCACACCCCGCCCTAGCTCGGCTTCGGCCGAACCGAGCAAGCCGAGCTGGCGGCACGTTGCCCATCGGTCGGAAGTGCCGTATCTCTCTACTGCGACGACACGATGGGCTCGAGTGGTCAGCGGGGGGAGCCGGGCGGCCTATCCGGCCACGAGGAACGAGTGAGACAGTGAGCAGCACAGCAAGAAAACGCAGGTGGGCTTCGATCGCGTGGTCCGTTCTAGCCTTGGCTCCTGCAATTCTGGCAGGCAGCCTCGCGCTGGTGGCGTGCGACGACGAGGAGACTGCCCCGGCCGAGCTCGAGCCCCCGCCGATGAACCACGGGCCGCCCAACGAGCAGGCGGGCCAGATGTGCGTCGTCTGCCACACCTGCGGCGACGACGGCACGGGCGCTGGACAGGCGACCATCATCGACCACACCCACGACGTGTGCAACAGCTGCCATGCGCCGGATGGAGGGGTCACGCACCACAGCGGCGGGCAGTGTCAATGGGAGATGGACTGCGAGGCCACGCCGCCCCAGGTCAACTGCAACGAATGCCACACCGTCGAGTACGTCAATGACCTGTGCGAGGCATGCCACGTACCGTAGCGCGCTGCTGCTCGGTCCAGGCGCGGCCGCGCTGGCACTGGTGCTCGGAAGCTCGTGTGATGGCGGCACGTCCGCGACACCGACCGGAACCCCGTCGTGGTGCGGGACGGACGAGGATTGCCCGCTGGGACAGATCTGCACGCTGGGCGAATGCCTGCCCGGATGCCGCCCCGGGGGGGACCGCTGCCCGCCTGGCGAGGTCTGCCAGGGTGGGCAGTGCGTGCCGGTCGAGGACGCGGGCGGCGACGGCGGCGTCGAGGACGGCGCCGCCGATGCCGACGGCTCCGACGTCGAGCTAAGCTGTCCAGCGGACATGGCGCCCGTGGCCGGCCAGCTCTGCATGGATCGCTACGAGGCTTCGCGGCCCGATGCCACCGAGAGCTCGGTCGGCACCGACGAGTCCTATGCCACCAGCCGCGAAGGCGTCCTGCCGTGGTACTCCTACTCGATGACCAAGCAGGTAGCCGCCCAGGCCTGCGAGAACGCCGACAAGCGCCTGTGCTCCTCGCAGGAGATGCGCACCGCCTGTCGCGGCCCGGGCGACACGGACTACCCCTACGGCGACGCCTACCACCCGACCATCTGCAACGGCATCGACGCCTTCTGTCACTGCGGTGCGGGCAGCGCCTGCGAGAACGTCTCGCCCTGTCCCTATGCCCACTGCTTCAACCAGCCGCCCCCAGGCGAGCCCCAGCCCGAGGCGGGCTGTGGCGCGAGCCACCACGTGGTGCCCACGGGCAGCTTCGAGCAGTGCACCAATGGCTACGAGATCTACGACCTGAGCGGCAACGTCTGGGAGCTGGTCGACGACGGCTCGTCCGTCGCGCTCTTCCGCGCTGGAGCGTTCAACTGCATCAACTCCGAGAGCCTGCATCGCTGCGACTACGTGAGCGCCAACCCCAGCGCCAAGGGGTTTCGCTGCTGCCTGTGAGCGCGCGTCCTCACTTGCGGGTCAGCTAGAAGAAATGGTGGCGCCCGTGGTGAAATCGCCGATGCCGACGAACAGCAGCCGGCGATCGCGGCTCAGCCCCATGGCCGAGCGGCGGATCACGGTGGTCCCCGAGACGGTGGAGGCTCCCCAGCCGTACTTGTCGAAGTGCAGCGCAGGATGCTCCTTGCCCTCGTCGATCATGCAGATGGGGGTCTGCCGCCACCAGCGCATGCGCGGCTCGGTCTCGGCGACCGCATCCCACGAGCGGATGA
>CAYTYV010000728.1:0-2342 GCA_964441055.1 uncultured Polyangiaceae bacterium | reverse complement strand
CAGCGCCAGATCGCAGGCGCCCTGCACGTCGCTCGCGAAGAGCTGAAAGAGGCCGGTGGGGTCCGCCGAACCGTCGGACGCGGGGGCTAGGTGGGCGCACGGCCGATCCGTCCGGGGGTGCGCACGGCGCAATGAGGAGACGGAATCGCGGGCGAGGAGCGAGCACGCCGTGGAAGTGGATGAGGTGCAGCCGGGGCAAGGGCACGAGAGCAGTGACGCGCTTCAGGACCTGGAGCGGCGAGTAGTCCATGTGCCATTCTTCGAGAGCCACTCGAAGCGATCTCGTATCTTACCGTCGCCGTCACGGAGGCCGCGGTTCGACTCGAGCAGGTAACTGATGACATGCTGCTGGTGGCGGTTGACCCCGCCGGAAGACAGAGACTGTAGCAAGCGGAGGGCGGTTGGCGGCGTGGTCGAGGACACGGCCGGAACTCGGAGGTTGGCGGGCGATGAGGGCGAGGATGAGCCAGGTCGGTCCCTCGACTTCACGAGCCGCAAGTCCTTGCGGGACAAGGTGGGCCGAACAATGGCACCCGGCGCGGTGGAGTCACGACGCCCATCGAGAGCTTCCTACCAGCGTCGAGACCGTCACCAGCTGAGGCTTCTGGCGCGCGCTTTGATGGTCTTTCCACAAGTTGTTGGGGTCGTGGCGCATGAGATCCGATTCGCCCCCTTTCACTCCGCCTGCGCGGCCCCGATCAGGCGGGTCGCCTCGCGGCAGATCTCTCCCAGTTTTCTATCTTCTCGCGAACGCGAGTCGCGACGGTGGGCCAGCCCCTTGGTGGCGTCGTCTACGGCGCGAAGCTCGTTGCCGTAGAACGTGGTCTGGAAGCCATCGAGCTGCCGGTTGAAAGCGGCTCTGACCTCGTCGGCCGAAGCGTGGTAGGCATCGCGTACGCTCACCCGGGCCTTGCGAAGCTCGATCCGCTGCCGCTCATTCTGCTGGTCTTCGGCGATCTGCGCCACGACGCCCAGGATGCCGGCAGCCGCGCCAATGACCCGGCCGGCGTTGCCGATGTACCGGGCAACCTTGACGGCGCCCCAGGGCTGGAACTTGAGCCCGAAAAACTTGCCTACGTCGTAGACCGCGCGGTGCATGTCGCTGCCACGCACCGCCGTGGCCGAGCCCATCTTGGCGCCCGCGGCGAAGGGGCCCGTGGACCACGTTGTGGCCTGGGTCCCGATGTTCTTGGCGATGTCGCCGATTCGCTTGGCCCGGGTGGGCCAGTCTTGCAGGCTGCGGGCGGTCGTGGGCTTCCATCGAGCTTGACCAGCCAGTGCCTCTTCACCGTGCCTCTGGCGGCCTGTCAGTGGCCTGGCGATGCTGCGGTGGAGCTTCTGCGCGAGGGTGCTCTTTCCGAGTGCGTCCAGTTGGTGGTGCAGCTGCTCCATTTCTTCCATAATGCGGGCTTGGCCTGCCTGCGCAAGCCTCCCGCACCGCGCCTTGGCTTTGTCCTCTGCGCTGGCATGGCGCGCCTTGACCTTCTTCTCGGTGCTCCCCGGCTCGATACTCTCGGCGACCTCGTCGCCCAGTTCCACGATGTCCGAACAGGCGGTATCGAGCAGCCCCAGCATCTCGTCACGAAGGCGTGCCCTGGACTCGAGCAGGATGACGCGCTTGCGATGGAGTATCTCAAGGGCGGCGCGTTCTTCCGGAAACTCAACGGACACGTATGAACGAGCTTGTTCGGCGATGGAGCGGAGGGTGAACAGGGGGGTAGTTAGCCTACCCATCAGTCCACGGTCTCGGACAAAGGCGTTTAGGCCTTCCGTAAAAGCGTCGAAGTTGGCGATCTCGAGAAGGTCGAGGCGATCATCCTGATCGTCTTCATTCTGGGCTTCGAGGAAAGCCAGGGCATCGATGAATGCGGCGCGGAAGTCGGTGAGGTCCAGGGGATCGGTCACCTTTAGCAGATCGGGCCGCTTGTCCTCTGGCGTACCACTGTCCTGACCCTTCTTGTTGACCACGAGCATCATCTCTCGCGCCTTGCTGCGCTTGTAGGCGAGGGCGCGGAAGTGCTCGCCTACAATGTCGTCAAACAGCTCATTGGTGATGGTAAACACCAGCAGGTCGGCTTCGTCCATGGCGGCGTATGTGAGCTCATCGTGATCTGGATGGCCGGCGTGGATCCCCGGGGTGTCCAGCAGGCGAATGCCCCCCCAGTCATAGGCGACAACTTCTTGGGTGCAAACGTCGGCGTCGATCGGGATGTCGTCCCGGCCCGTCATAGCGGTGATTATCGTGGACTTGCCCGCGTCGTACTGCCCCACCATGGCAACGGCAAGCGGGACCTCTTCGCCCTGGCCGGTCATGGAGCTGACCTCGTCGCCCCAGATCCGCC
>CAYTYV010000727.1:0-2348 GCA_964441055.1 uncultured Polyangiaceae bacterium | reverse complement strand
GCCGCCGAGGGCCTGCTGGCGGCTCTCGGCGGCGTAGCCCAGCCGGTCGACCAAGCCGATCTCGTGCGCCGCTCCGGCGGTGTGGGGGCCATCCTCCAGCCCCAGGGAGGCCGCGTCCCTGCCGCGTCCTTGGGCTATCCCGGCTAGCCAGGCCTGGCGCAGCGAGCGCAGCGTGCTCGCCAGCGATTGCCGTGCCTCAGGGCTGGGACGGTCGCGCGTAAAGGGCTCGCTCGCGCCCTTGTGCTTGCCGACCTGGACGAAGTCGGCCCGCACCGACAGCTTCTCCAGCAGCGTTCGGGCGAACAGCATCTCCCCGGCCAAGCCGACCGTGTCCACGGTGCCCGCGGGGCTGAGCCAGATCTCGCTGCAGCCGAGCGCTGCCAGCAGCATGGTGGCGTTGTCCAGTCCATCGGCGTGGCAGGTCACCCGCAGCTCCTGCTGGCGAAAGTCGGCGAGCCTGCGCCCGATCTCGTGCGCCTGCGCTAGCGGCAGGGAGACCGTGCCCAGCCGCACAAACAGGCCTCGCAGCTCGGCCTCGTCGCCGAGCTCGAGCAGGCTCGTGACCAGGTGCGCGAAGCCCTGCTGCCCGACCGGCGCCAGCAAGGCGGCCTCGGGCAGCTCGGGCGCGCCGCCGCGCAGATCGATCTCGGCGATGTGCGGGTCAGCGGCACTGGAGTCGATCTCGACCGCGGGCGGTTGCTCCTGCTGAGGGCGGCCTTCGCAGCCCGCCAGCGCCGTGGTCAGCGCGGCGGCCACGACCGCCCATCGCCAGATATCCGCTGGCGAGCGCCTCACTGGTACTCCGGCAGATCCGTGAGGTCGATGTCGGGCTCCAGGTCGTCGGGCGGCTCGTCGGTTGGCTCGGCGCTGGTCGTCGACGGCGGCGCAGTTGTGGTCGGCTGCTGCTCGGTGGTCGTGCTCGGCGCAGAGCTGCGCGCGGCCTCGGCCGCATCGATTCGCTGTTGGGCCCGCTCGGCGTAGCTCGTTCCAGGCGCCGCGTGTACGACCTGCCGATAGAGCTGCAGCGCGGAGGCGGTGGCACCCGACTGCCACTTCAAGTCGGCCAGCCCGACGAGCGCGGGGACGTAGCCGGGGTTCTGCGCCAGCACCGACTCGTAGGCGCGCATGGCCGAGGCCGTGTCGCCTCGCGCCTGCGCCACGGCGGCCAACCCGGCCATGGCCTCGCTGTTGCCGGGGTTCTTGTCCAACGCGGCCCGAAAGAGCCGCTCGGCCCGCGCCAGATCTCCTTGCCTGCGGGCCTGTTGAGCACGCCTGAGCGCCTCTCGAAAGTCAGCGGGCACCGACTCCTCCGCCTCATCGCCCGAGCGGTCGTCAGCTTGGTCGTCCTCGGCCTGGGCGTCGGGGGCGCCCGCGTCTACCGGTTCCGCCTCCTCGCCGGGCTCGCGGGCCAAGTAGGCCTCCAGCGGTCCGATGAGCGCATCGTGCGGTCGCTTTTTGCGCAGCGCCCGAAGCGCTTGGTCGGCGGCCTCCGCCTGTCCGGCCCGCGCCAGCGCGTAGACCAGCATCGCCTGCGCGCGCCCCAGCTTCTTTTCGGCGCGCGCGGCAGTACGCAGCCGATCGATGACGGTGGACCAGCTCGGCTCTTTCTCGCCGAGGTCGAGCGCTGCCAGCTCGCGGGCATCGTCCGGCTCCGAGACCTGCAGCGCCCCGACCAGCTTGCGCGCGGCCGCCAGATCGCCGTGCAGCCGTAGCACGGCGATGCGCAGCCACGCGCTCTGCCTGGCGTCTCCGCTTTCCAGGGCTCGCCGCGTGGCCTTGGCAGCTCGTTCGGTGGCCTGCCCGAGGGCGCGCTGGACGGCGTCGCGGCCCTCGGCGTCCTCGCCGAGCAGCCGCAGGTGGAGCCAGTGCTGGTCGGCGCGAATCAGGGCAATGCGCGCCAAGCCCCGAGCCACGCGGGGATCGCTTTCCGCAATGCCCGCCGCACGGTCGAACCGCTCCTTGGCCCGCTCGATGTCGCCCTCGGCCAGGGCCTGCTCGCCAGCCTCGACGAACTCGGCCACCCGACCGTCCAGCGCGACCGTCTCTTCGCCGCCCGAGCGGCCATAGCGCTCGAGCAGGGTGAAGCCGGCCACGCCCGCCACGCCCAGCAGCAGTAGGCCCACGATCCATCGGGCCAGAGTGGGGCGTCGCCCAGGCGGCTCGAAGCCGGAAAAACGAGGGTCGGAAAAGACGCTGGAGCGACGCAGAATCGACGGCCGCGCCTCGCCCGGGGAGGGCGTGAGCGAGGAGATCTCGGGCTCGGATGGGGGATGGCTGATGCGCGGCAGCACCTCGGGGGGGCGCGAGGACCGCGACTGAACGGGGGGGCGCGAGGACCGCGACTGAAC
>CAYTYV010000726.1:0-2356 GCA_964441055.1 uncultured Polyangiaceae bacterium | reverse complement strand
CCACGCGCGCCACGCCGGAGAGCTCGACCGGCTGCCGCTCGAAGACGCCGGCTCTGCCATCGCAGAGAACTACTCGAAACCCCAACGAGCTCAACTGCTTCGCCAGCAATACCCCAATATGACCCGCACCCAGGACCAAGGCAGTGCTAGCCGGCATCAGCGGCTCGAGCAGGATCTGCACCGCTCCCCCGCACGCCATGCCCGCCGCCGGGCCCAGGTTGTAGGTACGCAGCTCGGGCGCGAGATTCGACTGGCTCAGGATCGACTGCATGCGCCCGATCACCTGGTGCTCGACCGCGCCGCCACCCACGGTGCCGAAGGCTTCGTCAAAGCCGAGCAGCGCCAGCTTCTGGCCTGGCGTGGATGGCGTTGAGCCACGGCGCTCAACCACGGTCGCCAGCACGACCGGACACCCGCCAGCGAGGGCATTGACCACAGCGCGCAGCACCTCGTCGGGCGAGCCCGTGCGGGCCAGCGGGACGGCCGAAGGCGAGGCCAAAGGGCCGTCCGCCTTGTTGAGCTCGACGCTCATGATCGCCGTTCGTAGGACTACCCGTCCGCGGCGTCAAAGCTCCTCGGGAGAGCTCTTGCGGTGGAGCCAGCCCCGCCCGCGCTTGTCAATACCTTGACCCGGCCCGTATCACTGCGACATTCTTGTTGTTGTAGGAGTTTTCTCCATCCTTTGGCGCTCTTTGGAGGTGAGGCTTGCCAGGTGGGCCGCCGCCAGCGCCGAAACGCAGGCCATGCGACGACGGCTGCCGATCCTGCTTACGAGCTGCGCGCTCGGGCTCGCCGCCTGGGCGAGCTGCACCTCGTACGAGCGCGCGAACGGCTGGACGCCGTCGAGCGGTGGAGGGCGCGGTCCGAGTGGCGGCGACGGCGGCTCGGCCAACGCCAACGGCGGCTCGGCAGGCGTTGGCGGAGCTCTGCCCACGGGCGGCATGGGCGGACACCCGAGCCCCCCGCCCTACGCGTGCAACCCGGTCACCAACGAGGGCTGCGACACCGCGGGCAACGAGGCCTGCGACGTCGATACCCAGCACCACAGCTTCCGCTGCTACGGCCCGCCCAATCCAAACGCGCTGTGCGCCTCCTGCGGCGATGCCCACGGCTGGTGCCAGCCCACCTTGACCTGCTTGTGGAACCTGGTGAGCGAGCAAGGGCGGTGCGCCAAGTTCTGCTGTGACGACGGCGACTGCGGCCCAGAAGGCATCTGCGACCACCAGCTCCTCCAAGGCTATGCCGGGGGGGAGGTCGGCCTGTGCATGCCGAGCTCGAACGGCGGCGGCGCAGCCCAGCCGGCCTGCGAGGACATTCCCTTGCCATCACCCAGCCAGGGCCGCTGCGTTCCCGGCTACGAGGGCGGCGCTGGCGGCCAGGCTGGCGCAGGTGGCACGATGGTGAGCGCGGGCGGCGCTGGTGGCGCGGGCGGCGGCTAGCGGGCTACTGCTCGCCGTCGGCCTCGTCCGCGCCCGCGCCTTTGTTGCGACGGTGGTAGACGATGTCGCCCTTGTGCTTGTCGCGCAGCCGCTGGACGTAGCCGACGAGCGCATCCTGCTGCTTGCTACGCCGCAATCTCGCGAGGTAGTCGATGCGCTCCTTTTGCCAGTCCTCTTCTCCCGCCTCGGCTTTTTCCTTGAGCTGAACCACGCCGTACCCGCCCGTAAGCTCCACCACCTCGTCGAGCACGGTCCCGGGCTCGTCGAGCGCGAAGATGGCCCCGGCAGCCTGAGCGGGGTTCCTCACGCCCGCGAAGGGCGGCCCGCTCAGATTGAACGGCAAGCTGCTCTGGACTCGTGGGCGGCGCGGGTCGTCGTAGGCCGTGTGCTCAGCCTGCGCCTCGTCGGGGTCCGGATCCGGCTCGTCGCCATCGCGCTGCTCTGCCCGCTCGCGCGCCTTGTCGGCGGCCTTCTTGGCCTCCTGGGTGAGCACAGCGGCGACGTGTGCCGCGGTCGCCTCGGCCAGTGACTGGCCGCCCTGCACCGCCGACAGAACTGCCTTGGCGCCGTCGGCCGCCAGCCGATCGGCCTCGATCTTCTCGTAGAGCTCGCGCGCCGTCTCGCGACGACCGATCCGCTCGGCCTCGTCGCCCTGCATGATCTTGTCGAGCTTGATAAGGTGGACGCCGAAGGTCGTCTCCACGAGATCGGACAGCTCGCCCTCCTTCATCGCGAACACCGCCTCTTCGAAGGGCTTGGTCATCTTGCCCTTGGCGAAGCAGCCGAGGTCGCCGCCCTTTGCCGCGCTGCCCGGATCCTCGCTCAGCTCGCGCGCCACCTGGGCGAACGGCTCGCCTGCGGCGATGCGCTTCTTGGCGTCTAGGGCACGCGCGCGTGCCGCCTTCTTGGCCGCCGCC
>CAYTYV010000725.1:0-2372 GCA_964441055.1 uncultured Polyangiaceae bacterium | reverse complement strand
CCGCGCAGGCGCCGAAGGCGCCGAGCACACCGACGACCGGAGCCCCCATCGTCAAACTACTCCGCGTCGCGCAAATGCCCATCCGGATCGCGGGATACGCGTCCCGGTCGTCCGCCGCTCAGGGCTCGGCGGCATCTCGGCAGCAGCGCACGCCCGTGGAGTAGTCGAAGTAGCGACGCGGATGGGCATCGACCAGCGCGTCGCAGCCCGCGCGCGTGGAGCGGGCGTAGAATCCCCCAGCAAAGGCCCCGCCCGGCTCGTCCAGCCACTCGTCGAGGTTGCCCACCAGGTCGTAGACGGCGTCCTGTCCCCAGCTGCTGCGGCAGCGCGGCGTCGAGCCGGTCGGCCTGAGCAGGGCTCGGCCGCGGAAGCGGACGCGGTTCAGGCGCGGGTCCAGGTGGCCCACCGAGGCGTTGTCGTGCAGCAGCGCGGCCGGATGGGCCTCGCGGAACACGTTGCAGGCGCCGCGCTCGTATTTGTCGCCGTAGGGGAAGGGGCGGTCCTGGTCGCCGCGACAAGCGGTGGTGAACTCGTCGGCGGTGCACAGCCGCCTGCCCGCGTTTTCGCAGGCTTGAGCGGCCACCTTGCCGCTCACGTAGCCGTGGGGCAGGACCCCCATCCGAGCATCGGCGCGCACGGTGGGCGTGTGCTCGGGCGGGCGGAGCAGCGGGGGAAGCGGCATGGCCTGGGCGTGCACGTCGCCCACCCGCCAGCGCTGCGGCGTCCAGCGCTGCAGTGCGATCCGAGCGGCTCGGCCCAAGGGGGGATAGTCGGGCGACAGCACCTCGTCCCGGTCGACGTCGAGCAGCCGAGACTCGAAGCGATCGATGCAGAAGCGGTCGGCCACGGAGACCATGTCGGCCGGGCAGGGTGAAGCGGGCGGGCTCGCCGAGCCTGGCCGGGCGAGCGCCGAGCCAGGGGCGGGCGCGGTCGCGTCGGGCGCTGCGGCAGAGCGGTCGGCCCCGAGGTCCGAGGCCGACGCGCGCTCGGCCGAGGAGGCCTCGGCCCGCCCCGCTGGGGCGAGCACGCCAACTTGGGCCAGGCTGTGGATGCCGCTCGCGGTGCTGCCGAACCAGCGGATGGAGCCGTCGGCGCACCACTGGGGAGTCGAGCTTAGGCAGCGGCCAGGCGCGGCCAGGGCGTCCAGCCGCACGAGCTTGCCCGGCTGCGGGGCGGGAAGCTCGGCGCGGGCGGGCTCGCCATCGTAGCAAGCGGCCTCGCGGGCCGTCGCTCGAGGCCAGGGGCGGTGGGCGAGCTCGCGACCGTCGTCGTCCAGCCACGCCACCTCTCGCTTTCCGGAGTCGGTGAGCAGCGCGCCGCCTTGCGGAAGCGCCTGCAGATGCACGCGGGGCGCGCCTTGGTCCAGCACCAACGAGCTTTGCCGTCGGCCTAGCAGCGCGCCGTTTTCGTCCAGGCTGAGCACCACCACGGTGCGGCCGTCCGCCGCGCTCGGTCCAGCCACCAGCGCTCCGCCCGCGCGGCGTCGCACCGCTGTGAAGCCGACTCGGACGGGCGAGTCGAAGAGCGAGAGCCGCCGCCCGCTACCATTCGGCCCGATCCGGTAGACCGCGAGACGGGCGCGGCCGCGACGGGCGCTCTGCCGAACGAGCAGCAGCCCGTTCGCCGCGCCCCCCACCAGCGCCGAGCTATCTGCACGCCCCCGCTCGGCGTGAAGCGGCGCCGCGTCTCCGGAAGGCCCCAGCCGGACCAGGCTACCGCCCGGCTCGCCGTCGAGCCCGGTCGCCCACCACGAGCTGCCGATGCGGGCCACCGCCGCGGGCGCGCGTTCGAGCGCCTCCTGGGCGGGCGCCGTCAGCTGGGCCACGCTGCCGTTGGGACGAAGCTCGACGTAGCCGTCCGAGGTGGAGGCAAGGCCCCAGCCGTCGACCGCCACGACCCCCCAGTGGATGCGGCTTATGGCAGCGGAAAAGGGATGCGGCTCAGCGCGGACGGCGCCGTCTGTGCGCTCGGCGGAAAAGAGCTTGCCCGCGCTGTTGAACCATCCGCGGTTGCGCACCCAGGCGACCTGGCCCGCGTCGCTGGCGGGCTGGCCCTGGGCCAAGCGGGGGCGGTGGTCCCAGATGGCCTGCAGCCGTTGCTGCTCGTCCTCGGCGACCGGGTCGGACAGGCCGAGCCGTGCTGGATCCACGGCAAACACCGCGGGCGGTGCGCTGAGCGAGCCGCGCCTGGGCACCAGCCCCTTGGCCTCCCAGCCCGTGGTGGGCTTGGTGGGGGGCCTATTGACGAAGCGGCCGACCAGCACCACGGTCCCGTCCTGGCTGAAGAGCCGCGGGCCTATGTGCCCCTGGATGTGCCCCCAGGCGCGATCGCCTCGCCAGATGTTACTGCGGCTACGACGGACGAGCTTGCCC
>CAYTYV010000724.1:0-2376 GCA_964441055.1 uncultured Polyangiaceae bacterium | reverse complement strand
TGCGCTCGCAGGCGCGCAGGGTTCCCTGCCAGGAGCCGTTGCTCGGTAGGACCTTCGAGACGAGGAAGACGCCATCACGCAGGCCGTTCAGCGCCTCGCCCAAGAGCTCCTCGACCTGTCCAGAACCGTACATCTCGGCCGCATCGATGTGGGTCAGGCCGAGCTCTACACCCCGGCGCACCGCCGCAATGACGGTTTTCCGCTCCGCACGCTCCATCTGCCAGGTTCCCTGGCCGATGATGGGGATGTGGGGGCCGTCGGGGCCGAGCTGGCGAAGATGTCCAACGTGCGTAGTCATGAGACGGGCCGGAGTGCTGTGAACGATCCAGTCGGGTCCACCATGGTGCATGGTGTCCGATCGCGGAGAGCTCGGCACAGTGCCCGCCAGAAAGGACAATCCCGGGCTCTGTGCGGGCCTGGTGCTTCCGTCGTCGCGGACGCGAGCTACACCCCGAGGCAGGCCAGGGCCAAGGTGGCAGCGACGGCCGCACCAAGAGGGATGGTGACGTTGTCGTCCAGCCGCACCGTGTACAGCTCTGCCACCGCACCGCCGAGGCTTGCCGCCAGAGCGACGAGCGCTGCTGAGCGCAGCGGGAACGCGGGATAGCAGATCAGCAGCACGAGCAGCGCCGCCAGGGTGCCTGCTCCGACAAAGGCCAGGCTGCCCTCCAGGGTGCGCCCCGCCCTGAGCTTGGTGCGACCGAGCTTGCGACCCACCAGGCCTGCTACCGGGTCGGCGGCGGCGAGCACGATGACGGCCACGGACGCCACCTGGATCGAGAACACCACCGTCAACAGCGCTAGGGCGCTGGCGAACCAGGTCGAGGAGTTGACGCGGTGGTGCTCGTGGGGATGAGCGATGCGGCCGAGAAGGCGCATGTAGATCCGGGTGACTACCGGGTAGCGCACGCGCAGCGCCTCGCAGAGCCAGCACCACGCCGCAAAGCCGACCGCCGCCCAGGCCGCGGTCGAGGAGCTCAGCACCGTCTGCACCGCCACCACGCAGGCGAGGCCCATGCCGAAGTGAAAAAGGCTTCGCCCGTAGTTGGTGGGACGCAGAGCCGGGACGGGGACGGCCAGTCGTCCGAGCCTGTCGGCCAGGGTCGCGTAGGCCGGCTGGAGCTGGCGCCTGAACTGGTTCCACTGCTCCCGCATCCGGGCTGCCCGAGCGCTCGGTGAGGGACGATGCTGGTCGATGAGGCGGGCCAGACTCTGCAGCCCCTCGTAGAGCCGGCCCAGGCGCTGGTCAAAGGAGATGTCCGCGTAGCGTTCGAGCAGTCCGTGAAGCTCTCGACGAATGGCCTCGAGCTTGCGGCTTGCCGCTTGCCCGCGGTCGTGCCGCCAACGCGCCGGATCGATGCTCCGCAATAGGGCGTGAAACTGCACGGCCAGCTGGCCGCCTTCGACGCAGATGGTGTGGGTCATGAGCCAGCCCTCGACAGTCGATCCCCCGGAGCCAGAGTTGGTGGCGTGTGGCTGAACTAGCAGCTCTAGCGCTGCCTGTCCAAGTGGCTGTACAACAGCAACCATGGCCGAGCTCGAGTGGCTGCTGGCAGCACTGGCGACAGCCGTCGCGGCCTACGCGCTGGCGACGGTCGTACTAACGCGGCGCTGTCGGCTGCCCGAGCCGCGCCAGGCTCCGCTGCTCGTCGAGCTACCGACGCTGGGGCACCACATCGCGCTCTATCACCACCCGGCCTCACCGCGCGTCCACCACGAGCCCGTCCTGCTCTGTCACGGCCTCGGCGCCAACCATCACAACATGGACTTTGCCGACGACGGCCGAGGTAGCGCGCGTCTGAGCTTGGCACGGCGCGTGGCCGCGGCGGGCTTCGACACCTGGGTGCTCGATCTGCGGGGTCGTGGGGCAGCTCGGGTGCCGCGCGGCGCGGACTGGAGCCTCGACGACGAGCTGCAGGAGGATGTGCCCGCGGCCATCGAGACGGTGCTCGCCCGATCTGGAGCCTCTCGGCTCTTCTGGGTGGGCCACAGCTGGGGTGGCATGCTCGGCTACGCGATCCAGAGCGGTGAGCACCGCTGCGCCGAGTCCTTGGCAGGTCTGGTCGCGCTGGGGAGCCCGGCAACCTTGCGCTTCCATCCCAAGGTGATCACTTGGCTGCGCTGGCCAGCCCTGGCGCTCCTGGCCTTGCTGCCCCGTCGACTTCCCCTTGCGTGGCTGGCCAAGCTCGGTCTGGTCCTCAGCGCTCCCCTTCGCTGGGTCGGCCGCCCGTGGCAGCAGGACTTGGCGACCATCGAGGCGCCCGCGCTACGACGCGTCATGGCGTCGCTGGCCGACGATATCCAGCGGGGCGTCGCTTCGCGGGCTTTGTCCTGGGCGAAGGTCGGAAGGAGAGTAGACATCGAGGGCTCGAGCGC
>CAYTYV010000723.1:0-2389 GCA_964441055.1 uncultured Polyangiaceae bacterium | reverse complement strand
GGTAGTACACCGACACACAGTGGCCGAACATGATGGGATCGGACACCTTCATCATGGTCGCCTTGAGGTGCAGCGACAGCAGCACATCGTCCTTCTTGGCCTCGTCGATCTGCTGGGCATAGAAGCGGCGCAACGCGGCCACGTTCATGACGGACGTGTCGACGACCTCGCCTTCGAGCAGCGCCAGCTTGTCTTTGAGCAGGGAGACCTTGCCAGCCTTGTCCACGAACTCGATGCGCACCTCGGCCGGCTTGTCCATCGTGGTCGACTTCTCGCTTTCGTAGAAGTCTTTGCCGTCCATGTGGGCCACCCGTGACTTGGACCCCGTTTCGGGCCAGGGCTTCATCATCTTGTGGGGATTTTTCTGGGCGAACTTCTTGACCGAAATCGCGGGCCGACGATCTGAGTTGCCCTGGCGCAGCACCGGGTTGACGGCCGAGCCGAGCACCACGGCGAATCGCTCTTGCAGCGCCTTCTCGGCGTCGTTCTTGGGCTCTTCGGGATACTCGGGAATGTCGTATCCCTTCGATCGCAGCTCTTTGATGGTCGCTTGCAGCTGAGGAATGGACGCGCTGATGTTGGGCAGCTTGACGATGTTGGCCGCCGACGTCTTGGCGAGCTCGCCGAGCTCGGTCAGGGCATCCGGAATCTTCTGCTCTTCCGTCAGCTTGTCGGGGAAGTTGGCAATGATGCGGCCCGCCAGCGAGATATCCGCGATATCGACCTCGACGCCCGAACCGGAGGTGTAGGTCCGAACGATAGGCAGCAATGCGTAGGTCGCCAATGCGGGGGCTTCATCGGTCTTGGTCCAGAAGATCTTGGAGCTCGTCATATTCTCACCTCAGCCTTCTTGACACCGAAGTGTCGAAACGCTCGCCTCACTGGGCGCCGCCGAAGCCACCACCCGTCGGGTCGACTCGGAGACCGCCGCCAGTAGGATCGGCTCAGACCCCCTAGCCGTTGTTCGGTAGGTGGTCAAGAGTCGTGCGCCCTCACAGCCGTGCTGTGGTATGGCGGCCGGGTGAGCCTGAAGCGAGCGAGCCTCGTCGCGCTGGTAGCGGCGCTGTGGGCCGTGCTGACCACCAGCGCTCGGCCCGTCGCGGCCCAGCCTGCGGAGCCCCATCCGGGCGAGGCCATCGACATCTACCTGCTGACCATCAGTCCAGGCGATCACCCCTTCGCCAAGTTCGGCCACAACTCGCTCTGGGTCCACGACGGAGCCCGGAACAAGGACCGGGTGTACAACTACGGCACCTACGACTTCGCGGCGCCGGGCGTGGTGCCCAAGTTCTTCCTCGGCCGATCGGAGTACGAGCTGTCGCGCCGCAGCCTCGCCAAGGAGCTGCGGATGTTCAGGGCGGAAAACCGGAGGATGGAGGCTCAGCGGCTGAACCTGACGCCCGCACAGCGCTGGGAGCTCTACCAGTTCCTCCGCTGGAACCACCGCAAGGAAAACCGCTTCTATCGCTATCACTACTACCGCGACAACTGCTCGACTCGCATCCGCGACGCCATCGACAAGGTGGCGGGCGGACGGCTGCGGCAGGCCGCGGGCAGCCCGGCCACGATGACCTATCGCCAGCAGGTCGCGCGGCGCCGCGCCGACCTGCTGCCCGAGTACGCGATGCTCTATCTGGTCGCTGGCGGCCTGGCCGACCAGCCCATCACCGTCTGGGAGGAGACCTTCATCCCCATGGAGCTGCAGAAGCTGCTCGACCGCGCGACGGTGCTGGGGCCCGACGGCGGCGAGCAGCCCCTGGTGGCCGAGCAGAAGGTCCTGCTGGAGGCGAATCGCCCGCCGCCACGCGATCGCCCGCCCAACTGGCTGGGCTACTTCCTGCTGGTCGGCGTGGTGCTGGGCGGGGGCATGGCCGCGCTGGGTCGCTGGGGCCGACGGCGGCGGGCCCCGCGGGTAGCGGCGGCGGTGGCGCTGGCCTTGGCGGGCCTCGTGCTCGGCGTGCTCGGCACCATGCTGGTGCTGATCTGGGCGTTTACCGACCACGATGCCATGTGGGCCAACGAGAACATCTTGCAGTGCGCGCCATGGCTGCTGGCCATGCCCGTGCTGGCGGTTGGCGTCGGCCGCGGGCGAGCTCGTGCCACGCGACGCGCCGGGCGGCTGTGGGCGCTGGCGGCGGCGGCCGGGTGCCTGGGCCTGGTGCTGAAAGCGCTACCGTGGTTCGACCAGGACAACGGGCTCGTCATCGCCGCGGTGCTGCCCCTGGTTTTGGGCGCCGCGGCCGCTACCCGCTGGCTAGAGCCCATCTCGAAAACCCTCCCGTCGGCTCGCTGACGGGGCAGGCGCGTCTGCGGCGTTGCGGCACCATGAAATAGTACAACAATTACCTCGTCGCCCCCCCATTCATCCCCGCCCCCCCCCGCCCCGCAC
>CAYTYV010000722.1:0-2391 GCA_964441055.1 uncultured Polyangiaceae bacterium | reverse complement strand
CCAGCTTCCTTTCAAGTTGGGCGATCTTGCGGGCGAGTTCCTTGTGCCCCGCGATCGCCTCGCGCAGCTGGACGAAAGCGCGAACGACAAAGACACTGACCTCGACGGCCTTGGGCGAGCTCAGGACGCTGGCAGCCATGATAGCGCCGTGTTCGGTGAAGGCGCGGGGGGTGACTGGGGAGTACTTGAGGTTCTGGAGGTGGTCACAGTTTGTTACCACTTCCTGCTTTTCCTCCTTCGTGAGGCGGAACATGAAGTCGGGAGGGAAACGGTCTTCGTTACGACGGATTGCCTGGTTGAGCGCCTTGGTCGTAACGCCGTAGGCCTCTGCGAGATCGGCGTCTATGATTACCTTTTCGCCTCGGATCAGCAGGATCCGCTGCTGGATCTTGCCAACCTTGACCAACGCTCTCGACTTTGCCATCGCTCCTCCCGTCGTGCCGCTGAGGTGGTCGCAGATTGTGACCACCTTGTCAATCCATCATCTAACCCCCACAAGTATTCAACTGCCTCATGGCGGCCTTTTCGCGGAGCGTTCGCGTGCCTGTGGGGCAGTCTAGCATGACGTGTATACGGGGTTGAACCGCTCGATAGCAGCGTAGCACGCTCAGGGGTGGGGTTATCATGGCGGTTGAAGGCAGCGGTATCGGAAGGGAGCCTGCCATGAGTCCCGAGCCGCCCCCCGCGTGGGGCTCGGTGGGCGCGCCCACGTGGGTCCAGGCGGCCCGGTTCACGTGGGGCTCTTGCGGCAAGGCGGTCGGCCTGAGCTCGGGAGGCGGTGGCGTTCGCGCTACCCGCGAGAGCGCGGTGCACCCACAGCTCGGGTCAGCTCGTCCACGCTAGAGCCTGGCTCGAACAAGCGCTGCCATACCTCGCTCGCGCGCTCGCCAAAGGCCAGCTCGCATCGCCAGCGGACGAGCTCGCGGGCCTCGGCCGGGTCGCGACCGCAGGCGCCCATGGGGATGTCTACGGTCTCGGTGGAGCTCGAGCCGCGCGCGGTCAGGTGAGTGCGGGCCGATTGGTACATGCAAAAGCGCGTTGGATCGAGGTCGGCTGCGCTGACCACCTTTTTTCGGGCACCGAGCAGCTCGGGGAGCACGGGTCGCAGCGCCTTTAGCCATCCGCGCCACTGCTGTCCGGGCTTTCCGCCCGAGCCGGATGCGCGCGCCAGCTTGCGCCAGTGAGACACCGCGCGCGCGAACTCGCCAGGGCCGAGCTGCGCGAACATGCGCACGGACACGGGCGAGGTCGTGAAAAGGCGGATGGTTTGCGCCCAGTCGTGGCGCACCCGCACCTTGTGGGCCAGGGCTCGAATGCGTTCCTGCTCGGCGGCTAGCACCTCGGGGCGCAGGATGTCCGGCCGCAAGTCGCCGAAGCACAAGGCCGTGGCAACGGACAGGCGCACGGAGAAGTTGACCGCGTTGGCGTCGAGGGGTGAGCGATCCATAGCGCTCGCGCCCATGGCGTCCAGCGTGGCCGATAGCACGGTGGTGTCGATCTCGATGGCGTCGATGTCGTCTGGGCCGAGACGCCGCTCGCCCGCCGCCCGCAAGGCCCCTTCCACGGCTGCGCTGATATACGAGGTGCCCGGGTAGCGCTTGTAGCTGAGCGTGTCGCTGAACCAGACGCGACCCAAGCCGTCGAACAAGCCAGGGTGTCGCGCAAAGGAGAAGAACGCGCTGAAGCCGAGCGGATGGTCGAGCACATCGACCGGGCCGGATAGGCCCGCGCCCGCCAAGCGGGCCGCGTTCATGCCCTGGTCGAGCGGCAGCGAGGCCGTGACGGTCTTGGCGCCCTCCTCCCAGAAGCCGGGCATCAAGCAGAAGTTGGGCTGGTATAGGGCCAAGGCCATGGCGTGGGCCAGTCGCTCGGGCTCGAGGCCGAGGACTTTGCCCAGCGCAATCGCCGCACCCAGGTTGTGGATGTAGGAGCTCATCTGTCCGTTGAGCGGTCCGATGAGCGAAGCCGTGGAAAGCCGCCCCATGGTCTCGTTGGCCGCCGCCGCCGCAACGATCACCTGCTCGACGGTCTCGGCGTGCGCCAGCGGCACCTGCACGGCGCTGTGCCCGGAGTGACCGGACAATAGGTAGTCGTCGTAGTCGAGCGACATGGCAAAGGCGGCGTTGACGAAGGCCGCGTCCGCAGAGGCCAGCCTATCGCCCGTGGCAAAGACCAGGGCCGGACCCGGGCTGCGCCGCGCGGCCAAGACGGCGCGGGCAGGACCATGCCAGGGCGCCAGCGCCGCGGCCGTGATGCTGGTGGCGATCTGCAGCCGGATCTTGTCCACCACGCGCGGCGGGATGTCGTCGATGCGGAGCTGGGCGGCCCAGGCGGCCAGCCGTTGCAGGGTGGGCTCGGAGTGGACAGCGGAGCGCTGGATGGAGCTCATGC
>CAYTYV010000721.1:0-2391 GCA_964441055.1 uncultured Polyangiaceae bacterium | reverse complement strand
CTTGGGGCCCATCGGCTGGCCCTCACCTGTCTTGGGGCCAGTCGATGGGCCCCAAAGGGCTGGCGAACGCCGCTACGTCTCGGACAGCAGCAGCTCCAGGATGTAGGTGCCGCACGACAGGTTGTAGCCATCTACGAATACCCAGATCGGTTCGTCCGCCGTGACGGCGATGGGGTCGAGCAGCTCGTATTCCCCCGCCATGCCCAGATCCATGCAATCGAGCTGCGAGCTCGCCGTGTCACACGCGCTGCGAACGTAGAGCTGAACGTCGTAGTCGGCGTCGGGCTCTACGCCGACGTATAGATAGCCGCTGTCGGCTGGTACCACCTGGTAGACGTACTCCGGCGCGGGGATGGTGCCGCTCCAGCAGGGAGCCTCGACGTCGTAGTGGGAGTCGCTTTCCAGCTCGCAGGTGTCGTCGATGAGCTCCAGCTCGTCGTTGGCGAGCGAGATGGCGACGGGCTCGCCAGGACAGACGTCGCCGTCCGCGCCACCGCCGCCGCCCGCGCCACCGCTGCCGCCCGTGTCGCCGCCGCCCGCGCCACCGCTGCCGCCCGTGTCGCCGCCGCCCGCGCCATCGCATTGACCGAGCTCGTCGGGGCTGGACGAGCTGCACGAGCTCTCGGGCGGACAGTCCGAAGGCCTGTGACAGCCATCGGTGCAGTGCTCGTCGTGGCAGACTCGCTCCAGCCACTCCATGCCCAGGCTGCACACGGTGTCGATCGTGCAGGCGTAGTGATCGGGCGGATAGCCCCAGCTCGAGCCCCAATGGGCGCAGACCACGACGTCTGCCGGAGGCAGCGCCACGTCTGTCCAGCCGCACATGCTCTTGCCCCCGTAGGCCGCGCAGTCGCCCTGCGTGATGCAGTAGGGCGCGCACAGCGGCCCGTGCGAGGCGAGCTCGATGCAGTCTCCGGGACCGCACTCCTCGTAGCTCGCGCAGGGCTTGGTGCAGTAGCCCATGGGACAGGTCATGCCGTTGCCGCACTCGTCATCGTCTTGACAGGGGGCGAGCAGCTCGCCTGGCGGCGGGGGCTGGTAGCCGCCCGAGCCTCCCCCGCCCGAGGGGAGCTCGTCGCAGCTGCCGCGGGTGCTGCGACACTCGCCAAAGCCCGTGCCGTCGTCGCTGCAGCGCTTGGTGCCCGCCGACAGATCCACGCACCTGCAGAAGACGTTGGTGCCTGGCTCGCATAGGGTCTCCTGCGCCTCCTCGGTCGAGCAGGCCCAGAAGGCCAGGGTCAACGCCGCACCTACCGTGATCGCCGTAGCCGTCCGCGCACGCATGATGGGGCCATATTGCACCGAGACGTATGGGATCGTAAGGATTGTTTTCGCTGAATCGAAAGGAATGCATGGCCGACGGCAGCCCGGAGACCGCAAGGCGTCCCAAGTGGCGAGTCAATCTGTTTCACCTCACGCTGCCCATCTGCGCAGCGGTGGCGATCGCGGGTATCCTCAACCCCGACGCGCTTGCCGAGACGGCCTCCCAGATCACCTCGACCGCGTTTCGCGCCCTGGACTGGTTCTTCATGGTCCTGGTCAGCGCTTTCGTGGTGCTTTGCTTGTGGCTCGCCCTCGGCCGCTTCGGCGCGATCAAGCTCGGCGGTGACGACGACAAGCCCGAGTTCTCGATAGGCTCCTGGTTGGCCATGCTCTTTGCCGCGGGCATGGGCGTGGGCCTGCTGTTCTGGGGCGTGGCCGAGCCGGTCACCCACTTCACGGGCGCGCTGGGCAGCGAGGGCGGCACGCCCCAGGCCGCCCGCCGCGCCATGGTCATCACCGCCTTTCACTGGGGCCTGCACGCTTGGGCGGTCTACGGCATCGCCGCGCTGGTGATCGCCTACTTCGGCTTTAGGCGTCGCACCTCGTACATGCCAGGTGCACCGATTCGCGCGGCCTTTGCGGGCCGACGCTGGGCCGAGCCCGTGGCCAAGCTGGCCGACGCCGTGGCCGTGCTCGCCATCGCCTTCGGCGTGGCCGGCTCGATGGGCATGGGGATCTTCCAGCTACACACCGGGCTTCACCTGCTCTGGGGCGTGCCGCTGGAGTCCACGGCGGTCAGCACCATCATCCTGGTGGTGCTGTTCATCGCCTACATGGCGTCGGCCTCGACGGGCCTCGACAAGGGCATCAAGTGGCTGAGCAACATCAACATGCTCCTGGCCCTGCTGCTGCTGGTGTTCGTGCTCGCGGTCGGCCCGACGGCGCATCTTCTTCGCGGCTTCGTCACCTCGGTCGGTGAGTACACCGCCAGCCTGGTGAGCATCAGCCTGCGGCTCTACCCCTACGACCAGGACCGCGGTTGGCTCGAGGGCTGGACGCTGACCTACTTCGTGTGGTGGATCGCCTGGGCGCCCTTCGTGGGCGTGTTCATCGCCCGCATCAGCCGCG
>CAYTYV010000720.1:0-2395 GCA_964441055.1 uncultured Polyangiaceae bacterium | reverse complement strand
CTGCATGACCTCCCACGCGTGGCCGGGACATCCCCGCTCGATGATCATTGCCCCCTCGAGCTCGATGTGGTCGGGATAGAACGCCAGGACACCGCCCTCGAACTTCCTGGGCGGATCGCCAGGCAGCGTGCCCGGCGGGAACGATCTGCGGTGCTGGTCGAGCACGCCCTGGATGACCTGCGGCAGGCTCTTGCCCTCGGTGCCGTCGCCGAACGGCTTGGAGATGAAGTCCATCGCCCCGTTGCCGAGCAGTTCGCGGACGAGATTCAGGCCGTGCTTGTGATGCCCGGTCATGACGATGACCGGCAGGACGCCACGGCCCTTGATCTGCTGAATCTGGTCGATGAGCTTCTTGCCGTATTCGATCTTGGCGAAGCCGCGCCCGGTTCGGGCGGGGATCTCCAGATCGACGAGGGCGTAGTGGAAGTGCGTCTGTTCCAACGCCTCACGCGCTTCCTGCTGGCTCTCGGCCCAGACGTGGTCATGGCCGAGGACCACCAGGGCGCTCTCGATCTCCTCCTGAATGTCCAGATCATCCTCGACGACCAGCGCCTTGATCTCTGATTTCATGCCTCTTCCCCCTGAGAATCCGGCTGCGTTCGCGGCAGCGTGATGAGGGCCGTGGTGCCCATATCCTCGGTGCTCTCGAACGCCAGCGCCCCGCCATGGGCCTCGATATAGCGCCGAGCGATGGGCACGCCGAAGCCGGTGCTCTTACGCTTGGCCTTGTTGCGGCGGCGCGGCATGCCAGACGACAGATCGTCCAGATCCTCGGACGCCATGCCCATGCCGTCGTCGCGGATGGTTATCTGGACGTCGTCCTCGCCGTTATGCGCCGCAACGGTGATTTCGCCGCGCCGCAGGTGCTTGTGACGTTCCATGAACGACTCGTAGGCGTTCTTGACCAGGTTGGCCACGGCCAGGATGACCAGGTGGCGCGACACCCGCAGCCGCAGCCCGTCGGGCACCTCCTGGTGCAGGACAACCATGTGGGAATCGAAGCCGAGCTCCTCGATGTTCCTGGCGGCCATGTCGCAGGCGACCTTGAGCACTTCCGCCAGGTCCTCGGGTTGCTGCTGGACGGGCAGCGGCTCGGTGTAACGCTCCATGTCGCTCACGCACCGGTCCATGAAGGCAAGCCCCTCGACCACCCGCGTCGCCTTGCGCTTGAGCGTGGCCGGCTCGCCCCCCTCGTCCAACGCCCCGCGCAGTCCCCTGGCCGCCGGCTGAAGATGCGTCAGGATGCTCCTCAGGTCGTGTGCCATCGCCCCGGCCAGCTGATTGAACCGCATCTCGCTGAGGGCGATCACGTCCTCGACGGCGCTGCCGCCGCACTTCTTCCGAAGTTTCGTCAGGCGGTTGGCCAGTTGCCGGTCCGCCGTTTCGCGTTTGCATGCCTTGCGATGATCGCGACGACGCAGCCGAAAGCTTTGCTCGGCCGAGCGCTTCACGAACCCGTTGGCGTCGCCGAGCAATCGGGCGGCCAGATCACTGAAGACGTCGTCCACCACCAGGTTCAGGCCATTGGCGATGACCTTGCGGACCTCCCACTTGGGATCGTCCGCCAGGCGTAACAGCAATTGCCGGACCACCGGCGCGGCCTCGATGATCTGGCCGGTCCGCAGCGCGTCCATGAGGTCCTCGGCCATGACGAGCCGCTGCCGCCAGTAACTCACCTGGCCACCGTCCAGGCCGACGAGCATTTCTTCCCAGTGGTCGGACATCAGCGGGCATACCTTTCCCGTCGCTGGTCAAATGCCTCCTCGCCACCTTCGAGCAGGTTGACGATCTCGTTCTTGCACGCGTCCACATCACCATGGTTGAGCAGCCACGCCCGCGCGCCGTCGGAGGTCAGAACGAACACGCCGGCCGCGTCACCCAAGACCGGGATGTTGGGGTTATGCGTGATGAGGATGAGCTGGCGGCTGGTCTTCACCCGCCGAAGGCTCTCGACCACCGTGTCGTAGATGAAGCGATTGTCGAGGTTATCCTCTGGTTGATCGACCAGCAGCGGGTTCTCGCCTTCCAGCAGCAGGATCGGCAGGATGGTCGTGCACTTCTGGCCCGTGGACAGCGACAGCGAATCCTTCCAGTCGTCCCCGTCGTGCAGTTCGATTCGAGGCAGGTCCACCAAGTCCACGGTCTCAAGCTTGAGCAGCACCGCCAGATCGCCCAACGCCCGGATGACCTTTTCGGCCTGGCTCTCGTTCAGCGTGGCCTGCTTCTGGAGTCCTTCGGCATCCTCCCCCCTCACGAAATCCACCAGCTCCGACGGCGCGACGAACTTGGCGATCTTGATGGCCACCTGTCTATGCTGCACCCCCGCGTGACGCAGCGCATCAGCCAGCATGTTGATGTACCGGTCCCGGTTCTCATCCTGCTCGATCCGCACCCG
>CAYTYV010000719.1:0-2396 GCA_964441055.1 uncultured Polyangiaceae bacterium | reverse complement strand
CCCAGACCGACATCGACGAGGTCATCATCGGCCACACCAACGAGGCCGAGTACAACAAGCTCCTGCACAACGAGTACATGGAGGCGCTGCGCGACCGCACCATCAAGATCGACATCCCCTACATCACCAAGGTGAGCGAGGAGATCCGCATCTACGGCAAGGACTTCAGCAGCGAAAAGGTGGCGGGCAAGCACATCGCGCCGCACACCGTGGACGTCGCGGCCATGTGGGCCGTGCTGACCCGCCTCGAGGATCCCAAGAAGCACTCGCTGAGCCTGGTGCAGAAGATGAAGCTGTACGACGGCAAGGTGCTGCCCGGCTACACCCAGGACACGGTCAAGGAGCTGCGCAAGGAGACCGACCGCGAGGGGCTGGAGGGCATCAGCCCCCGCTACGTGCAGGACAAGATCTCCAACGCCCTGGTCAACGAAGCTGGCCAGGGCACCATCAATCCCTTCATGGTGCTCAACGAGCTGGAAAAGGGGCTACGCCACCACTCGCTCATCACCAGCGGCGAGCAGCGCAAGCGCTTCGAGGAGTGCATCGGCATGGTCAAGGCCGAGTACGAGGACATCGTCAAGAACGAGGTGCAGCGGGCCATCAGCGCCGACGAGGACGCCATCCAGAAGCTGGCGGCCAACTACATCGACTCGGTCAAGGCCTTCACCATCAAGGAGAAGGTCAAGGATCGCTTCACGGGCCAGGACGTCGAGCCCGACGAGCGGCTGATGCGCTCGGTGGAGGAGAAGATCGACATCCCCGAGAACCGCAAGGACGACTTCCGGCGGGAGATCATGAACTACATCGGCGCGCTGGCGGTCGAGGGCAAGAAGTTCGAGTGGCACACCAACGACCGGCTGCGCCGCGCGCTCGAGCTCAAGCTGTTCGAGGACCAGAAGGACACCATCAAGCTGCAGACCTTGGTCTCCAACGTCATCGACAAGGAGACGCAGGAAAAGATCGACATCATCAAGGCGCGGATGATCAAGTACTTCGGCTACAACGAGGTCTCGGCGCGCGACGTGTTGGACTACGTGGCCAGCATCTACGCCCGCGGCGATGCGAGCTAGGGCGGCGCGCTCGGCGCAAGGCGTGAGCCGAACGCGCCTTCGCACCAAGATCCTCCGCGGGCTCGCCGTCGTCGTTGCCTTGGGATTGGCCGGCTTCTTCGTCTTCGCGCCGAGCTTGGTGGAGAGCCGCAAAAACGCGACGCTGCGGCCGCCGCCGTACCGGGTGTCGGCCGACGCGGCCGCCCTCCACGCGCGTCTGACGGTCGTCGATCTGCACACCGATACGCTGCTGTGGGATCGCGATCCCTTGGCCCGTTCCGAGCGCGGCCAGGTCGACCTGCCGCGGCTCGTCGAAGCCGGGGTAGCGCTGCAGGCCTTCACCGTCGTCACCCAGGTGCCGCGCGGCATGAACTACGACCGCAACAGCGACGACAGCGATTCGATCACCGCGCTGTTCGTCGCCCAGCTGCGCTCGCCCAGGACCTGGCTAAGCCTCAAGGCCCGCGCGCTCGACCAGGCCGCGGACCTTCGCCAGGCCGCGGACCGATCCGGTGGCGCGCTCACGCTGATCCGCTCGGTGGCCGACCTGGACGCCTTGCTCGAACGCCGCCAGCGCGATCCCAAGCTCGTCGGAGCCATCCTCGGCCTGGAGGGCGCGCACGCCCTCGAAGGCGAGCTCGCCGCCGTGGACGAACTGTTCGCCGCGGGCTTTCGCATGATGGCCCCCGTGCATTTTTTCGACAATGCCCTCGGGGGATCGGCCCATGGCGTGGAGCAAGGCGGGCTTAGCGAGCTCGGCGTCGAGGTGCTGGAGCGCCAGCAGGCTCTCGGCATGCTGGTCGATGTCTCTCACGGCTCCCCCGCACTAGTTGACGAGGTGCTCGCCCGCGCCACCAAGCCCGTGCTCTCGTCCCACACGGGTGTGCGAGGGACCTGCGACAACCGTCGCAACCTGTCCGACGAGCACGTCCGCGGCATCGCCGCAACCGGCGGGGTTGTCGGCATCGGGTTCTGGGAAGCGGCGACCTGCGGCACCGACGCCTCGGCCATCGCGCGCGCCATCCGCTACGCCGTCGACCTCGTCGGTCCGCAGCACGTGGCCCTGGGCTCGGACTTCGACGGGGCGGTCCCCCAGCCCTTCGATGTGACGGGCCTGCCCTTGATCACCGAAGCCTTGCTGGCCGAGGGATTCGGCGAGGCGGAGATCGCCGCCATCATGGGGGGCAATACCCTGCGCGTGCTGCGCGCGGCGCTGCCGCGCTGAGCTCGGGGGCGCTCGCCTGGCGGCCGATCGAGGGGCCAAGGCTCCTATGGGCCCACGAGCACCTTGACCTGGCTGGGCACGGCGAACAGGCCCGCGGGCACGTTGGCGTTGGGACCGTTGTG
>CAYTYV010000718.1:0-2399 GCA_964441055.1 uncultured Polyangiaceae bacterium | reverse complement strand
GCCGCAGCACCCGGAAGCTCGCCGCCAGCGGGGAGTCGGGCTCGCTCACGAACGGTAGGGGCAGCGGACCGCTACCGGGCTCGGCCTGACCGGCCACCACCATGCAGCCTGACCCGGCCGCCGCGGGGGCAGGCGGCCCTCCGGCTGCAGGCCGATAGGCGGGGCCGTTCGGACGCGGGTAGCCACCCGAAAGCGCGGCGCCGAGCTCGTCGTCCGACGGCTCGAAAGGGCCGCCGTGCTCGGACGCTTGCTCGGGCCCCGAAGTGGCGGAGCCCTGGTTCGGCCCGGCCGCCTCACGGCCCGGATCGACCGGCCACGGTGCTCGGCCGCCGCCGTGGTGGACTGCCTCGCGCTCCGGATCGCTACCGCCTCGTACTGCGGCTTCGACGGCCGCTGGCTTGCGCACATACAGCAGCGTGGCCGCATCCACACCACCGTCGCTCGCGTAGCGAACGTCATAGGCGTCGTCCGGCAAATCACGGTCCTCCTGCTGCGGGCGGCTCGGGCGTCGGCTGCCAGAATAGGCCTGGCGGTCCGCGGCCTCGCCATAGGCTCGAGGATCGACCGCGGAGCCCGGCTCGGGCGGCCACGAGGGCGACCTGCCATGGCGCCGATCGTCAGACATGAGACTTGCCCTTTGGGGGACGGGGCAGCCCGGGGGTGACGTGAGCCAGGGGCCCGACGCCCAGCCGTCGGATGTCCGCCTCGTTGTAGAGTCGGTCGTCGAGCAGGGCCAAGCCCAGCGCCATCAGCCCCCCCAGGAACCAGACCACCATGGTGGCCACCGCCCCGGTCCGTCGCTTGCCGCGCTTGGTGGGCCGATTGGGCATGTAGGCCTCGTCGCGGATGGCCATCTGGCTCGACTGGCCGCTGGCGACCACCTTGGCGTAGATCGACGACCGAAACAGCCGCGTCTGGATCTCCTGGTTGCGCGAGCGCACGTCCGCCACCTCGCGGTTCAGCGCGGTCCACTCCGTTTCCAAGGCCACGATCTCGTTGCCTTGGCTGGCCACCTCGGTCGGGGCGTCCTCAGCACCCTTGGCCCGCGCAATGGCATTGTCGAGGCGGGACAGCTGCTTGCGCAGACGCGCCCGCTCCTCGTCGGTGCTCGGCGGCGCCGCCGCCACGACGGGCACCTGCGTGCGGAGCATGGCCAGCTTGGACCGCGCCGCGCGTGCCCGGGCGTCAGCCGCCTTCACGTCGGGATGCTGCTGGGTGTAGCGGGAGCGCTTCTCGGCCAGATCCTGCTCGGCTCGCGCCAGCTCCTGCTGGGCCGCGCTCAGCTTGGCCTCGTAGTCCGGGTCGGTCGCTGGAGCCATCACGGGCGCCCCGGCTGGCGCGTTCACGCGGGCGCGGATGCGGGCGGCCTGCCGCTCGAGGGCATCGAGGCTGGAGTTGCCTCCTGCCAAGCGACGCTCGGCCGCGCGAACCGAGGCACCCGTGGTCGGCGCTCCCTGGGTGACGTCCTGGGCGAACTCGGGGTGCAGCGCCAGAAACTGCGCCAGCTCCTGCTCCTTTTCGGCCAGCTCCTTGGTGATCTTCTTGTCCTGGGCCTCGAGGAACTTGCTGGTCGCCTGGGCCTGCTCGAGCCGATAGCGCTGGCTGGACTCGATGAGCGACTGGCCCAGCCGCTTGGTGACCTGGTAGACGACCTCGGGCTCGTCGCCCCGATACAGGATAGCGAAGGTGTCGCCCTCGCCCACGGTGCATTTCGTGTTCTTGCGCAGCTCGTCCACCGCCGTCTGGATGCCCTTGGACTGGACGGTGTCCGGGTACAGCTCGAGCTCGGTGATGATGTTGGCGAAGTTCGAGCGCGACAGCAGCATCTCGCGCAGCCGGAGGTTGCGCTGCCGAGGCCTCTCCCGCTGGGTCTCCTCGCCGAGCAGCTGCTCGGTCTCGATGCCCTCGCGATAGACCAGCAGCGTCTCCGAGATGTACACGGGCGTGATGATGGTGGGCACGAAGAAGAAGGCCAAAAGCCCCAGCGCAAAGGTCACGGCCAGCACGATTCGGCGGCGGAGCGCCTTGCGCACCAGCGTGGCGATCTGGTTGAACAGCTCGCGCGGGCTCTGCCCCTCGGCTTGCTCTTGGGCCTCTACCACGATGCTTTCCGGTTCTAGCGGCGGTCCGAGCCTCCCGCCGCGCCGTCATCGGCTGCGACAGGCTCACGAGCCTTCCCCTATCGAGTGTCCAACGCCTTTCGTCGCGAGTCCAGCGAACCGACCCGATGGCCGGGAAACGAGGGGATGTGCCCAAAGGGCTCGAGCCCCAGCCGACGCAGGTTGTCCGCATCGTAGATCCGACCGTCGAAGCTGCCCACCGCAACCGCCACCATGGGCAGCAGGAACAAGAAGGCCAGCAGCCCGGTCAGGGTCAGCTCCTGGCCCCGGCTGAGCAGC
>CAYTYV010000717.1:0-2415 GCA_964441055.1 uncultured Polyangiaceae bacterium | reverse complement strand
GGCTGGCGGGCTATTGGGTGCGATCTGGGCGGGCTGCCTGCTCGATTGGGATCGCTTCGATCGGCGCCTGGGCTCTGGCGGTAGCGCTGAGGGCGGCTCTGCGGCGACCGGTGGCGGCGGCGCGGCCGGCTCGACGACGGGCGGTACGGGCGGCTCGGGGGCGACGGCGGGACAAGGCGGCTCGGGCGCGTCCACCGGAGGCTCCGCTGGGCAGGCGGGCGCTGGCGGTGGCTTGTGGTTCGGCAACTTTGCCTACCGCCGCAAGATCTCCTTCACGGAGCGACCCAGCGAGCAGCTGGAGGACTTCCCCGTGCTGGTGCAGTTCCAGGGCGACGACGTCGACCCCGAGGGCATGCACGACGACGGTCGAGATCTGCGCTTCGTCGCCGACGACCACGAAACGGTGATGGACTACGAGATCGAGTCCTTTACCAAATACGGCAACTCGTACGTGTGGGTGCGGATGCCCACCGTCAAGACCAGCGGCGCCATCGAGCTGTGGATGTACTACACCGATCCGGATGCGGATGACGGCCAGAACCCGATCGATACCTGGCGCCCTCCGTATCGCGCGGTCTGGCATCTGCACGGCGACTGCGAAGACTCGACCTTCTGGGACAACCACGGTAGCGCCTACGGCGGCGACGACGTACCCGCCCGTATTGCCAACGGCTGGAACTTCGGCTCCCCCAACGACATCATCGACGTGGGCGTGGGCACCAGCGACAGCCTGGCGAACATCTTTGGCGGCAACGGCGGCACCCTGTCGGCCTGGATCAAGCCGCGCTCCTGGGGCAACGGCACCGATTTCGGCCGCATCGTGGACAAGTCCACGGGCACGGGCGCACAGAACGGCTGGTCCTGGCAGCTCGACAACAACGACGCGGGCGCGGCTGGGCCGCTTGCCGAGTGCCAGCGCCTGGAGCGGCGCTTCGACGCTGGCAACAACTCGTGGGAGACCTACTCCAGCACCCTGGCCCTCGACGAGTGGCAGCACCTGGTGGTCACCTACAACGATTCCGCGGCCGCCAACGATCCCTTGTTCTACGTCGACGGCGTCCAGGTGGGCGCGGGCCACCCCACCGTTAGCGACAGCACCGCCCTGTCGGACGAGGCCTCGCCGCTTCGCATCGGCAACTTCATGGTCGATGCCGGGACGAACTATCGGCGGCCCTTCGACGGGCTCATCGACGAGGTTCGCATCGCCAAGACCATCCGCTCGGCCGTCTGGATCGAGTTCCAGTACAAGTCGATGCAGAACGATCTGCTGGTCTTCGGCGACGAGGAAGCCCGTTAGAGCCCCTTTTCGCGGATCCAATCGTTGGTGAACTTGGAGCCGATGTCGAACTCGCGCTCCATGTCTTTGACGATGATGCCCTCGATGATCTTGCCCACGGCAAAGATGCTCACCTCGATCTCGAACTCGACGATGCGGCGGCTCTGCGTCTCGTCCACCTTCTCCAGCCGGATCGAGCCCACGCAGCGGAACTTGTCCGGCTTGACGTTCGACCGCACGTTGATGTCGAGGCGCTTGGCCTTGCGGTCGAAGCTGCCGTGCTCGACGTAGCCGAAGTTGTCGCCGACGGCCTTCTTGACCGCCTTGGGGATGTCGCTCACCGAGGGCTCCACCACCACGCGACGCTTGATGTGCTCGTCGGTCTCCTCGACGGTCTCGGGCTCATAGCGGATGAATCCGAGCTTCTCGATGAACAGCTTCGTGTTGAACTCCGGGTCGAAGAAGATCTTGCCCCAGTAGGTGTCCGCGTCGCAGTTGAAGACGTGCTCGAACTTGACTTTCTTCATGCTCCCCTCTTCGGTCATCGGCAGCTTCGCCGCCGCCCTGGGCGCGTGCCGCCGGATGGGCCCGGCTGGCCGACGTACGGCTCTGCATAGTGCACCGTCCGTCCGCGGGCAACGGCCCGCGCAGGGCACGAATCGCCCCCTCAATCCAGCTCGGGGTTGGCGTAGCAATAGGCGCAGCGGTGGCGACACCGCTGGTAGCGGCCCACGTCGAGGCTGCGGGTGCAGCCGCAGCCTTTGCGGCTCGGGTGCGGACAGAGGTCGAGGCCGGTCGGATCGGCATCGATGACGGTCGTCAGATAGGGGCCGTCGATGCAGCTCGACGGCTGGACGTTGGGATGGCAGCCGACGAGCTCGGGTTGGCAGCAGGTCCGCAGCTCGATGCCGAGCTCCGCGGCGCGATCGGCCATGGCGCAGAGTTTCGCGAGCTTGTCGGGCAAGGGCGGATCGACATAGCGCAGGACCAGCCGCTTCTCGCGCTGGAGCACCTTGCCGTAGAGCTGCGCGAAGGACAGCACGCAGCGGCGCACGCCGAGCTCGGCCATGCGCTCGGCAACGGCGCCGAAGGACGCGGCGTTGTGGCGTAGCTGGCCCGAGGGCTCGCGCCAGTGAACG
>CAYTYV010000716.1:0-2419 GCA_964441055.1 uncultured Polyangiaceae bacterium | reverse complement strand
GTTGGGGCCCATCGGCTGGCCCCGAGACAGTGAGGGCCAGCCGATGAGCCCCAACGGGCGAGATCTGCTTGCCGTTTGGATTGATTTGACGTTCGGCCTTGCCCCTTCCTCCGCCCCCAACCCCGCATGGGGTCTCGGCGTGGTGAGGGCACGGCGATCGGCGCAAGGCCCTACCGCGAGCGCGGGGGCTTGGTCTTGCGCGACGGGGGAGGCTTGCGACGGCGCCGCCGCGAGGCCCGACGCCTGGCGGCCAGCCGGTAGCGCGTGCCGCGCCGCTCGCCGCTCTTTTCCACTCTGCCCTGCTCTACCAACAGGGCGACGGGATGCGCGATGTCGCGGGGCTCGGCGCCGAGCGCCGCCGCGATGACGCTGATGGCGACCGGCCCGCGGCGTTGCTCCAGCACGGCCTCGATCCGCTCGCCCAGCTCGCTGAGCTCGTCCGCGCTTCGACGCTGGCGCTTGCTCCGTCGCGGTGAGGCTCCCTCGGCTGTGGCTACCGCCGCCGCGCTCGGCTCCCACAGGCCATGTCGGTCGAGCAGCTCGACGATCCGGTCGGCAAAGTCGCGCGCCAGGCCGCGGATCTCGCGACGCAGCGCCGCCCGCCCCGGTCTCGCGCGGCTGCGGGCGGGCCGCGACGGCGCCCCCCGGCTTGGCTTGGAGCCCGCGCTACTCACCTTGGGCCTCTGGCTCGCGGCGGCTCGCCTTGAACTGCTCGTAGGCCTGCATGAGCGCCAGGTATTGCCACTTGCCGAGCACGTTGCCGCCCTGTCCGGTCGGGTGGAACATGTCCTTGGAGCCCAGCCCCATTTTGATCCAGCCCCACATCGAGCCCCCGCCGCCCATGGCGCGGAACTGATCCCAGAAGGCCCAGCCTCGCTTGGCGGCGATGTCGCGCTGCCGATCGGTGATGATCCGACCGTGGGGCCGCGAGTGGCCTAGATGCGCCTTTTCGGTGGCCATGTCGGGCGGGCCCACCAGCATCCAGGAGGACTCGGGCAGCGCGGCCTCGATCTGCTCCATCACCGCCACCAGGGTCTTCTCGTAGTCCTGCATGGAGTACATCGAGCCGTCGGTGATCTCGTTGGAGCCAAAGGCCAGCGCCACGAGATCGGGCTTGGCCGCCTGCAGCACCTGGGCCCAATGCTCGTCGTCCTGCTTGTCCAAGAAGCGGGCGCGCGCGCCCGTCACGCCGCAGGCGCTCAAGGTCACCCCGGGAACGTCGCGCTCCATGCGCATGCCGAAAAGACGCACGGGACGCTCGTCCACCGTGCGGATCTCCAGGCTGTGCGGGCCATCGGGAACCGCCACGGTGTGCCAGGCCGCCCGAGGAGCCTCGCCCGCGGTCGCGAGCTCTCCGCGAAGCTCGCCGTCGACCAACAGCTCCAGCGCGCCGCCGCCAGGCTGGCGCAGGTACTCGATCTCGAAGCGCGAGACCTGGCGGCCCCACTTTTCGCGGCTGGCGGTGGCGAACCTCGCCCAGATGCCTGGGTGGCGAGCGGTGAACGAGGCGCAGCCCAGGCCGTAGATGCCGTCGTCGGCGTACGGCCCCACGCAGCGGCTCACGCTCCACTCGCCCGAGGCCTGCCGCGAGACGTCGATGTGGAACCAGCCCGGCCAGGCGTTGGCGATGAGCGCATAGCCATGGCCCGCATCGCCGAAGCGGCTCTGCAGCATGCGGCGGAGCTTTCCCGTGACGAAGTCGGAGGCGATGATCGAGTCGCCGTAGTAGACGATGCGCGCCGCCGCCCCAGGCTCCTTGCTCTCCACCCGCATGAGCTTGGCGAAGAAGCGGTCGAGGGCCTGCCCCGAGGGGTCGTCGATGGCTCGCGGCGGCTTTTTTTCCTGCACGCTGGCAGGCACGGCCGCGCGGCCGCGGTCCGGGCGCTGTCCGAGCGGGCTGCGGCTGTCCTGGGCCGCCTCGAGCTCGGCGGCGCGGTTTTGCTCGTCCAGGGTGCGCCCGGGCACCTTCACCTCGCCCACCGAGGCCGCGGGCAGGGGCGGGGCTGCCTCGGGGGGCCGCTCCTCGTCGGCCGCCTTCGGCCCGATGACCCTGAGCGGGGCGAGCACGGGATGCAGGTAGGGGATGCCGATCAGGGCAGCCAAGCAGACGGCGGTGGCGAGCAGCTTGCGCGAGACCGGCAAGCCCCTACTGAGCAGCTTCTCGCCCGCGCGGCCCTGGACCGCCTGGCGGTAGCGCTGGTCCGCGTCAGCGTCGATGGTCAGCGTGGAGCTGAGCTCGCCAAAGGCCCCCTGGTCAACGGCGGTCTCGGGCGCGGCCGCATCGCGCGATTTGGCCTTGCGGGTCGGCTCGTCCTCGCCCATGACGGCGCACCATAGCGACCCGCGCTCACGGAAAGAAGTTCCCGAAGCAAACTTGTCCAGCTACTAGAGTCCTTGAAGACGAGTTTCGGCGAGAAAC
>CAYTYV010000715.1:0-2425 GCA_964441055.1 uncultured Polyangiaceae bacterium | reverse complement strand
CTGCTCGAGCAGGAGCTGAAGCGGCTGGCGGCCTCGCTGCGCTTGCCCGTCTCGAACGTGGTCCGCGGCATCTTGGAGGAGGCCGTGACCACCCTGGACCAGGTCGAGCAGCGGGCCGAGGGAGAGCTTCGCTCGGTGGCCGACCGGCTGGAGCGCCACCGCGAGGAGCTGCGCTCTAGCGCGCGGGACAAGATGGCTCGAGCCGTGGCCTCGGCCAAAAAGGCGCGGCGTGGACGGGCAGGCGATGACGAGCCGCCCGCCTCCAAGGAGCCCGCGAGCCAGGCTTCGCCCGACTCACCAACGGCGCCGCTCGAGGGAGTCGTCGGCTTTCAACCCCTGCTGCTGGCCAGGGCCGGACGCTGTGCGCTGTGCGGCCTCGAGCTGGCCGCGGGCGACCAGGCCTATCTGGGCATTCACGAAAGCGGAGCGCGCCGCGTCATCATCGGCGCGGAGTGCCTGCCCGTGTCTGCCAAGTCCAACCAACCGGAGGAATGAGCCATGACCGAGCAAAGCAAGGAGCAGAGCAACGAGCAGACCACCATCGCAAACGATCTGGAGGCTGCCCTTCGCGGCCTTCTGTCGCTGGGGCGGCTCTGGTCCGCCCACGGGCTCCGCGTGGGCAAGCTCGCCTTGCAGACGAGCGCCCATTCGCTGGAGCTAACCGCCAACACCCTGGGCCAGCTGTCCAAGGCCATCGCCGAGACCGACGACGACAAGACCGAGTCGCCGTAGGCCTTGAGGCCGCATTCGGCGGGCCGATGCACAGCGAAGAGCTGTGCGGATAGGCCACAAAAACAGGAGGAGCGGCTCACACCGCTCCTCCTGTTTTTGTCTCCGCCACCTGCTGGCCAGCGCGGCTCGGGCCTGAGCGCACCCGCGCGCGGCGCTGGCCTAGGCAGGAAAAGGGCGAGCTACTCGCTGGTATAGGTGGTCGTGCCCGAGGCCGTGGTCGTCGCGTCCAGCATGCCAAAGGCCATGAGCATCAGCGTGACCTGGTAGTCGCCCGCGGTGACCACGCTCATGTCCTGCGTCATGAGGGAGATGGTACCCGTACCGAAGTCCAGGAGATCGCCCAGTGCGGCTGTGGGAACGGTCCCTGAGCCATCGGCGGCATCGAAAGTACACGCCACGGTCACGGAGCTGTCCTCATCGGCACCGCCCAAACCGATGATGACCTCGCCGCCGTCAGCGCCGTCGTCCCATGCGACGTCCAAATCGGAGCCCGTGTCGACGTCGACGTTCATGGTCCCGTCGAAGGTCGGAGCCGTCACCGTGACGATGGACGGCGCGTCGAGAGCCTCGTCAAAGGCGCTGACCGTGTCGCCTGCTGCGGTGAAGTTGATGGTGTCGTCGGCCTCGAACAGCGGGTCGGTCACCGACATGTCCGCCGGGTAGGTACCGTCCGCGTCGGGCGACAGGGTCACGTCGCGCACGCCACCAGTGACGTCGATGTCGCCTGCGTGAGGTGCAGCCGGAGCGCCGCCAGCGCCGCCAGCACCGCCAGCGCCGCCCATGCCCGCTGCGCCGCCAGCGCCGCTCAGGTCACAGGTGAGGATAGTACAGTCGCCTTCGGTCGTCTGCGTGCAGTTGTTGTTGCCCGCGCCAGTGGTGTCCATGAAGTACGCCGTAACCGTGGACATGGTGCCCATGTTGAGGCCGGTCACGCCGCCGACCTTCGTTGGCGCCTCGCCGCCGCCACCACCGCTGCCGCCAGCCATGGTGCCGCCTGTGCCGCCGCCTTCACCGCCGCCACCAGCGCCCGTGCCCGTGCCTGTGCCTGTGCCCGTGCCCGTGCCCGCGCCCGTGCCCGTGCCCGTGCCGTCTTCGTCGTCGTCGCAGCCGATGCCGAGCAGAGGCAGCCCGGCAATCGTCAACACCACTGCCGCCTTCACGAATACCTTGCGCATGTTCGTCTCCCTGGTTGTGTCCCCGAAAGGATGCAAGCTATCAAGATTTCAGCGAGTATAACCCCTGCCCCGCCACTCCGCCAGCGCAACCATGGCCGAGCCGGAAAGGCCGCGACCAGGCGGGCTGCGAGGCGCTTCGCAGGCCCGTCCGAGCGAGGACGGTCGACGCCCGCGCGCTCACCGCCTATGTGAGAGGCAGCTGAGAGGCAGCGTCTAGAGGAGCGGGATGCGCGTCGTCGAGCTTTCGACCTTTCACGAGGCCTGCGGCATTGCGACCTATACCGAGTCGCTGGTGGCCGCGCTCGAGCGGCTCGGGGTGAGCACCGAGGTGCTGGCCCCGCACCGCGAGCCTGGAGCCGCCGCCACGGGCCCCTCCCCGCCGCGGTTGTGGAGCCGCGAGCAGGCCACCGTGCGCGAAGCGTGGCAGACCGTGCAGCACCTGCGGCGGCTCGGGCCTGACGTGGTGCACCTGCAGATCAACTACGCGCTGTTCTCACCGCGCTTCGTCTGGGCCCTGG
>CAYTYV010000714.1:0-2427 GCA_964441055.1 uncultured Polyangiaceae bacterium | reverse complement strand
ACCCAGTCGCGCACCGTGGAAGTTGGCCTCGGCCATCAGCGCCCCGGAGAGGTTCGCGCCGTCGAGGCGGGCCTCGACCAAGGTCGCTCGCGACATGTCGACGGGTGCGCCGCGTTCGTCCCACGTCGCGGTCATGTTCGTCGCATCGCAGCCGCTGAGGTCAGCGCCCCGCAGCGTGCAGCTCGTGAGCTTGGCGCCGCGCAACTTGGCGCCCTGCAGCTTGGCTTCGTCGAGATTGCAGCCCGTCCACCGGGTGTCGCGCAGATCGACGCCACGAAGATCCACGCCGCGGAGATCGGCCGACTGAAAGTGCGCGCCGCGCAAGGACTCGCCTCGCTCCAGGCGCTGGCCAAGCTCGGCGGCAGAGCCGATCATGGGCCCTCCAGCTTGGTGCGGGCGATAATCGCGTCGGCCAGCTTGGCGCCGCGGGTATCGGCCTGGAAGGTCTCAGCGCCGTAGAGGTTGGCGCCACGAAGATCGGCATCGCGAAGAGCGCAGGCCTGCAGCGAAGCTTCCATCAAGTTGGTCTTCACGAATTTTCCTTCGCTCAGGTCGGCGCCATTGCAGCGTGCGGTGCGCATGTCGGCTCCCGACCAGTTGCAGCCCCGCCCGTCGATCGAGCACAGGCCCGCTCCCTGTAGCTTCGACGCGGACAGATCGCTCCCCGTCAGCACGGAGCCATCCCACACGGACTGGTTGGCGACGCTCGCGGTGAAGTCGGCTGCTGGCAAGCGGCAGCCATCAGCGCGCGCCTCGGTGAGGTCGGTCTTGTTGAAGCTGACCCCCTGGCCCGCCGCTTCGTAGAGACGGATCTCGGGCACGCTTGCACCTGCGAAGCTCACCCCATCGAGCGTCGCGCGCGTGAAGTCTACCCCATACAGATCGCATCGCTCAAAGGCACAGTCCTTCAAGCTGGCATCGGCGAAGCAGGGCCGCGGTCCGCGACATTCGGTGAAGTCGACGCGGGTGAGCGTGGCGTGGCGGAAATCTGCATAGGCGATGTCGGCCGCCTTGAAGCTCGTCCGTTCGAGGATGGCACCCGACAGATCCGCAAGCTCGAGGTTGGCGCCGTCGAAGCTTGCGTCGGTGAGATCCGCGCCGCTCAAATCTGCGCGACCGAGATCGCATCCGTCAAAGCGGCAGCCGGCAAGGAGGCTCTCGCCGAGCTGCGCCCCTTGCAGCGAACGGCCCCGGAAGTCGTAGCCGCGCAGATCCGTCCCCGAAAGATCGGCGCCGTCCACACCTTCCCCAGCCGCCAATAGACGCAAGGCTCGTGCGGTTCGGTCCGAGAGCGTCTCGGTGCCGGGCGCGGCTTGCGGTGCAGGCGCTGGTGCTGGTGCTGGAGCATCCACATCCACGCCCGCGGCGAGGAGGCGTTGTCGTGCGCGCTCCACGTGCCGCGCCATCGCCGCGTCGCGTCGCTCCTGATTGTTTTCGGGATCCAGCGGCACATCAATGCGAGGAAGCTCAGGCCGCAGCTCGCGATGGGCACAGGCGGCGGCATCTTCGTCGAGGGGTGCGCGCTCCGGATCGTCGAGGGCCACGAACAGCTCTTGGAGCTCGGAAGCGGCGTGATCCGTCACGTTGATCGTGCCGCGCCACACCAGGTTGGCCTTCAGCTCATCGACTGAAAACGTCAGGGTGTCTAGCTTGAGCCCCACCTCGGAGAGCGCGCCATCGCGTCTCACAGCGAACGCGCGCGGCATGAGCCCGGGCAGGCGGCCTTCGATCACGCGGTGTTCTGGATGCATACCAGCGAGCCTGTATTGGGCATCGGCCGGCAGCGTGGCGTGCTGCTGCTCTGGTGGCGCGGATTGAAAGAAGGTCCAATCGATGTCGTCGGGGAAGTAGGGGAAGCGTTCCTCAAGCCACCGCTTGTCGTAGGTGCCGAGCTTCGACCAGCGCCGCGGCCACAACATCGGAATCGCCGCAAAGCAGGCGGGAGCTCGCTTGTCGCTTCGGGATGAGAGGAGCGCCTCGGGCAGCTCGAGCCGCGGCATGTCGTCGCCCTCGCGCCCCACGCCGACCGGGTTGTCGGCGTCGCCGGAACCACCGAGCGCGTGCTCGAAGATCAACGGGACGGGCCCTCTGTCGGCGACTCGCTGCTCGCCACCCCATGTTCGCTTGCCGAAGACGGCCACGCTTCGGGAGAGCCTCTGGTCTCCCTCGACGGTGAAGCTCGCCTCAGCTGGAGGGCCTCCGTCGTAGCCATAGGCGCGAGCGTCGATCACGATGTCGCAACGCGTCTTCTGGGGCACGAAATCGCTGGGGTAGGTCACCGAGCCGCGGGGATCGCCATCGTGGTGCACGTCGCCGCTGAACATGTCGGTCTCGTCCAGAAGCCGCGCACGCTCCCCTGGGACGAGCTCGCAGGTGGCCTTCACCACTACCGTGAGCACGTTTGCTCCCTGAAGCTGCCAGGTCCAC
>CAYTYV010000713.1:0-2439 GCA_964441055.1 uncultured Polyangiaceae bacterium | reverse complement strand
CAGCGAGCCCGCGACGTCTGCCGGGAGCGCCATGCCCATGCGCGAAGCGTAGAGCTCGCGCTGCTGCAGAATCTCGATCCAGGTCGATACATCGCAGCCGTCGAGGACCAACAAGAGCACGCGGCTTCCGCCATCCACCAGGGGCCGGATCAACGCGCGGGTGACGAGGTGAAGGGGCAGTGCATCGCGCAACGCGCCCGAGCGAAACGCGTCGACTTCGTCGGCCGCCAACCGTTCGGCGAACGTTGCGTTGAGGGCGTCGCGTTGCTCGACATACCGATCCAATAGAACCCGGGCGTGACGTGCCAGATCGCTCGGAGCGCTGGCTGCAAGACGGCGCAGCTCGCGGGCACACCAATCGGCCCAAGCCACGTCACGCAGGTGCGCCGCCGCCCACTCGGACACGCTGGCGTCCGCTGCCGGGGCCTCGAAGTCACGGAGGAAACGCGCGAGCCGGGTGAGCTCGCGCACGAGGCGGCGTGGCCCGACTCGGCCGGGCGCATGGATGTTCTTGTCCAGCCGCTCGAGCTCGCGCCCGTCAACCGGCTCAAGCGCCGCAGCCGCCGCTGCATACCTGCCGAGCGCGACGTCGAGCGGCTCGCGCAGCAACGGGTGCATGCCGAGGGCGTCGGGCGCCAAGGCGGCCGCGGCCGCCCTGGCCTCCGCCTCCTCGAGAAGATCGTCGAGCCTCGCGGGCTGACTGTCGGCAAGCTGTCGAACCGCCGGCTCCACCAAGCCACGCAATGTGACCCAGTCGCGGTCGGTCGCGGGTTTGGGCTCCACCGCGAGGTCCTTGCGAGCGCGCTCCGAGCCAGCCAGCGCCCCGGCGGTGACGAGGCTCTCGACGCCAGTGGAGAGCGCCTGCGCCAGCCACTCCCCTTCCAGACCGTGCGCCCTGCGCAAGGCGTCGGCGATCATGGGGTCGTGCTCGGGAGATCCCCGGAGCAGCCATCCCGCCAGTAGCTCGGACGGGGTCACCCGTTCCAGGTCGCGCTCGAGGCCAAGCAAGGTGCGGAGAACGACGCGGCGAACGTCGGACTCGGTGACAGCCGCACCTCCCGTCGTCCAAGATTGCGCGGCCTCCAGACGCTCGTCGGTCGCAAGTACGGCGTCCGCCAGGTGCGGATCCTGGATCCGCTGGCAGAAGCGCTGTGCCACGGCTGCAACCACGTCTGCCGCCTCGACCAGCAGCGGACGCCGCAAGTAGGCGCGCTCGCTCAGATCCAGCGGCAAGCTCAAGCCGCTGGGGATGATGACCACCGTGCGATCCACGTCGAGCAACGCCTGGCGCAGCGTGAGTTCGCCTCGCGCGCGGCGAACCGCCCAGCGCTCCGCCCCACGTCGCAGCGCTCCCGTGACCGAGTCGAGCACGGGGTGCTGGCTCACGAGCACCAGATCGGACTCGATCGCATGGAAGCTCTGCTCGTGCCGCCGGAGCATCCAGTCGAGCACGCGATCGCCCAGGGGATCCGTCACGTCACCTTCCTCGGCGTCAGCACGACCGCCAGATCGAAGCTGGAAGCGTCACTCTCCGTCAGCGCCTCCTCGACCATCGCCTGGGTCGCCGCCGCCACCTCGCCGCGCCCTACGCCTGCGCGGCGCCTCTCGACGGCTCCGCCCCTAGCGCCGTCGTCGGCAATCGGGGCCGTCTCGTTGAGCAGGCGCTCGAACACCTGCTTGGCGCTCGTCGCCCAATCGCCCGCCCGCTCGCTCAGCTTGCGCGTCACTGGATCAGCAAGCAGGTTGCGAAGCGCCGTGACGACTTTCTTCTGATCCTCCTTGCTTCCGTACTTCGCCACATAGTCGATGGCGGTGGCCTGATGGCGAATGGTGTCCAGCGCCTGTCGCTCCGCGATGAGCCCGCTCGCGGAAAGGACGAAGTCCTCCAGCGCCTCGTCAGCGTGAAGCTCGGCAACGATCCGCACACAGCTCGCGCTCCCGTTGGCCTCCGCGATCTTCCCCAACCCTTCCTCGAGCCGGCGCCACGTCTGCGCCCGCATCGAGTCCTCAGGGCTCACCCCCACCAAGCCCAGCATCTGCCCGAGCTCGCGGTGCGCCGCCTCCAGTTTTTCGGCGAGCTTGCGCGCGGCCGCGGCACAGTCCCGAGCAAGCTTGGCCTGCTCGGGTACGGACGGCAGATCGGCGCGTTCGTCCACCTTCAGCAGTCGCCCGCCCACGGCGAGGGCCTTCTCCCAGACGGCGGCCTTGACCACGTCGGCTTTCACCAGCTCGAAGTCGGCGGGGAGCCCGCTCAAGCCGTCGATGGTCTTGCTCACCCCCCTGACCACCGCCTCGTATCCCTCGACCTGGAGCAGGTAGTACAGGAAGAAGCGGACCACCTCGTCGCTGGAGCCAAAGCCGTCGTTGCCCTCCTCGCGAAGGTAGCGCCGGAGGGCGCAAGCCTTGAAGGGGCCCGAATGCCGATTCGCCCAGACCATC
>CAYTYV010000712.1:0-2440 GCA_964441055.1 uncultured Polyangiaceae bacterium | reverse complement strand
ATGGGGGCTCCGGTCGTCGCGTTGCTCCTTCCTCTGCCCCCAAACCCCCGCGGGGTTTCTCGGTGTCGGGGAAGAAGTAGCCTGTTGTCCCCTTTTCTAAACAGTCAAGCCGGAGGAAGCGGCCCGGCTCGCGTCACGCGTTATTGCGGCTCGATGGTCTCTAGGGCCTGCCAGCGCTCGTAGGCGTGCTCGATCTCCGTCTCCAGCTCCGGGAGGCGCGCCTTGGAGCGGGCGATGAACTCGCCGCCGCGCTCGTGCAGATCGGGTGACGACATCGCCGCGTGCAGCTTGGCCTGCTCGGCCTCGAGCGCTTCGATGCGTGCGGGCAGCTGCTCGAGCTCACGCTGCTGTTTGTAGCTGAGCTTGCCCCTAGCGACGGTCTTGTCCTTGACTCCCTTGGGCTTGGCCTCCGCGGCCTCCGTTTCCCGGTCGATCGCTGCTCGCTGCCTCAGCCAGTCGCTGTAGCCGCCCGCATAGTCGACGAACCGCCCATCGCCCTCGAACACGAGCGTGCTGGTGACCACGTTGTCGAGGAAGGCGCGGTCGTGGCTCACCACGATGACCGTCCCGGCATACTCGATGAGGCGCTGCTCGAGCAGCTCCAGCGTCTCGACATCGAGGTCATTGGTGGGCTCGTCGAGCACCAGCAAGTTGGACGGTCTGAGAAACAGCCGTGCGAGCAACAGTCGGTTGCGTTCGCCGCCCGACAGCGCAGCCACTGGGGTGCGCGCCCGCTCGGCCGTGAACAGAAAGTCCTTCAGGTAGGTGATCACGTGCCGCGGATGGCCATCGATGTGGACCGTATCGCGGCCTTCGCCCACGTTGTCCTCCACCGTGCGGCCGTCGTCGAGCTGCTCGCGCAGCTGATCGAAGTAGGCCACCTGCAAGCGAGCCCCGCGGCGCACGCGCCCTGCGGAGGGCGGCAGCTCGCCAAGTAGCGCGCGCAGCAGCGTCGTCTTGCCGCAGTTGTTCGGCCCCAGGACGCCGACCTTGTCGCCGCGCAAGATGATGGTGGAGAGCCGATCCACCACGGTCAGCTCGCCGAAGCGCACGCTCAGCTCAGCGGCTTCGATGGCCAGCTTTCCCGGGCGGTCGGCTTGCTGCACGTTCATGCGCACCGAGCCGACCCGCTCGCGCCGCGCCGCCCGCTGCTCGCGCAGCCCCATCAGAGCTCGGACGCGACCTTCGTTACGCGCGCGCCGTGCCTTCAGGCCGCGCTGCAACCAGGTCTCCTCCTTGGCGAGCTTTTTGTCGAGCTGCGCGTTGCGCACGTGCTCGTCCTTCAGCGCCTGCTCCTTGCGCCGCAGGTAGGTGTCGTAGTCGCCAGGAAAGTCGTACAGCACGCCGCGGTCCAGCTCGGCCATGCGGGTGGCGAGCCGCTGCATGAAGGCGCGATCGTGGGTCACGACGATCAGGGTGCCTCGGTGGCGAGCCAGCAGATCTTCCAGCCAGCGGATGGTTGCCACGTCCAGGTGGTTGGTGGGCTCGTCGAGCAGCAGCAGCTCCGGATCCAGCGCCAGCGCGCGGGCCAACACTACCCGCCGTTTGGTTCCAGCCGACAGCGGCGCCATCTCGGCCTCGCCGTCGAGGCTCAGGCGCGACAGCACCGTCTCGACCACCCTTCTCCTCTCGTCGCTCAGCTGCCGTCCACGACCGCCCGCCGCCACGTCGAAGACGCTGCCGCTCAGATCGGCTGGCAGCTGTTGCGGCAACACGCCGATACGGAGCCCCTGGCTGCGGTCGACGCTGCCGCTGTCCGGCTCGAGCGCGCCGCTGATGATGCGCAGCAGCGTCGACTTGCCCGTGCCGTTGCGCCCCAGCAGGCACACTCGCTCTCCGGGCTCGACGTGCAGCTCGACGCGATCGAGCAACAGCGCGCTGCCGAAGGCGACGGAGACGTCACGCACGCTGACCAGCGCCATGGGAGGGGAACCGGGCTATTCGGGGGTGGCGCACTCCGGGTCCGCGGTCTCCGAGGTGTTGTTGTCGTCGCGGCACTCGTGCCAGGGATGATCGGGGCTGCCGTCGTCAACCACCGCGTAGACCGTGCCCGCGGGCACCGAGCCCAAAAGGAGCACGACGTCCTCGGAGCCCAGCGAGTAGAGCGCCCGCGTGGTCTCGCCCTGGCCGAGCAGGGTGCCGCTCGGCGGGCTCCCTTGGTAGAAGCCTACCACCACGCCCGCGGGCACCGAGGCCTGGCCCACGTTGCGCACGCGAGCGACCAGCCCGTACTCGCCCCAGCACTTGGGAAAGACGCTCACCACCAGATCGGGCGCCGAGAACTCGCCCAGCGGCTGGATGTTCTGCCGGAAGTTGTTGAGCTTGGGGTCGAGGTAGTTGGCCGGCTCGACGACCGGGATGGTGCCGTCCTCGTGGACGTTGGTCACGTGGTAGGCGTGCTGGTTCCAGACCCGTCGGGTGCGCAACGTCCACGAGGACG
>CAYTYV010000711.1:0-2441 GCA_964441055.1 uncultured Polyangiaceae bacterium | reverse complement strand
GATCGACGAGCCGGTGGTGGTGGTGGAGCCTACCGTCAGGCTGGCGGCCGAGCTGAAGGTGCCCGAGGTAACGGTGGTCGATCTGATAGTCTCTCGAAACGACCAGGCACCCTACTCTTGCGCCTACGAACCACAGACGGCACGGGAGCGGTACCTTGAGGCGTTGAAGGTGGGCCACGAGACCGGGGTGCGCGTGGGTCCCTTTGCCCCGGTGCCGTACTTCCGGTACCGCTTGAACGAAGAAGGGCAAGTGGAAGAGATCCCCCAGCAACGATGCGCAGCGCCGTGGGGGAGCTTGATGGTCTGTCGTGACGGGTCCGTGAGGATCTGCTGCTACAGCGGCGCGGCTTTCGGCAATGTCTTCGAAGATGATCCGGTGCAACTGTGGAACAACGAGGAGAGAAAGCGGTTTCGGGCGGGCCTCGTCGCTGACGATCCTCCAGACACCTGCAGGCAGTGCGTGTTCTACTGCCGCGAGGACCTCGGTGTGCGACTGACCATGGAACATGAGTTGAGAAAGGTCTGGGACGATGACGCAGAGTCGGCGACTGCATCTTCATCCGCGCTGGATGCTCCATGAGGGGGCCACCGGCCCCCTCATATTGGATCGGGACACGGGCGCCTACTTCCACGCGTCGGGGTCGGCCCTTGAGGTGCTGCGGCTGTGCGAGAAGCCACGCAACCTTGAGGCGCTCACCGGCGAGCTGTGTGCCCGGTTTCCTGAGGAGCGGGGCCGAGTCGAAAACGACGTGCGCGAGTTCGTGCAGAAGGCCTTGGACCTGCGGATTCTCGCTCGAGTGGCCGAGGACCACCAGGAGCGCAAGGACTACGATTCGTGCCTGCACATTCTACATTGTGAGCTGACCGGCCACTGCAATCTCCGGTGCAGGCATTGTTACGGCCGCTTCGGCCCGGTCCGGGGCCGTTTGGACGGCCTGAATCTCCGAGCCTGGAAACGCGTCCTGGACGAAGCGATCGGACTTCAGGTCGAGGTAGTGCAGCTCACTGGTGGTGAGCCGCTGCTCTTCGATGGTTTGCTGGGCCTTATCGATCACGCTCGGAACGGGGGCGTCCCTTACATCGAGGTCTTCAGCAACGCAACTCGGATTACGCCGCAGATCGCCCAGGCTTTCGCCGAACGTGATGTGGGAGTGCGCGTCTCTGTGTACGGCCATCGAGCGGAGCTTCACGAGGCGATCACCGGCATCGACGGCAGCTTCGACGAGCTGCGCCGGGGTATCGGACTCTTGGTACAGAAGCAGGTTCGGTGTGACGCTGCGTGTGTCGTATTCGCGCACAACCGAAACCACCTCCACGAGATCGGAGATTTCGTGCGCGGCACCATGGGAATACCGATCCGTTTCGACGGCTTCCGTCCCCGGGACGAGGAGGACCTCCCGCTGACAGGCGCCGCGCAGGAACCTCAGTCGCTCGCCGAATACGAGAAGAACGCCACCGTACGCCGGGGGGCCTTCGACCCCAGGTTGCACGTGTGCTTCTCGGGCCGCGCCTGCGTGGCCTCACATGGTGTCGTTTTCCCCAGCGTATTCGCGCGGGAGCTTCCGGCCGGCGATGTGCGTGAGTCCTCCTTGGGGGACATCTACCAAGGCAAGCTCGCCGAGTATCGCAGGGCCTTCGCCGCCGACAACATCCGCGGCTGCCGCTCCTGCATCCAGCGCTACCACTGCACCAGCTGCAGGCCATCGGCCGCCGCGGTCTCAGGGGACTGGCTGGCGCCCGATCCTTCTTGTGCCTTGGCGAAGGACCTAGCGCGCCAGGGCATGGCGGCGGCCGTGCCGGCTCTTGGTCACAAACCGTAGGGTTTCGCACTCATCCCTTGTCAGCGCCCAGGTGTGTTCCGCAAATATGCCATCGGCGCCTTCCATAGTGTCGGGCCGCAAGACGCACTTCCTGTGCCGGTCAATAAGGTCATCTTGGCCCGAAGCCATCTCCGCAGACCGGCCAGCGATGGGCGGATGGCTGGGAAGACCAGCCAGCGATGCAGAATCCTTCGAGAGCCGCTGTGGCCGGTGCGCTCCTCCGAGCGTCGTGCGACGGCTCGTGCGTTGGCAGAGTGAGGAGCGCGAAGTTGGCTGGCGCTCAGGCAGCGCGTCGATATCGGTGGTGGAGACCGCCAACCTGGGCTCGGCCACGATTCGCCCCTGACTCGGTGTCTCATCTACGTTGGCAGAGAGGGCCTGGGCGCCAAGTGTCACCAGATCTGTGACCAGAGTAGCCATGGCTCCTTCGCCGCCGTGACTTCCCATTGGAAGTCGCACGCGCACATCTTGGGTTCTCCCCAGAAGAGCCATCGGATGGATCGATCACCGGCTTCGTTGTCGATCTGCAGGTGCCAACGCGTGGGGTCTCCTTCCACGTAGTTGGCAGGCCTCGGTGAACACCCAAAACCGGCCATACGTGATCACCTGAAAAGCGGCCAT
>CAYTYV010000710.1:0-2441 GCA_964441055.1 uncultured Polyangiaceae bacterium | reverse complement strand
CTCCACCTCAACACTCTCGCCGGCGAGTGGTTCGTCGCGGCCGCGCTGGCGGAGCTCGGCTACGGTGGAAGGACGCTGGCCCAGGGCAAGGCATCCGGTTTCGCGCAACCCGCGGGCCCCGGTATCGTCCCCCGAGCCTGCATGGGTGTATGATTCGTTCCCTCCCTCGTGTCTCTGCCCCTTCCCATCGCGACCCTGCTCCGTCGGGCCCGCAACGCCAAGGCCTCGAAGGAGCGTCATGACCTCGCTTACTTCGCGTGGGAGGCCGCAATTCGCCTCGCCGCTGCAGCCGTCCCGCCCGCCTCGCCAGAGCGGTTGGCCGTGCCATCGGTGGGCGACTGGGTGGCCGCGCTGGGCGCGACCGAGACCAAGCTCGGCTCGCCCGCGCTGTTGGAGGCCTTTGCCCTGTTCTCGGAGGTGGGGCGCGAGCGATCGGTCCAACCGCGGTCGGTGAGCGCCCGCCGCTTGCTCGATGCCCTGCCCGCCTACCGCAACGCCGCCCTGGGCCACGGCGCCGTTCGATCTGCGGAGTTTTATCGGCGCGCGGGGCAGACTCTGATCGACGGGTTGGAGCCCTTGTGGCAGTCCGGGGCCTTGTGGCCGCGTGAGGCGCAGCTCGTCTACGTCGAGTCGGTCGAGCTGGAGGCGAGCGGCGGCCGTCGGGCGCGCCTGCTCGATCTGATGGGCGCGGCGCCCACTCTCGTCGATCCGCAGCAGATGCGCGAGCTACCGGCAGATCTGCTGCCCCGCAGGCTCTACCTGCGCGCGGGCGAGCACTTCCGCTGCCTGCACCCCTGGGTGCTGTATCGGGAGGCAGGTCCGAACGAGCGGGTGCTGTTCTTCAATGGCGCGCGCCGCACGGCGAGCTATCTCGACTTCGTCAGCGGCGAGGCGTTGCGGGGCCGGGTGCTCGACGAGTCGTTCCCGGGGCTGTCCGAGGAGCTCGCCCGTTTGCTCCAGCGGAGCGTGCTGCCGCAGGCGGAGGGCGCCCAAGGCTCGGGCGAGCGCGGAGCCGACTCGCCGCCCCCTTCGGAGTCTCGCAGCACGGCCAGCCAGCCGCCCCCCGGCCGGCTCGCCCGTCGGTACCTGCTGGGGGTGGGCGGCCTGTTGCTGGCGCTTGCGCTGCTGGCCATCGCGCTGTGGCGACGAGATCCGGCGAAGTCGACCGGCGCCAGCGCGGCTGGAGGCGTCTCTGCCGCGGCGACGGGCGAGCTCGCCGCGTTTCCCGGTTGGCCCCCACCACCGCGCTCTTCCAGCGCTGAAGCCGTGGCTGCTTACGCGCAAGCCCAGCGCCAGTACCGCGCAGGGGAGGAGTGCATCGACAGCCTGGAACGAGCGGTGGCGGCCGACCCTCAGCTCGGCCCCGCACACCTCCATCTTAGCTTCGCCTACTACAGCATGGTGCAGCTCGACCCGGCCCGTGCGCACCTGGAGCGAGCACAGGAGCTTCGCCAGCATCTGAGCGACCGCGACGCCCGGCTGTTGGACGCCATCGAACCGCTGGTGCGCCGCCAGCCGGCCGATCGCAGGGAAAGCGAGCGGCGGCTGGCTGCCGCCGTGGCACGCTATCCCCGCGATCCCGAGCTGCTCTATTTGCGGGCGACGATCGCCAGCCAGGTGCAGGGCTACCACGCCGCGCTCCAGCACTTGGAGCGTGCCCTGACGATCGACCCGGGCTTTGTGCGGGCCCACGCCTTCAAGGGGCAGTTCCAGGCCTATGCAGGCGACTTCGACGGCGCGCTCGCGTCCCTCGGGCGCTGCCTCGAGCTGGCGCCGACCTCGCCATCTTGCCTGCGTTTTCGCGCCTGGATCCACGAGCAGCGCGGCGAGTGCGGCACGCTGATCCGCGATGCGCGGCAGGTCATCGCCGGGCATCCCAAGGACGCGCTGGGCTACGCGTTGTTGGCGACCGGGCTAGCGGCGGCCGGGCGGCCGGTCGAGGCGATCCGCGAGGCTTTCGCGCAGGCTTGGCAACAACCCTGGCCCACCGCGCTCGAGTCGCTGCGCCAACAGAACGAGCTTAGCGCCGACGCCTTGGTCCACCAGCTCGAGGGGAACTTTGCCGAGGCCGAACGCAGGGCTCAGGCGCTGGCCGAGCTGGCAGCGGACGAGCAGGAGGAGGAAGCCCACGCCTGGCCAGCGCGGCTATTGGTCACGGTGTACCTGGAGACCGGCCGCATCGCCGAGGCCGCCCGGGTGGCCGACACCTTCCTGCGCCATCGCGACGCCTGGGAGTCCGATCCGCGGGCGGAGGATTTCGCCATCGCCCGCGACCCCACGCCGCTCATGCTCGCGGCCCTGCGACGCGCGGACGAGCTGTCCGACGCCGAGCTGGCAACGCGACGCCAGCGGTGGCTGCAGCGCTGGCAGCAGCGGCAGATCAGCCCCCACGACCGAGGCTATCTATGGTTTCACGGTTATGCCGCAGTGGTCGATACGCC
>CAYTYV010000709.1:0-2475 GCA_964441055.1 uncultured Polyangiaceae bacterium | reverse complement strand
GCCGAGCAGGGCTTGGATGCGGATCATCTCACGCTCCTGTGCCAGTGCCCCCCCGGGATATCGCTGCGCCGCTTGCTGCACCAAGACAAGAGCGCGACCGGGATCGGCGCCCAATGCGGCTTGGGCCTGCTTGAGAAGCTCGACCTCACTGGGGATGGGAGCCCCGCCGCCTTGGGCCGCGCCATCCGCTCGGGCGGCTGCCAGCTCGGGCGACGGTGGGCTTGCTGAGGCCGCGTGCGCAGAGGGCGCTACCGAGGCGCTTTCGACGGGCGGCGCGGCCGAAGCGGGGCGCGAGTGGCCCTCCGAAACCGCCGCGGGCGTGGGCTCGACCGCGGACGAGGCGGGCGCCGCGGCCATCGTCGCGGACCGCGGCTGCGAGGCGTAGTATGCCGATCCGCCAATCGCCGCGCCGAGCGCCGTGCAAAGCCCTAGCCACTTGAGCGCCGTCATCTTCGCGGCCGTGCTCGCGCCCATGGCAGCTCCGCTCGCAGCCGCTTCGAGGCCAGCGGCCGACGCGCCAGAACCGCCATCCCCGCCTGCTGGACCATCGGGCGGCCCGCCCAGCGGCGGCACCAGCCGGCTCCACAGCTGCTCGAGCGCAGCCTCGCTGGGAAGCTCGTCCCGCCCCGCCCGCAGCGCAGCGGCAAGTCGATCGCGCTCGTCCGCAATCGAATCCAACAGGCGGGGAGGCTCCCGTGGCTCCGTCATGACATCGCCTCCGCAGCCCGTTGCCGCTTGACCGCCGCCGCGACCTGCTTGCGCGCCGCGTGCAGCCGCGAGTAGGCCGTCTGCAGCGGACAGCCCACCGCCTCGGCCACTTCTGCCATGGCGAGCTGCTCGATCTCGTAGAGCACGAACACCGCCCGCTGGCGGCCCTCCAGCCGGTCGAGCAACCCGTCGAGGAAGTCGACCTCGGCCTTGCGATCGAGCAGCTCAGACTGCTCGGGCGGCGCGCCGCGGTCGGGCACCGTGCCCCGCATCTGCTCGCGCTTCTTGTGCGCCAAGCGTCGGTAGTCGGAGGCCTTGCGCACACAGACGCCGTACAGCCACGATCGCAGCGAGCCCCGGTCGTCGAGCTCCGCGAGCTTGCGGTGTACGATCAAGAAGACCTCCTGACAGACATCCTCCACGTCGGCCTCCGACACCCCCAAACGCCGCAGGCAGCGCCACACGAAGGGCGCGTTCTGCTCGAAAACCCGACGAAACGCCACATCGGGCCGGTCGAGGCGTGGGGATGGGGTAGTGTGGGTCACGGACGCTCTCTACCAATGGAGTACTGGGAGAGACCCAACGGGATTATCAGACAATGCGCGCTCCGCGCCCAGCCCAGACCGAGCGCGGGCGCCGTTGCGACGAAGTGTAATCAATGGTAGGCACAGGTCCCACCCTTTTTGGCTCGTGCTGCGGCCTAGTCGGTCTGGTATGTCCGGCCGCAGGGAAACGTGGCCGGACCGCTGCTCCCAGAGCAGCCGAGGAGGACAACGGAGACCAGCATGCCGAAAAGCGCGATCGCGGACCCCAATCCTCTGCACCGATGGACGGTGGACGATGCTCTGGAGACCTACGGGGTTCGCCAGTGGGGTGGCGGGTACTTCTCGATCAACGAGGCGGGCAACGTATCGGTCTCCCACGAGGATCGCTCGATCGATCTGAAGCTGCTGGTCGACCACCTCGGTCGGCGAGGCATCCAACTTCCGCTGCTCATTCGCTTCGTCGACCTGCTCCAGTCCCGCTTGGACCTGATCCACGGCGCCTTTGACCGCGCCATCACCGAGTATGGCTACGGTGGACAATACCGAGGCGTATACCCGATCAAGGTCAACCAAAGCCGCAAGGTGGTCGAGACCCTGCTGCGCTTCGGTCAGCGGTACCACTACGGCCTCGAGGCCGGCTCCAAGCCGGAGCTGTTGGCGGCGCTGGCCATGTTGGACGACAACGAGGCCTTGGTCATCTGCAACGGCTACAAGGACGATAACTACATCGAGACCGCGCTGCTCGGCTCCAAGCTGGGCCGCACGGTGATCATCGTGATCGAGAAGCCCTCCGAGCTGGACTTCATCCGCCGTCTGAGCGCCGACCTCGGCGTCCGCCCCTGCTTGGGCATCCGCATGAAGACCTCGACCCGCGGGGCGGGCAAGTGGGAGCAGTCTGGCGGCGACACGGCCAAGTTCGGCCTGTCGGCAACCGAGACGCTATGGGCCATCGAGAGGCTGCGCGACTGGGGAATGCTCGACTGCTTCGCCCTGCTGCACTTCCACCTCGGCTCGCAAATCACGGCCATCCGCTCGATCAAGGACGCCCTGCGAGAGGCCAGCCGCATGTTCACCGAGCTGGTGAGCATGGGTTGTGCTGGCCTGAAGTACTTCGACGTCGGCGGCGGCCTGGGCGTGGACTACGACGGCTCGCAGACCAGCTTCGACTCGTCGATGAACTACACGGTGCAGGAGTACGCCAACGACGTGGTCTGGTCCCTGC
>CAYTYV010000708.1:357-2487 GCA_964441055.1 uncultured Polyangiaceae bacterium | reverse complement strand
GGCTCCGGCCCGGCCGGCTCGCCGTCGTCGTCCTCGTCCTCGCTCTCGACGCGGCTGCCTCCCCGGCTGAGCTCGGGGTAGAGGCTCTCGATGAAGGCCACGGGGAAGTGGGTGCGCAGCCGGCCGTCCATCTTCTCGAGCGCCTCGCGTGCCTCGAACACCGCGCGCTCCACGGCCAGGCGAAGCGGAGCCCGCTTGGGCTCGATGGTGTCGCGGCGCTCCTCGTTGAAGCCGCCGAGCAGCGTACCCGCCTTGTCGAGGGCATCGGCCAGCGCCTCGGCCGGCGGGACCTTGGGGCCGAGGCTGCGGATCACGAGGGCCGCGCGGGTGGCGAGCTCGGGCGTGCGCTCGGTGCCCGAGGCGAGCACGCGCGACAGCGACAGGTGCGAGAAGACCGTGGCGAGGCCTCCTGGCACGGCGGCGGCGATCTCGTCCCGGTACGGACGGAGCCCGCCGTCCGCCTCGCGCTGCGCGAGATCGCACAAGTAGTCGGCCATGCGCTGGTTGGCGCGGATGGCGATGAAGGCCTGCCGAGGTTTCCGCGCGAGCGATGCGGCTCAGCAGGCGGCCGGCCGACCGACGGGGGGCCGCTCGCCGACGCTGCGGCGCTTCCTGCCTTGTCACGCTCGCGGCCGCCTCGACCGCCGGATGGCACAACAGGACGCCAGCCACACGAGGAGCAGAGTCGACGCGTGCCCGGGCGTCCGGCCCGGTACCGCGCAGCCGCAGCCCGAGTCGCTCTCGGCCGCGCCCAGGGCGTCAGCCTCCACGCAGTCGCCGTTCGAATCGCACGTGTAGCCGTCCACGCAGTCCGCGGTGGACTGGCAGGGGCGCGCGCACTCGCCATCGTCGGTGCAGCGATGGGGCGAGCAGTCGCTGTAGCTGCCGTCCGCTCGGACGATGAAGTAGTCATGGCAGATCGGCATGGCCACACAGGTGGCCGAAGCGGTCTGGCACGCGTAGCCGTCGATGCAATCAGCATCCTCGCTGCAGGACGTCATGCAGGCATCGACGTCGCACACGTAGGGCTCGCAAGGCACCGTGCCCGTCTCGAGGCAGTTGCCCTCGCCGTCGCAGCGGGAGGCGAGCGTCACCACGCCATCCTCGCACGACTGCGCCTCACACACCGTGTACTCGGGAGCAAACGAGCGGCAATCGCCATACCCGTCGCACTCGCCGTCGGAGCCACACGGATCGTTGGGATCGGAGGGGCAGTCGTCGTCGGGGTCGCTGCCCGCAGCCACGACCCCACACTTGCCGTCGTAGCCTTGCTGCTTGAGCGCTTCCGTGCAGGCCTCGCAAATCCCCTCGCAAGGCTTGTCGCAGCACATGCCATTTGCACAGTAGCTGCTCAGGCATTCGTCGGCAGCGTCGCAAGTCTCGGCGTCGTGCTTCTTGCAGGCTCGGTCACCATCGCAGCTCTGCTCCGCTCCGAGGCCACACTCGTCATCTGGATCCTGACCGTGGAGGACGGGCGCGCAGATACCATTGGCCCCACCGGTCTTGGCTGCGGTGCAGGCCTCGCAGAGACCGTCGCAGGCCTGGTCGCAGCACGCGCCGTCCTGGCAGTGGCTGCTGGCACACTCGTCCGCATCGACGCACGAATCGCCGTTTTGCCCGCCCCACGTAAATAGGTACGCCGAGCCGGATCCCCCGCCGTCGTCGTCATCTCCCCAGGCGCCAACCAGAGCTACCCGGCCGTCCAGGCTCACCGCGTTGCCGAAGTGGTCGTCCTGCGCGCCGTCGCTGGCAGTCAGCTTGCCCTCCGGCGACCAACTCGTGCCCGCCGCTCGCTTGAACACGTAGGCCGAGCCCCTATCCATGCGGGCCGAGCCGAGGTCAGCCAGTTCGGCGCCAACCAGCGCCATGTCGTCCTCGTCGCTCAGGCTCACGGCGATGCCGAAACGGTCCCCTTCCCAGCCGCCACTCGCGGACAGCTTCGCCTGCTGTGTCCAGGTCGTGGCCTCTCGCACGAACACGTAGGCCGAGCCCGAGTCGTCGCCGTTGTCGTCGTCCCCGTAGGCGCCGAACAGCGCGGTCTCGCCGCCCAGGCTCACCCCCAAGCCCAAGTAGGCGATATCAACGCCCTCATACGCAATCAGCTTCTCCACATCCGACCACAACCTACCC
>CAYTYV010000708.1:0-347 GCA_964441055.1 uncultured Polyangiaceae bacterium | reverse complement strand
ACTTTTGAAAAACTGAAAATACAATGGCAATTATTTCTGGAGGACTTATTTATGTCAAAAGAACAGAATATCAATAGAAGAAGTATTCTTAAAACAGCCGGTAGCGCAGGATTGGCTTCACTGGTGCTTTCTTCGTCGTCTTTTGCGGTCAGCGTCTGCCGTTCGTTCTAGTTGGTGGCGTTTCGCACGAACACTTAGGCCGAGCCCGAGCCGTCGCCGTTGTCGTCGTCCCTGTAGGCGCCGACCAGTGCGGTCTCGCCGCCCAGGCTCACGGCCACGCCGAAGTGGGCGTTCTCCACGCCGTCGTCCGCAATCAGCTTCGCCCGCTCCGACCAGGTCGTACCGTC
>CAYTYV010000707.1:0-2492 GCA_964441055.1 uncultured Polyangiaceae bacterium | reverse complement strand
TCGTGAAGCTGTTGTGGAGGCCTTGGCGGTGGTTCCGGATGCGCGGCCGCAACTCATCGAGAGGTTGGGCGACGATGACCCGTTCGTTCGCCAAGCAGCCTCCGAGGCGCTCAATCCCGCCGCCCCCGCCCTTCCGCTTGCCGCGCTACCCCAAGCGCTGCAATGCCTGCCTGCAGTCGGCGTAGCCGCCGCCAGCAGCGTGCCGACCACCAGCGCGGGCCTACTGTTATGCGGTCGCCTGGCCGCCTTCGTCGCAAGCCCAGCAGCTTTCGACCTCGACGCTGATCCCGACTTCACCGAGGTCGTCCTAGGCTGGTTGTGCTTGCGCCTCTGCTGGGCTTCGCCCATGGCGACCATGGACCCCGCGAACGCCTGCCGCATCTTCGGCGAGCTGCGGGCCTACCCAAGCTCGCTCTTGCGGCAGGACACCAGCATCATCCGCCTCGCCATGGACAGCTCTCTCTTGCCGGCCGAGCGGCTGATCCATCCATTGGCCAACACCTGCGATGCCTGGCGGGTCGGTCAACACCTTCACAGCCAGACCCCGCCAGGCATCCTGCTCGTCTGCGCCGACGTGGACTTCGACGACCTGCCCGCGCCTCCGGCCTTGGAGCCTGGCCAGGCCTGCTGGGGTCCGCTCTACTTCGGCTTTCGGCTGCCGCGTTCGCCGGCGCCATGAACGGGATCGCGACCTAGCATGAGGAACCCACCATGAAGATCCGCCGCCTGGTTCTCGACCACGTCGCCTGCTTCGAGCACCTCGATCTGACCTTCGAGGACGGAGGCGATGCCGACAAGGCCGACGTTCACATCTTCGTCGGGCCGAACGGCGCCGGCAAGAGCAGCGTGCTCATGGCAGCGGCGCAGTTCTTCTCGTGGCAACCCACGGGGCTCGCGGGGCGTTTGCTCGACGGGTCGAGCGCTGTCGTCTGTGAGCTCGCGGGCGGCGAGATGTCAGCCATTCGTCCATTCGAACATAAACAGAAGGGCTTCGAGCACGAAGGACAACCGTTGTTCGCTGATGACCACACAGAAGACCTTCTGTACTTCCTCCATCCGCCCTATCCGGAGCCCCTCAGGCAATATCGCGATCTCCTCGATCCCAAGTGGCCGCAGAGCCGACCGCCGCGGTTTCGCTTCGCAGCATTCGCCCACGCGGGCCAGCGCTCTCTCGGCCAGTACCAGCTCCAGGCCATTCAGGAACAGAAGGACAACCCGCTCGCCGATGCCTGCGTGTTCGAACGAAGCGCCCACACGGCGCAGCTCGTGCAATGGATCGCGAACACCAAAGCCAAGGCGGCCTTCGCGAAGGTCCGCAATGACCAGGAAGCAGCGCTCCAGCGGGAAGAGGCCGTTGCGCAGGTAGAACGCGCTGTGGCCGAGGTCATCGGAAGCGACTTCAGCTTTCAACTGATCGAGGATCCCCTCGATGTCCAGGCGGTCGTCGGTGGTACCCTCGTTCCTCTAGACGTCCTACCGGACGGGCTAAAATCGATCATGAGCTGGGTCACCGACATTCTCATGCGGATGGATCGCGTTCGTTGGGAAGACGACGTCCCCGTGCTCCAGCGGCCATTTCTGCTGTTCCTGGACGAGATCGAGCTCCACCTGCACCCGGCCTGGCAGCGCAAGGTGCTGCCGATGGTGCACAAGCTCTTTCCCAAGGCCCAGATCTTCATCGCCACCCATTCGCCGTTTGTGCTCGCGTCGGCGGACGGCGCCTGGATCCACCCGCTTCGGCTCGACGGCCGCTGGGCCGTTGCCGAGGAGCCCGTCCGCGCCGAGCTCGGCCGAAGCTACGCCACCGTGCTGAGCGAGGTGCTCGGCGTGGAGCACGAGTTCGACATCGAGACGGAAAAGCTCTTCGAGGACTTCTACGACTTGAAGCGCGGGGTGCTCGCGGGCAAGGCGAAAATCGAAGACCTGCAAGCTGTTGCGACCAAGCTGCGCGAACGCAGCGCAGAGACGGCCGCCATCGTCGTGCCCGAGCTCGGCGATCTCCGTCGTCGGCTCGATGCTGCGGAGCAGCCGGGCACATGAGGCCCTGCGTTCGCCCGCCGGAGCCCGAGATCCTGGCGCGGCGCGGCAAGGAATGGAGCCAGGAGTATGCCGCGAAGCGCCAGGCCGATCCGACGTATCGCTTCTACTGGAAGAGTCACGAAGGCGAGCGAGTGAACCGGATCTTGCTCGGACCCTTGCAAGAGATGACCGACGAGCACTGCGCCTATTGCGACGGCTATCCGCTCGGCGTCGTGGGAGATCCCACCATCGATCATTTTCGACCGAAGTCCCGGTATCCGCTCGGCGCCTACCGCTGGAGCAACCTGTACCTGTGCTGCGAAAAGTGCCAGCGGGCGAAGCGGGATTTGTCCGACCGGTACCTCTTGCGGCCCGACGGCAGGGGCTACGCGTTCGAGCGCTTCTTCCTCTTCAACGAGAAGACCGGCAAGCTCGAGCCGAACCCCGGGGCGAGCCGCTATGAGCGGCGCAGG
>CAYTYV010000706.1:0-2512 GCA_964441055.1 uncultured Polyangiaceae bacterium | reverse complement strand
GGCGAGTGGTTCATTGGCCTCCGCATCGCCGAACTGTTTGCCCCAGATGGCGCTGCCGTCCGATGCCAGTTTCGCCACGAAGATGTCGATCCCCCCCGCGCTGGTGATGGTGTTCGAGAAGACGGCGCTGCCCAGGAGCGCGCCTGTGATGAAGCTGCTGCCGTCGTGGGCAACCGCCACGCCAACGGCGTGCTGGTGCTCCTCGTCGTCGCCAAAGCCCTTGCCCCACAGGGCGTTGCCGTCCTCATCCAGCTTCGCCACGAGAATGTCGTAATCGGCGGGCGACGACAGCGAATCGTCGCCGATGTGCACAGCCCCGTAGTAGCGACCTGCCAATACCACCGCGCCCGTGGGCTCGTGCAAAGCCACATCAAAGGCGTGTTGGGGACCGGCCGCGCCGAACTTCCGGCTCCAGACATGACCGCCGCTCGGGTCGTACTTGGCCACGAACAGATCTACGGTCCCTTCATCCGCGGAGAGCGGGCCGCCACCGAAATCGACTGTGCTTGCGAAGTAACCGGCGATGACCGCTTGGCCCTCGTCGTCGACGGCCACCGTCCGGCTGTCCTGTCTATCCTCGGCGGAGAGGCCGCGGGCCCAGAGCACTGCACCGTCTTGGTCGAGCTTGGCCAAAAACGCGTCATTTTCGTCGTCAGGGCTATCGAATGGGCGCCCATCGAAGTCGATCTGGCCCTGGTAGACCCCAGTGAGAAAGACGTCGCCATCTGGATCGGCGGCGACTTCCGTGGCGTGCTCGTCGGCAGCGTCGCCGAACTGCCGGATCCATAGGTGTTGCGGCGCCTGTCCGCCCGCGGCGGCGCCGCCGTTGCCTCCGCCTCCCCCGCTGGCTCCGGCCTCGCCGCCCACGGCGCCTGTAGCGCTGCCATCGCGGTAGCGCTCCTCCCACTGCTCGATTCCAAGGATCTCGGCGCAGCCACCCACAGCGACGACCACGAACAGCAATGCGAGCCGTCGCACCCACCGTCGGCGGGCTCGCCCTGTAGCGGCGCGCTGGAAGACCACCATCAAAGCTCCCCAACCAGGAACAGCCCGGCGACCTGATCGGAGGCGATGGGAACCACGCGAAGGCCGCCGCTCGCCGCGCCGCGGTTCGGCCCCAATGGCGCATCAGGCGCCGTCAACCACAGAGCCGCCGCACCCGCCAACCCCAGGCCGCCGATCGCGAAGCCCACGGTCGAGACGGTAGCCGCGTCGCTGGCCTCCTCGCTGAGCGCCACGCCAGTGGCATCGCAGTACTCGGGCGCTTCAGGGCATTGCTTCTGGGCGTCTTGCCACTTCGTCATGGCCCGTAGGCCGAAGACGGTGCCCAGGACCACGCCGACCAGGCCGACCCCCGTCGCCGTAGTCGCCAGCGCGTAGTGCGCGATGTCGCTCTTCCCGTCTGCGCCATCATCGCCGTCTTCGCCCAAAGGCACGAGCGGAGGGACCATAACGTCCTGTCGGTCGCCATCTTTGCCCACTGCGATGACTGTTGACCAGCTGCGAAAGCCTGGGGCGCTGGCCTCGATCGCATAGCTACCGGGGTTGACGGCGACGGGCACACCCCGAGCAGCGGGACCGATCTCGACACCGTTGCGCAGGATCCTCAACCCAACCGGAACGGCCGACGCGTCGATGGCGAGCTTGGATAGCCTGAGCTCGAGCTCGGCGGCGAGCTCCCTGGCCCCTTCGGCACGGTCGAGCTGGCCCGTCGCCCGGGCCATGGTCGCGGCTTCCAGGTATTCCGCCCAGGCCGACGCGGTCTTGCCTTGTCGCTCGTGACAGCGTGCCAGGTTCAGCAGCGCACCCACGGCCGGATCGAGGCGCATGCTCTCAGCAAACTTGGGACATGCCTGGTCGACCTTGCCTTCCGCCATCAGGGCTCGACCAGCTCGAAACAGCGACTCTGCCATGGCTGGGTCGCCCGCAAGCGCCTGCGGCGACGCGGTCAGCATCGCCGCCCAACCCGCAAGCGCGGCCAGCGGCGCGAACGCCGTCCAGCGCGTGCTCGAACAGCTCATGCGTTCGCCGATGAGCGAGAGTGCGAGCGTCATGGCGGGTAGCTCCGACCGAGAAGGCGACCGGGTAGCACGAATGTACCACGAACTTCGTCAAGAGCGGTCCCGCGTGGGCCCGGCCCTGCGGCTCTGCACCGCCAGGCCTAAGCAACACGGCCGGCCAATGGCTACGTGCGGCTCCCAAAGATGTCCTTTTTCTCAGGGCGTGGCGGCCGAGCCCGTTGCGGACGCGGCTCGGCCGAGTGCTGTGACGAGCCGCCCGTCCCGGATGCTGCTGGTTCTGCGCCCCCGGCCGCGTCGCCTTGGGTACCGCCATCGGGCGGATCGGTCTGCGGCACGTCGACCGATGCGGGAGCCCGAGGCACGCTCGATGGGGCGGTTGAGCCAGGCGCCCAAGCTTTGCCCGGGTGATCCACGGGCGCTGGTTCGGGGGAGTGAAGGATGCCGATCAGCGCCAGCGAGGCCACCACCACCGTGGCGGCACCCAAGGCGAT
>CAYTYV010000705.1:0-2527 GCA_964441055.1 uncultured Polyangiaceae bacterium | reverse complement strand
ATGGGGGCTCCGGTCGTCGCGTTGCTCCTTCCTCTGCCCCCAAACCCCCGCGAGGGTCTCGGGGGGGCAAACTGCCAACGAAACCCTTCTTCAAGGACTCGGTGACGAGTCCTTGGGCTGGACGACTTTGTACAGCTTGAAGCTCTGGTGGTCGGCGACCAGCTCGAGTCGGCCCTCCCGCTTGCGCTGCTCGTGCCAGCTGCGCAGATCGCCGCGGAGCTCCTGCTCGTCGACGAGCGCGTACTCGGCGTCCTTTTTGCGGTGGCGGTAGCGGTATAGGCTCATGCGGTTCGATGCGTGGGCCCCGAGCCTACCGGTGGCTTCCACCCGCGCCTCGGGCGGAATCATGTCGACCAGCTCGCGGAGCTTGGCGTAGCGCTCGCGCGCGCGATCGTCGAGCTCGCGCACGACCGACTTGAAGCCACCGCGAAAGGCGGCGTTTTCTACGATGCCGCCGAACTTCCACGAGCTGAGCACCGCGGCGACCACCACGGCGCCGCAGACACCCGCGCGCAGGGCTCGGCGGCCCGGTTTCCAACCGAGCAGCCCCGCCCATCGCTCGAGCCGCTCGAGGCCGGCTGGCGCCACGGCGAAGAGCACGGGCACCAGCAGCATGGAGTACTGAAAGGCGGTGGAGTACACCGCTCGCTTGGTCGCCAAAAGCAGGAAGACCAAGCCGTAGAGCATCATGAAGCGGCCGGGCCTGGCCCAAAGCGGCAATAGCCCAAGGGGGAGAAGCAGGGTCGCGAGATAGACGAGCTTGTCCTCCCGCAGCGCGATCTCGATGGCATAGGCCGGATGCAGCAGCACCGAGGTGACAAAGCCCGCAAAGCCCTCACCCTTGGGAGTCAGCTCGCGATAGTAATACGCAAAGCCCAGCGACTCGGGCCCCTGGTTGAACAGGTCCGGCGACGGCATGAAGTACGCCTTGACCACGTAGAAGTAGCCGAGGCTGGCGGCCAGGGTGACCCAGCCCAGGCGAGCCCGCCGCGGGCGGCCCGTTAGGATGGCATAACCGGCGACGAAGCACATCAGCAGCGCGGCGTCCTCGCGCACCAGCAAAATGACGCACAATAGCGGGTAGTAGCCCCAGGCCGACTCGCGCTCGAGAAAGTACAGCCCCCACAGAAGCGGCGTGCCGAGCAGCGTCAGGGAATGAAACTCGTAGAGGTTGGCGCCGTGCACGGCGGGGTGCAGGACGTAGGCCAGCGCCAGGACCACGCCCGCGACGTTCGAGCCAAGTCGCCGCCGCGCGATGAGGTAGATGGGCACCACCGCCGCGCCCAACCACACCGACTGCAGCACCAGCAAGAGCTCCGCCCGAGGGTAGAGCAGGTACAGCGGCGAGAGCAGCACCAGGATGGGATCGAAGTGCGCGCTCGCGTGGTTGCCCCCCTTGACCGGGCTGCAGCCGAGCGGGTTGCCGTGCAGCGACTGGTAGAAGATGTTGTCGTAGATGCCGAGGTCGACCGTGCGGGTGTGCAGCCCGTGATGGTTGGTGATGGAAAGCTGCGAGAAAAAGTAGGCGTAGCCCGCCCACAGCGCGAGCACGGCGCCGAGGGCGAGCAGTCGGGCCCCGCGATCGCCGTAGCGCCCCCAGCCGATGCGGCGCGGCACGCGCTCGACCGAGACGCGGGCCAGCACCGTCGCGGTGGGCGCGCACAGAAGCGCCGCGCAGGCAACGAGCAGCAGGGTGAGCGCGGGATCGCGCGTCTCGATGCGGTGGCTGGACAGCATCAGCACGAAAGGGCCCGCCAAGCAGCAGGCCAGAGCGCGGTTGAGGTGCCGAGCCGTGTCCCCCCAGGCCGAGCCCCGCAGCCGCCAGCGAAGTGCGATGGCCGCCGCATAGACCCCCGCCACCACGGCTGCCGCTACCGCGACGTAGTCGAGGGCTTGCGCGCGCAGCTCCGGTCCTAGCGAGTTCTTGCTCAGCGCCAGCACATGATCGCGATGAGCCAACCCCCAAGCGGTTGCCCCTAGCGCCGCGGCGATGAGCACGGGGCCGACCACCCACGCGAGCCGCACTACTCAGCCCAGCTCCTCGCGGATGGGCAGCTCGTCGCGCGCGTGACGGCGCTGGTGCTGAAAGGTCAAGAACTCGCCGATGAGCCCCATGGTGAAGAACTGGATCCCCAGGATGATCATCAGCACGCCGAGCAAGAGCAGCGGCCGGGAGCCAATGGTCTGGCCCTGCAGCCACAGCACGCTCAAGTAGACGCAGATGCCAAAGCCCACGGTGCCGAGCAGCAGGCCGAACAAGCCGAATAGGTGCATCGGCTTCTTGGAGTAGCGGGTCAGAAACACCACGCTGAGCAGGTCGAAGAAGCCGCGCAGCACGCGCTCGAGGCCGTAGCGGGAGCTACCGTGCTTGCGAGCGTGGTGCTGCACGGGCACCTCGCCCACGCTGAAGCCGTGCCAGGCGGCCAGCACGGGAATGAAGCGAAACAGGTCGCCGTAGACCGGAATGGCACCGAGCACCTCTCGGCGATAGGCCTTGAAGCCGCAGTTCATGTCGTGGAGCTTGACG
>CAYTYV010000704.1:0-2530 GCA_964441055.1 uncultured Polyangiaceae bacterium | reverse complement strand
CCTCAGGAAGATCCTGGCCTACGCCGAGGCGCTGGGATGGGTCACCGAATGCGAGGATCTCGAGATCCCGGTCGACGGCACCTGCAAGGCCGCGGCGATGCTGAAGGTCGCGAACGAGGCGAGCTATGAGGAGCTGGACGTCGACGCGGCGCTCGACAGGCGCGCGGCCCAGAACATCATCGATGCCCGACCCATCGATACGCTGGTCGAGCTCGATGCGGTGCCCTATGTCGGCATCAGCGCCCTCAGGAAAATCCTGGCCTACGCCAGGGAGCTGGGGCTGCTCGGCCCGTGTGAGGAAGGGGAGCTCGGAATCGTGTCCGATCTCGACAAGACCGTGATCCCGCCCGCGGATCCAGACCTGTCCGAGCCGCCCTATCCGGGCGTGACCGCGCTCTACCAACTACTCGAGCGCCGCAACGCGGGCGCTGACGGCGACATGCACTATGTCACCGCGCGGACGCCCGATAGGGTCACCGAGGTCCCGGACTACCTCGAGGAGCACGATGTCCCGGCCGGCCCGATCGAGACTGGCATTTCGGGCCTACCGTGGATTGCCGCGGACGAGAAGGTGCGCGACATCTCGGGGATCCTCGATACGACTGGCGAGCAGCAGTTCGTCCTTTTCGGCGACTCCTCCCACTGCGACCCCGAGGCTTACGGACAGATCGTGGAGGCCTACCCGGACCGCGTTATCGCGGGCTTCATCCACAAGGTGACCGCCACGGTCTCGCCACACCGGGTCGTCGGTCTGCACCTGCACGAAAGCTACGCCGAGGTCGCGGCGCTGCTCTACGGGCAGGGGGTGATCACCCGCGACGAAGCGCTGGCTGTCATGACGGCGGCGCGCGACGAGGGCCTGGCCATCACCGACGAGGAAATGCAGGCGCTGCTCGACGAGCACGCGCCCTAGCCTGCCAGCTCTCCGTCCCGCTCAGCCGTCGCCGTCTCGCATGGTGCGCGTTTCGGGGTCGTAGCGCGAGGAGCACTGGGCCATCACGTCGCTGGCCTCGAAGGTGCCCTGCTCGGTCAGCACGCCCTCCACCGTGACCAGCACGCCAGATGGCTCGTCGCGCAAGTTGTCGGGCACGACGCACTGCGGGTAGTGGACCGCGACCTGCTGATCCGCCGAGCGAAGGCGAAAGTGGTACGCGCACGGCTGGGGGCGATGCTCCAAGGTGCCAGGCACGAGCTCACCGTCGATGCGCACGCGGCGCCCCTCGAGCTCGTCGGCTCGGCGCATCAGCTCGTCGACCGGCATGGCGTAGACCGAGGCCTGGTCGAAGCCCATCAAGACCATCGTCACCGTGGCGGCCAAAAGGCCCAGCAAAACGAGCAATAGCCCCCAGCGCCGACGGGTCGACGGCGCGCGATCGGCGCCATCGATCGCCACCACCTGGGGCGCAACCGAGGCCGGGCTATCCGCCTCGGCTCGGGCGCGGTCCGCCGTCATCCGCTCGGTTCCAAGGCCCGCTGCGCGAGCCAGCTCTGCATCGAGTTTGTCCCTCATGCCACCACGTGCGAAGAGCGTAGCACGCCTCGAGTGATAGTCTCTCTACGACAAACTCACCCCCTGGTCATGCTCGCTCGTCGTACTTTTTGCCGCGCCGTCCTGCTGTCGCTGGCCTGCGGGGCTTGCGCCGTGCTTCCTCAGCGCGCCGCCGTGGGCGAGGAGGATGCCCACGGCACGCCCGTCGGCTCGCGGACGGCTGCGGGCGCCGCGTCCGCTGCGCCGATCGGGGATGACTCGGCGGCTGGCTTGCGACCGATCGCGCGGCCGCGTCAGCGCGAGCTTCCCTTTGCGGTGCTGCCGATTCACGGCCGCGGCTCGGCCTTGCTGCTCCACCAGGATCTCGTGCGCCGACGTGCCCTTGTGCGGCGCATCGACCAGAGCGGCACGGTCGGACCGGTGCGGGATCTACGCGGACGCTTCGTCGTGGCGGGCTTCGACACCGATCCGCCGCTGCTGGCTACCTCGGACGGCACAAAGCTGTGCATCGGGCCCATCGATCCCAACGTGGGCCCGCCCCACTGCAGCGAGCTTCGCCCGGATAGGCTGGTCGCTGTGGGCGAGCGGCTGGCGCTGCTCGAGACCAGGCCCGAGCCGCTCGAGCCGGACGACGAGGCCGAAGCCCAGACGGGCTCTCGATGCGGCCCTGAGATCAAGACGCCAGGCAAGCGTCGGCCTGGCGAGGCTAGCCCGAAAAGCCGCGATTTGTCGCAGGGCTCCTGCGGCTCGTCCGGGCGCGGAGCCAAGCGGCGGGGGGCGTCGGACAGCTCTGACAAGCACTACCTGGCGCTTCGCTGGGTGGATAGCCAGGGCCGCGTCGAGCCCGAGAGCGCCGACACCGAGCTACGCTTCTCCCCCCCGCTAGCTGGCATGGCGCTGGTGGACGCCGTGGGCCGACCCGACGGAGCGCAGCTTCTGTGGTACGAGCGACGCCGCGCTCGCAAGGTAGGCCGCGCTCGCGTCCCCCGCGCGGTGCTGCGCACGGGCCGGCTCGACCTCCAGGGCAAGCTCGTCCGTCGT
>CAYTYV010000703.1:2215-2539 GCA_964441055.1 uncultured Polyangiaceae bacterium | reverse complement strand
CGGAACCGGCGGCGCGGAAGAAGGCCAGCTCATCTGGCGGCTGAACGGCACTGAGGTGGCGCGCTCCCACGGAGCCGAGGCGAGCACCGACTACCTGTTTCTCCCCTACTGGGGGCGCAACGTGCAGGCCTACTTCACGGGCTACCCCGGCATCTCGCCCGGCATCTACGACTGCGACGACTACCCGAGCGGCCCCGTCAACGTGGGCCTCATCACCAGCGACAACGGCTGGGCGGATCTGGACGGCCTTCCCGACCGTTGGAAGAGCCTCAACATCACCTACTGCGATCAGGCGGGCAACTACCCGGATACGGTCGAGATGTG
>CAYTYV010000703.1:0-2205 GCA_964441055.1 uncultured Polyangiaceae bacterium | reverse complement strand
GATCCAGATCGACGAGATCGGCCCGCAGCTTCGCGGTAGCTACCAGGCCACCATCGTCGGCGCTGCCGAGCGCGCGGGCGAGACGCTGGTCATCGACGGCAGCTTCGACATCGACGTGCCTGGCGGATAGCGGTAGGGATCGGCCGCAGACGAGGAGGTCGACATGGTGGTGAGCTACCAAAAAGAGCAGGGCGTGGCCGTGCTCGGCATGGACGACGGCAAGGCGAATGCGCTTAGCCATGGCATGATCGACGAGCTCTTGGCCGGGCTCGATCGGGCCGAAAAGGAGGCCCGGGCCGTGCTCATCGCGGGCCGCCCGGACAAGCTCTGCGCGGGCTTCCACCTGCCCACCATGATGTCTGGCATCGAGCCCGCCCGCGAGCTCGTCGCCTACGGGGCAGAGCTGTTTTTGCGCATCTACGACTATCCGTTGCCCGTGGTGATGGCCTGTACGGGCCACGCCATGGCGGGCGGCGCGGTCATGCTGCTCACGGGCGATACCCGCATCGGCGCCGAGGGCGACTTCAAGATCGGCTTCAACGAGATCGCCATCGGCATGCCGCTGCCCATCTTCGTCCAGGAGCTGGCGCGCGACCGGCTCGATCCGCGCTACCGCCTGGCCGCCACCATCCACGCCCAGGTGCTTTCGCCCGAAGGCGCCCTGGCTGCGGGCTTCCTCGACCAAGTGGTACCTGCCGAGCGTCTGCTCGAGCAGGCCATGGCCGAGGCGACCAAGCTGAGCCGACTGCCCACGCAGCCTTATGCGCTGACCAAGCAGCGCATGCGCAAGGAGATCATCGACTACGTGCGCGCCACCCTGAGCGAGGACATGGTTCGGCTCACGCCTCCGCAGGGCTGACTAGCCCGACGGCTGGACGATGACGCGCACCGCTGAGGCGGCGTCGACGGCCTGGCAGAAGGCGCGCCAGTCGGCGTACTCCGCGGGCTTGATGCGACTGCGCTGCAGCACCAGCGATTGGCGCACCGTGACCTTGCCGGGCTCGGTGCTGACGGCGATCTCGTGCTCGCCGAAGGGCGTGCGCACCGCGGCCGAGCGAGGGGCGGAGAGCACCCGCGCACCCGGCGAAAGGCGCAGCACCCACTGCTCGTCGCGCTGGTGCTTGGGGCCCACCACGACGTCGTGTCTGCGCTTCGCGAGTGAGGCGTAGCTCGGCACGAGCTGCCAGCGCGGTCCCATCGGCACCGACAGCGCGCCGCCTTCGCGGGTGGCCTGGGCGGTGCCGCGGACCTCGAGCTCGACGGGCTGCTCGATGGCACCGAGATCGCTCAGCCGAAGCCCTCGGTCGCCGGGCTCGAGCTCGACCGCTCCCAGCACCGAGCCGAGGTCCTGGCTCACCCGCTCGCGCCGATTGGCCTCGGCGTGGTAGCGCTGCCGCCAGCCGGGCGCGGTGGCGCCGCGGTTTCGCAGCTGCGCGGAAAAGGCGAGCTCGCCCGTGGGGCGGAGCCGCAGCTCGAATCGGCGCGACTGTCGCGACTGCTCGGCCGTCGGTTCGGGCAGCCGCACCAGCTCGCCGCCATCCGCGGTGATCCGTAGGGCTCGCGCGCCGCGGTCGAGAGGTGGTAGCTCGCTCGAGCCGGCCGCCTCGGCCGTGGCGTCCAAATACAGGTCTAGCGACGGGACGTAGGCCACGGCGTGGTCGAAGACGGCCAGGCTGGCCGTGGTCGTGTCGACGTCGCCGCGCAGGCCCGTGCGCACCAGCACCATGTGGGCGTCGATGCCGATCTGCCGCAGCATGGAGATCATCAAGGCGGCCTTGTCCTTGCAGTCGCCCCAGCCGCGCGCCAGGGTCAGGGCGGCCCGCCGCGGCCGAATGCTCTCGATGCCCAGCTCGAGGGCCACGTAGCGAGTCTCGCTGGCGGCCAGACGAAAGATCGCCGCCACCTTGTCGCGGTCGCTGCCGAGCGGCGCCACCAGGCGGCGCACGCGCCCGCGCAGCTCGTCGTCGGCGTCGAGCTGGTCGCGGATCAAGTGGCCGTACCAGCGGCCCACCTCGGGCCAGCTCGCAAAGGTCGAGACGTGGACGTGGGCGAGCAGCTCGGGCCACGGCGGCATGCGCGGCTCGGCCACGACGGCGGGGACGTCGGTGGCGGCAAAGCGGTAGACGCGTCGGTCGCCGTCCTGTTCTACCGTGCGCTCGAGGCCGGGCAGCGGCGAGGCCGACAGGTGGACGCTTCGCTCCTTGG
>CAYTYV010000702.1:0-2542 GCA_964441055.1 uncultured Polyangiaceae bacterium | reverse complement strand
GCAGCGGCGCCTACGACGAGTACCGCGGCTGGTACGGGCCCTCGCCCAACTACCAGGCGGGCGAGCTTCCCTTTGCGGTCTACGGCGACGGCGGCGGGTTCAACTTCGTCTCGGGCGCGCCCGAAGTGGTGGACTGCTTCGACCTGCGCTTCTCGCTCACCGTGCCCAAGGCCACGAGCTGCCCCATGCCCGACGACGGCTACCCCATCGCGCTCTACGCCCACGGCACGGGCGGCAGCTACCTAAGCCACCGCGGCTTTGCCGCCGCGCTCGCCGACCAATGCATCGCGTCGATGGGCGTCGATCAGATCTTCCACGGCGAGCGGCCTGGCGCACCCGACGATCCCATGCAGATCGGCCTTATCTTCTTCAACTTCCAGAACCTGGTCGCCGCTCGCACCAACGGTCAGCAGAGCGCCATCGACGAGGTGCAGCGCGCCCGGCTGTTTACCGAGACCGGGGCGGTCATTCCAGCGGAGGTCTCGGCCACGGGCGAGGAGATCCGCTTCGACGGCGACAAGCTGCTGTTCGTGGGCCACTCGCAGGGCGGCCTCAATGGGCCCCTGTACCTGGCCGTGGACGACTCGGCCCGCGGCGGCGTGCTCTCGGGCTCGGGCTCGGTGATCGGCATCGCGCTATTGGAAAAGACCGAACCCCCGCCCAGCATTCCCGATCTGGTCAAGCGAGTGCTATTGGGCCTTCTGCCCGACGAGCAGGACGAGGTGGATCTATTCCACCCGATGATCGGCCTGGCCCAGTGGGCGGTCGATCCCATGGACGCGGTCAACTACGCGCGGCTCAGCGTGCAGGAGCCGCTGCCCGGGCTGACGCCCAAGAGCATCTACATGACCGAGGGCATCGGGCCCGACGGGGTGGGCGACCACTACGCGCCGCCGCGCGGCACCGAGGCCCAGGCCATCGCCATGGGGCTGCCCTTGCAGCTGCCGAGCCAGTACCCGATCGAGCAGCTTCAATGGGGCGGGCCCGAGCCGGTCCAGGTACCGCCCGAGGGCTTGAGCGGCAACCTGGCCGAAGGGGCCGCATCGGGCGTGCTGGCCCAGTGGGCGCCACCCGAGGGCGAGGACGGCCACTTCGTGCTGTTCGACGTGCCCGAGGCCGAGGCCCAAGCGGCTGGGTTTTTGCGGGAGCTTGCTGACGATCCCGTGGGCGAGGTGCCCGCGCCCTAGAGGGGGGGCACGCCCTATCTAGCGGCGGACCGAATCAGTCCACCTCGAGCGGCTCGTCGTCGTCCCCGAGGCCCAGCATCTCCAGGATGGAGCGGACCTCGAGCTGCGCCTCGAGCTCGGGGTTGGTGCCGAGAAAGCGCTCGAGGTGCTGGCGGGCCGCGCGCCGCTGGCCCTTGGCGGCCAGGGCCAGGCCAGCGGCGTGCTGCGCTGCACCGTCGCCCGGAAAGCGGCGCACGGCTTGCTCGGCCTGCTCGAGCGCACCGTCGAGATCGCCGAGCAGGCGCAGGACATGCGACAGAGCCACGCGGGCAGCCAGGTAGCTCGGCGACAGGCGTAGGGCGGCGCGGTAGGCATCGCGCGCGGGCTCGAGCTTTCTGAGCTCGAACAAGGCCGTGCCCAGAAAGTGGTATGCGTAGGGGTTGCGAGGGTCCTTTTTCAGGACGTCCCGCAATGCCTCCAGGCCCGCCTGGAAGCTCCCCTCCACCAAGAGCTCGGTCGCTTCCTCCACTGCCTCCCAGTGCTCGGCATCCGTAGGCATGCTCCGCCTTTGGTGCGGGGGGCGCCCGTCGTCAACTCCATGTAGCGCATCCTCGCCCAGGGCGATCCCTTCGACGGCCAGGGCAACCTGCTGGCGCGGGGCAAAGGCAGCTTCGCCCGCAGCAAGATCGCGCTGAGCCCCGCGCTGCGCTACGCCTGAGCTCGGGCGGTCACATGCCGCGCTGAAAGCGCCGGGTGAAGGTGTAGAACGACGTCAGCTCGCCCTCGACGGTCAGCTCGCCAGCGGTGATGGCCGCGATGGGCTCGATGGCCCCAACGGCGAGCCGCCGCCAGGTGCGCGCCGTGGTCCTCACCGTGGCGAGGGGCTCGGGGGTGCCGGGCAGTGGCTCGTCGGAGATGGCCTCGGCGATCCCGTGGCGGATGGTCACGGTGAACCGATCGCCCGTGTCCTCGAACAGGAAGCGGACCGACTCGTGTACGCCCACCGTCCGCTCGGGGATGAGCCGCGAGGCCATGATGCGGAAGAAGGCGCTCATGGGGATGGCGTCGAGGAAGGCCGGCGGCTCGTCCGGGGTGGGGACCGGCGAGGCCCCGTGGCGCAGCTCGTAGGCCGACTCGAGCAGGTAGCCCCGGCCGTTGGTGTTGCCGACCTGCTCGGCCAAGGCCTCGAGCGCCGCGGCGGTCGTGGTCGCCCAGCGGCCGCCCCTGTCGGTGTCGACCTGCTCGGCCGTACGCAGCAGCGACAGGAGGAAAAGGGCCCACCTGGGATCGCTCGAGCGGTGCGCGTCGATCTCGCTGTAGACGACCTCCACCCCGCCCATCAGTTTGACGCTGCGCTCGGCGCGCTCGGCCGACGG
>CAYTYV010000701.1:0-2545 GCA_964441055.1 uncultured Polyangiaceae bacterium | reverse complement strand
GCTGGTGCCCGCCTACGCCTGGCTGGTCGGCGACGTCCACTGAATCAGCGAGCGGAATTGTGGCTGCGGCGGGGCCCCCTCCCCGGTCGTCGCTTCGACGAGACCTCTTCAGCCGCATTTTCGGGACCGCGAATTGTGAGCTACGGGCACGACTAGGGGACCGTCCCGTTGACCTAGGGACGGTCCCCGTGGTGCGCGCGGCTCAACCGCGACGGCGACGACGAGCCGCCAGCCCGAGGGCCAGCACGGCCAGCGCCGCACCTGCGCCACCGCTCGCGCCGTTGCCCATCGAGCAGCCGAACTGGAAGTCGCCCCAGGCCCCGCCCATGCCATTCTGCAGATCGTCCAGGCAGGCGTGGACGTCGTCGATCGGGTAGAGCTCGCCCTCGCACAGAAGCGCGCCCTCGCCCTGGCAGACCACCGAGCAGTTGCCCTCGACCTCGGCCTGGCAGGCTGCGGTGCACTCGAAGTTGGCCTCGACCTCACAGGAGGCGTTGCAGCAGGCGCTACACTGTGCCTCGCAGCTCCCTTCGGCCTGGAGGCTGCACTCGGCCTGGCAGGCGCCCTCGCACTCGGCGGAGAACTGGGCGTAGCACTCGGCGTCGCCGCCGCATTGCACGGCGGCATTGGCCTGGCACTCGGCCATGCAGGTGCCCTCGCACTCGAAGGTGATGGGATCGGCCTCGCACTCGGCCATGCACGCTGCCTCGCAGCCGCCGAGACACGACCCCTCGGCCTCGCCGCTACATTCGCCCTGGCACTCGGCGTGACCGTTGGCCTCGCACACGCCGTCGCAGCTCGCCGAGAGGATGAGCTCGCAGCTCGCCAGCATGGTCCACTCGACGCCCCCGCAGGCCTCCGAGGTGGCCCCGGGCTCGGCCGCCTCCTCGGCCCCCGCCTCCGAGGCGGGATCGGCTGCGGCGCTCGCCGACAGCAGGGTGGCAAAGGCCAGGGCACCAAGCGAAAACGGGGAAGCAAAACGACTCCGGGTGTTCATGACGGCTCCTTGATGGGTGAGGTCTCCTCGGTCGCGGTTCAAGCGGCCGCGCAGGGTGCGGCAGGCGGGCTGCAGACGCTCGGCGCTGCAGCGCTTGCCTCGGGGTGGGGCCCCTGGGGAGTCACGCGTCACGCTCTGGCGGCGCGGGCCCCTGGGTCAGCCCAGCGGCTGGCGACCGCGGCTCGCTCGAGGCGAGGCCCGTGACCGCCAGCCCTTCCCTGCTCGGCCTCTGCCCATGAATGGGGGCTCGTGGGCGAGCTTATGAAAAAAAGACGTCGGCGGTCGATTTCGCGCAACCACTTTCCGGGCGCGAGACGGGTCTGTAGCGAGACTCTAGCGGGAGACGGTGCTCAAAGACCCGCAATGGGCCGCTCAGGGCCCGCGCGTCGTTGGAAACTACTTCGAAGCTATCCGAGGGCGCGATTGGGCCTACAGCAGGCGCTCAGCGGGTTTGAGATTGGTGCCCCTATTTATAGAGGCATTGTCTTTCGGCGCCCGATGCAGAAGTCCTCGGGTCCAGGTCCGACCACGGAACCGCCATGGCCCGCAGGAGCCCGCGTCGAGCAGACCGCAGCCACGGAGGACACCCCATGAACGACCGCATGAACGACCGAACCGCTTTGGACCGACACGACCCCCATGACCTTGAGCAATCGGACGACCCTGTCGCTCTCAAGGGCGCTCGGGCGAGCTCAATCACCGCGCTCGGGCAGGCGCTTTCTCGGCTCGGCGACCCCGAGCTTCTCGGTCGGCTCGAGCGGCTCGTCTCGAGGCGCGGGCGCTTGACCGCCGAGCTGCTGGTCCACCTGGGCGAGGTCGATCGCCGCAAGCTGTACTTGGCCGAGGCCTGCTCGTCCATGCACGGCTACTGCACCGCGCGGCTGCACCTTTCCGATGCCGCGGCCTACCGACACATCCGCGCCGCGCGGCTGGGTCGGCAGTTCCCCTTGCTGCTCGAGCTAGTGGCCGAGGGGAAGTTGCATCTGACGGCTATCTGCTTGCTCTCGCCCTACCTCAACTCGAGCAACCATCGGCCGCTTCTCCAGGCGGCCGTCCACAGAACCAAGCGCGAGGTGGAGCTGCTGGTAGCCGAGCGCTTCCCTCGGCCCGACGTGCCCTCGCAGCTCCGCAGGCTGCCCGAGCCGAAGCCGCGGCCGCGCGGGACTTCTACCGAGAGAGCCGAGCAACCTGCGGAGCTGCAGCCGAGGTCGCGGACTCGCCAACGGGGCCGGGCGAGGCTCGCCACGGCGCCGCGGAGCCGCGTCCTGCAGAGGCACCTTCAAAGGAACCGCCAGTGGCGGCTCTCGCCGCGGCGCCGACTGCGGCTCCGAGCTCGACTAGCGCTCCTGCGGCTCAGAGCCCGGCTCATGCCACCGCTAGCGCCGAATCGCTCTCTCCGGAGCGAGCTAGGTCGCGCAAGCGTCGGCGAGCCGTGGTCAAGCCGCTTGCTCCCGGCCGATTCAAAGTGCAGCTCACCGCTGGCCAATCGCTCCACGACAAGCTGCGGCAGGCCCAGGATCTGATGCGCCACGAGCTTCCGAGCGGGGA
>CAYTYV010000700.1:0-2549 GCA_964441055.1 uncultured Polyangiaceae bacterium | reverse complement strand
CAGGCCGGAAAATCGATGGTGGGCGATACCGTCTCGAGGTCGATGCACTCAAACGGCACAGACCCGCCGCCTGCTGCGCTGCCTGCCGCGCCGCCCGCGCCGCCTACGCCGCCCGCACCGCCAGCTACACCGCCCGCACCCGCCGCGCCGCCGCTGCCCGCGGTGCCACCCTGCGCGCTGCCGCCCCCGCCGTCGCTGCCTCCTGCGGCACTCCCCCCCGCGCCCCCGGTTCCGCCCGAGCCCCCGTCGGCCGTGCAGCCCTCGCAGGGCCCGTAGCCCGAGCCGTCCGACAAGCAGGTCTGAACGCCTTGGGTGCCGCCGCGGCAAGCGCAGACGATGGCCTGTCCTGGCGTGCACACAGGCTCGGCCGGCTCGTCGTCGCAGGCAAAGGGTAGGAGTGCGAGCACACCGACGCCCGGCCACCACAGCTTCCGCCAAATCATGAGGCTAGGCTACGCGGGCGGCCCGCTTCGCTCAAGAACAAGCGACGTCGAGGCGGCGGCCCCTTGTCGGCCTTTGGCAGGCCTGGCTCGTCGCGGCATGATATAATTAATGCCGACCTAGACCGCATGCCATCGCTACGACGAGGGGCCCCATGGACCACCGAAGCGCAATGCCGAAAAGACGAACGAAACTCATCCGGGTGGGCCCCCTCGCGCTTTGGGCGGCGGGCACGGCCCTGGCGGCGGGAGCGGCCTTGCAGGCCTGTGGCGGCGATGAGGGCTCGAGCCTCACGCCCACGGGGACCACGTCCTCCGACGGCGGCGGGACCCCGGATGGCGGGCCGCCCGACAGCGGCGACGACTCCGGGTTCAATCCCGGTCCCAACCCCTGCATGGGTCACGAGGGCGAGCTCATCTGCGACTCCAACGTGGCCATCACCTGCGATGCAGAGGGCCAGCCCGAGGCCGAAGAGGACTGCGGCATCGAGGTCTGCGTTCCCGGCACTGGCTGCGTGCTGTGCATTGACGGGCAGTACTCGTGCTTCGGCAACTCGGTCCGATCCTGCAACCCCGGCTCACCGCCCACATGGGAGACGATCGCCACCTGCAATCCGATGTCCAACCAGCGCTGCAACTCCACCCTCGGCATCTGCGAGAGCATGCAGCCCATTGGCAACGGGTCGAGCAGCCCCACCGGGCAGTACTTTCAGTACGCCACCTTCGTGCAGGGCTCGAGCGCCTTTCTGGGCGGCTGCGACGTGGACTCCTACGGCAACTACATCTACGTCAACCGCGGCAACTGGTACGTGGATGGGCAGTACCTGGATGTGTACATGGTGGAGATCCTGGACTCGGACCAGGACGGCACGGTGGAGCCCAACCAGCATCCCGACAACCCGGACGCGCCCGGGCCCATCGAGGAGCGCGTGCTGACGCTGGTGACCACCTACAACGTGCCCCACCTCGGCATGGTCCACCACGCCGAGGTCTACGCCACGGCCGACCGCGTCTTCCTGCTCGATGCGCCGTCCAACCCGGGCAACCTCTACGAGTACGTCTTCGGCACGGGCGTGACCACGGCCTACATCGACTCGCCCACGCCCGCCGTCGAGCTCGCCCAGCTAGGCTACGACGAGCTCACCGATACCTGGTACGCCTCCAGCGAGGCGGCGCGCAAGGTCTACTCCTACCACGCGCCCAGCAACGCCTGGGTGGCCGAGTTCCTCTACCCGAACCTGGCCGGAGGCCACATGGACGGCATGGAGGTCGTGGTCGACCCCAACACCCAGACCTCCTACGTCTACGTCTCGGACATGACCTCGGACTATCTAGGCCAGTACAAGCGAGAGCGCGGCGGCGGCTGGGTGCAGGTCAACCTGTTCGAGTACGTGGGCACGGGCGGCCACGTCGAGGGGATGGGCTTCGGCGCGTACAACCACTTCTGGATCACCAGCGGCACCGATCCAGGGCAGCCTCCCGCCATGCTCTACGAAATCGGCGGCGGCGACCTGCAGAAGTACACCGAGCCTAACGTGCCGCCGACCTAGGGCCGCGGCCGGCCCGCGATGCGCAGGCCAGCCGGAGCTGCCGGAAGTCCAGTTTCCGCGCTGCGCGCCCGCCGCTTCGCGACGGGCAAGGGGTGCTACTCGTCCGCGCAAGCCGCCGCGAACTCGGGGCTGGCCAGCTTGATAATCTGGAGCGTACCCACGCAGTTGTCGGGGTTCATGACTTCCTTTGCCTCGGGGTTGTCCGCGCAAAGCTGTAGGCAGCCGTCCTGAGGCGGAACTCCGTCGAAGAACTCCTGGAGCGTGAATCCCGTCATCCCGGGGCACTCGTCGGGGTGGGTCTCGATGCACACCCAGAGCTGGCAGCACACCAGCTCGCAGGAGTCCGGCTCGTAGTCCGCTTCGCAGTCGACCGTCACCGAGCCCGTGGGAGAGCCGCTGGCAGAGCCCGTACCCGTGCCCGTGCCCGTGCCCGTGCTGCTGCCCGAGGGCGAGCCCGTGCCCGTGCCCGTGCCCGTGCCCGTGGCCGAGCCGTCGTCGTCATCGTCATCGGTGTCGGTGTCGTCGTCGTTGCATGCCACCGCAACGAGCAAGCCAGCCT
>CAYTYV010000699.1:0-2560 GCA_964441055.1 uncultured Polyangiaceae bacterium | reverse complement strand
ACCGCGCGACTCATGGTCGGAGCTCCACGCCCAGAGAAAAGGCGAGCACTGGCAGCCCGAACGAGGCCACCTCCCGTTGGGCCACGCGCACCACGCTGGTTGGCAGCAGCAGGCCGGCCTGGCCATCGGCTCGCAGCGCCAGCATCTCGATCAGACGGTAGGACCCGTTGAGCCCCAGGTAGGGGTTGCTGGCCCAGCTACTGCCGCTCGAACCCTCGAACCCTGCGGGCTGGGCGTCATAGAGCAGCCCCGCCGCTCCCATGCCCACGGATGCGGCCAGCGTCCAATCGGCGGGGGGCGCCAACACGTCGAGCGAGAGCCCGGCGCCGAAGCCGAGGAGCCGCACGCCGACCTCGCCCTCGGGTTCGCCGATGGTGGCGGGTGCCGTGGGCACCAGCGCATGCGCCTGCAACCCAAGCGGGCCAACGATTCGGTAGCTGCCACCGAGCCGCAGCTGGAACATTGCCGGAATGCCGCCCGGGCTCAACGTCACGGTGGGGCTCAGGGCGATCGCTGCGGGACGTGCCTTCGGTGCCGCGACCGCGCCACGGCCGGCCTGGTCGCGTCCGCGCTGTGCGCTGGCGCCGGACGGCCCGCGAGCGGCGTCGGGCTCCCCCGCTGCGGTTGCGCCGGAAGGGGTGTCGGCCGTGGGTGTCGCCTTGGAGCCAGGCGGGGGGCTCGGCTCGCGCGGCAGCGGGGGCAGCGGAAGCAAGCTTCCGCGCAGCGACTCTACGGCCCGCAGCGCGAGCAGGTCGGGCTGCGCATCAGGTCCCAGCGAGTCGGTCACGCGGATGGTGCTCGGTTCGGCCGGCTCGTTACCGGGGGCAGCTTGAACCCAGATGACGACCTCCGGCGGCCAGGATTCGAACACGGCTACCGCGTTGGCACCGTGGCTGCGAGCCAGCGCGGCGGGTTCCGCAGAAGCGCCGTTTGCAAGCACGTCCACCCGGAAGCCGAGCAAGCCGAGCTCGTGGCGTACCCGCACCACCGTGGGGTCGTCTGCCGCACCGACCAACACCACTTTGACGGGTTGCGGTTGGGCGGCCGCCGCGGTGGGGGTGGCGAGGGCGCCAAGCAAGGCCATCGCGATGCAGCCCTGCCTGGGCCCCATGCGCTGGCGGGGGGTCATGGGGCGGCTAGCCGGCGCGCCAGCGGCGCGTAGCTACCATGAGGATACTGGCTCAGGTAGCGCTCAGCCAGCTGTGCGGCGAGCGCGGGATCTCCATGGCGGTGCAGCTCGAGCAGCCGGCCCATCGCCTGCTCGGCCAGGGGGCCATTGGGGGCCTCATGGAGGTAGGTCTGGAACCAGCGGGCTGCCTCGCCGGACGCGCCTAGCTGGTCGGCCGCGACCTTGCCGAGCAGAAAGGCGGTCTCTCCGCGTGCACCATGACGGCCACGAAGCGCCAGCAGCGCCTGGCGCGCCCGATCCGGTCGGCCGCCGAACCGCGCCGAGTCCGCCAGAGTGCGGAGCGTCCCGGCCGAGGCGCTGCCCAGGGCTTGGCCGAATGCCGCATCGTCGAGCGCCTGCATGGCGTCCGCGTGGCGCCCCTCGGACGCAAGGCGCTGCCACGACAAGGAGGTGCCGTGCTGGTCGGCTACTGCCTCGCTTGCGGTGGACGTGCCCGTAGGGCTGGAGCCGCCTTCGGCCTGCTCGGCCACGGGCTCGGCGGACGGCAGCACCGAGGGGGCCGCCGAGGCCGAAGGCGCGGCTTCGCCCGCCCGCAGCTCCGCCCTCGCGTCGGCCACGGAGACCCGCAAGCGCTGGCCGCCGCGCAGCACTTGCTCCTCCACCACGGGGCCACGAACCATCACGCTGCCCTCCTGCACCACCAGCTCGAGCTGCTCGGCCACCGGATCCCAGCTCGCTTTGAACGCGGTGCCGGTCACCTCGATGACGAAGGGCCCTGCCGCGCAGCTCCACCGAGGATCGGCGGCTGCCGTCATCACCCGCGCATGGACGGAGCCCTTTTCAAGCAGCACATTCGCGCCTCGCTCGCTCGTGCGCGTTACCCGCAGGCGAGCGCCGTCGGCAAGGGTGAGCCGCGTGCCTTCCGAGAACTGCACGGTCAGCTCTTGACCGGCAGAGGGCGCCAGCCACTCGCCGATGGCCCCCACACGTGGCGGCTCGCCCACCTCGAAGGTCAGCGCCGACTCCGGTTGTTGCCTCAGCCAGTGCACGGCAAACAGCACTACGGCAGCGACGATGACCGCTGCGGCTACCACAGGCGCCCGTCGGCGAGCTGGCGGCGGCGCGCTTTGAAGTACCCGCGCGCGCACCTTGGGCAGTGCCGCCGGATCGGCCAGGCGGTCCGTGCCTTCGGCGATGATGCGACCGAGAGCTAGCGCGCGGCGATGCTCGTCGCTCATCGGTCCTCCTCTTTCAACCAGGCGCGCAACACCTCATCGCGGCCCGCAGCGCGCACGAGGCGCTGGCGAGCTCGCGCGATGCGCCGCTTGGTTGTCGCCAGCGAGACGCCGCAGGCTTGGGCCACCTCCACCAGGTTGAGCTCCTCGACGTAGCGCAGCACCAGGTACACCGTGGCCGGCAGCTTGAAGTCCG
>CAYTYV010000698.1:0-2595 GCA_964441055.1 uncultured Polyangiaceae bacterium | reverse complement strand
GAATATCGCCTGGCCGACCCTCCACAGCGCAGGCCCGCAAGCCGACGTCTTTGTCGCAAAGTTCGACTCGTCCCTCCAGCCGCAATGGGCCAGGGGCTTCCACGACTACGATACCGGTGCGGGCGGGACCGGCGGCCACGGTGGCGCGCAACCCGACATCGCTCGCCGCGTGGCGATCGACCCGGCGGACAACATCTACGTGGCGGGGGATTTCCAGGGCGATCTGCTCATCGGCTCGACCCTACCTGGCAACGGAGGCACGGACGTGTTCGTGGCCAAGCTCGATACGGACGGCGATCCGCAATGGGCCCATGGGTTCGGCGAGGCAGGTTCGGAGGGGGCCACGGCCATCGCCGTGGACTCCGACGGCCGGGTCAGCCTCGTAGGCGCGTTCAGTGGGCCCAAGCCGTACGCCATCGACTTCGGCGGGGACACGCTGACCAATGTCGGCGGCGACGACATCTTCCTGGCCCGGTTCGCCTCGAACGGCATCCACCAGTGGAGCAAGTCGTTCGGCGACACGGAGGACGACAGCGCCGCCAGCGTTGCCACCAACGATCAAGATCGCATCTGGGTCACCGGTGCTTTCCAGGGCAGCATCGACTTCGGCGGCGACACGCTTCGCAGCGAAGGCGAGAAAGACGTCTTCTTGGCATGCTTCGATGCTGCAGACGGAAGCCACCTGTTCAGCGACTCGTACGGCGGTCTAGGCGACGACCAGGGCAGCGGCGTTGCGGCCGCAGCCTCGGGCCACGTGCTGCTCACCGGCCACTTTGGGAGCACCATCGACTTCGGTGGGGGCGAGCTGCAGTCGAGCGGAGATGCCGACCTGTTCGTCGCCAGGTTCGATTCCAGCGGGCAGCACGTCTGGAGCCACAGCTTCGGCGATCATGAGCCTCAGCAGGGCAAGGCCGTGGCCTTTGACGGAAGCGACATCTTCGTGGCCGGTGACTTCCAGGGAACCCTGGACTTCGGCTGTGCCGGCGGCGGGGGTTGCGGTGGCGCCGGGAGCCAGCCCCTGACCGGCCACAACGACGATGACGTGTTCGTGGTGAAGCTCACGCCTTGAGCACGCCGTTTGGTATGATGTGCCACTTTGCGTTGCTGGTCGACACAGTGCGGCGCCGAGGTGGACGATGACGCCGTGGCCTGTCCTGCCTGCGGCTCGCTGCTGCGCGCCGGCGAGCAGTACCGCATCGTGCGCCGTCGAGGTCAGGGCGGCATGGGCACGGTCTACGAGGCGGTCGACGAGATCCTGGACCGTGTGGTGGCGGTCAAGCTCATGCACGGCCCGCTCGCCGAGGACTCCGAGCAGAGCGCGCGTTTTCTGACCGAGTGCAAGGCCATGGCGGCGCTGGACCATCCCGGCATCGCGCGCATCTACGCCGCCGGCCGCGACCGCGGCCAGCTCTACTTCGTGCAGGAGCTCGTCGAAGGCAGGGAGTTCGGCGCGCTGCTGGACGAGCTTCGCCCCACCCCGAGGGCCCCTGTCCAGCTCGCCGCCACCGTTCGCTTCGTCCGCCGGCTGCTCGCGGCGCTCGCCCACGCGCACGAGCACGGCATCGCCCATCGGGACATCGCTCCTTCGAACATCCTGGTCCGAGAGCGCGATGGAGAGCCTCAGCCTGTGTTGATCGACTTCGGCATGGCGCGGCTCGCGGGCCACAAGGGCACGCAGATGGCCTGGGGCGGAACCCCCGGTTACGCAGCGCCCGAACAGATCCTCGATCCCGAGAGCAACGATCCTCGGTCCGACATCTACGCCGTGGGTGCGCTGCTGTTCCTCATGCTGACCGGCCGCACGCCCTACGACGACCTGCTGCCCCGCGGTATCGGCCGGGAGCCCCGGACGATGGTCCAGGCCTACCGCGACCTCGCTGCTGGCAAATTCGAGCTGCTTCCGCTCGGCGCCCTTCATCAGGAGGCGTCGGCCGGGCTCGCTCGCGTGCTCGAGCGGGCGCTTGCGCCCTCGGTCGAGGAGCGATTCCCGAGCGCCGCGGCCATGTCCGCCGCGCTGGCACATTGCGAATCGCTCGAGCCCGCCGCGTCGTCGGCGCCCGCCCACGACATCACCGCCGCCCGGGCTGCGAGCACCGCGCCGGCATCGGACGAGCATGCGCCTGAGCCTCGCACCCCGCCGGCGGAGCGCGACCGAGCGCGCGGCCGGGGGCGATGGCCACTCGCCGTGCTGTTGCTCGTCGGTGCGGCCGGGGTGGTGGCGTACCTGGTCGCGAAACCGGCGCCGTCTCCGCAGGCCACCGCGCCAGCAAGCTCGGCGGACGGCGCCAGCTCGGGGTCGCCATCCGCATCCGCCGCCCTGGTGAACAACATCGTCGATGCGCCCTTCCTCTCACCGGCCGGGCTTTCGGTGGGGCGGGACGGCGCGGTCTACGTGGCCGACCAGGGCAAACACCGCATCCAAGTCGTCCGGGACGGCCGGGTCCGTACTCTTGCCGGAGCGCGCGGCGAGGGCTTCGCGGACGGGCCGGCCGACCAGGCGCACTTCAGCCTTCCCTGCGACGTGAACGTGGCTGATGACGGCGCGGTCTATGTGGCCGATCGCGGCAACCATCGCGTTCGGGTCATCCGCAACGG
>CAYTYV010000697.1:0-2611 GCA_964441055.1 uncultured Polyangiaceae bacterium | reverse complement strand
TTGGCCATGGCGCCGACCATACACGCCGTCGGCTGTCGGCGCCACGGCGGGCAAGGAGCAACGAGGGCCCCCTGCACAGTGCCTCGGCACCGCCCCGGCCACCCGCCAACTCGCACTGGGAAGAGTCGACCGGCCTTCGCAATGCCCCATCTCGGTTCCGCCGCTCACGGCTCAAGGGGGCGCTGACGTGACGGTGGCACAACGTGTCGATATTGTTAAAAATATGCAATCAATCATGAGCACCGGCGCTAGCTCTACCTCCTGGGCGCCTACATGTCCTGCAACAGGTTCTATATGTCCTACTGCGGCATGAGTTGTACGGGCTCGATGTGCGTGGGCTCGCCATCGGACCACAGCAGCTCGTCGTTTGACGGCGCGCGCCCGTGACGCACTTGCCTGGCGGCCGCCACCCTCGCCGCCGCCCTCCGCCAACCAAGCTGCAGGCCAAGCTCGCAAAATCGCGTATCGCCGCCGCTGGCACGAACTCTGCTGCCCGTTGCGAGCCGGCATGCTCGACGCAGCCCGCTCGCCAAGCGGCACGGACGGCCCGCCCACTGCGCCCTTCGCGGCAGCCGCGGGCAGTGCCGATCCGCGCTCTTCTGCAGCGCGCAACTCCTATGAGCCGCGCCGACCCCACGAAACCGTTCTCTACCGCATCGTCGAAGAGCACCTGAGCGAGCTCATCCAGTACGCTGCCGACCACTACCAGCGCCCCCTTCCCGACTACGTGGTCGCCGAGCTTCGCGGCTATCTCGAGTGCGGACGCTTCGAAGAGGGTGTGCTCCGCTGCCGGTGCGAGGCCTGCGGCCTGGACATCTTCGTGCCGTTCAGTTGCGGCTCCCGCGGCATCTGCCCGAGCTGCGCCGGAAGGCGGATGTCCAACTCCGCTGCGTTCTTGGTGGACCGAGTCCTGCCCAACGTGCCCATCCGGCAGTGGGTTTTGTCGCTGCCGTTCGAGCTCCGGCCCTTGGCGCTGGCTCGCCCCGAAGTGGTGACCGCTCTCGGCCGGCTGTTCGTCGAGGCCATCGTCGGCGAGCTCGTCGCCGGCTCGGGCCTGCCCGAAGCACAAGCCGGGGCCGTCTCCTTCCTCCACCGAGCGGGCGACAGCCTCAACGCCAACCCCCATTGGCACGTGATGGTCCTGGATGGCGTCTTCCGCCGAGGTGACGACGCCAAGCTGCGCTTCGTGGAGGCCACGCCGCCAAGCCCTGCCCAGCTCGATCGCATCGTCACCCGAGTCCGCGACCGCGCCGTCCGCTGGCTACGCCGACACGGGTACCTCGACCAGCGCGACATCGAGGACCGCTCCAACGAGACCCCCGAGCCCTCGGCGCTGGAGGCCTGTGCCCAGCTCGCGCTGACCGGCAGCAGCTTCGCTCGGCTCGGCGACGAGGGCGAGGAGGCGGCCCCCTTCGGCGGCCCGCCCGAGCCCAAGCGCCGGGGCCGCTACACCGCCGAGCTCGACGGCTTCAACCTCCACGCCGGCGTGTACATTTCCGCCGACAACGACGTAGCCCGCGAGCGCTTGGCGAGATACTGCGCTCGGCCGCCTTTCGCACTCGGTCGGCTGAGCGTGCTGGACGACGGCCGCATCGCCTACCAGCTCCGCTACCCGCGGCGCGGCGCCACGCACCGCGTGATGACGCCGCTCGAGCTCATGGCAAGGCTTTGCGCGTTGGTGCCCCCACCTCGGCACCCGCTGGTGAGATATTTCGGCGTACTGTCGTCCCATTCTTCGTGGCGTGCCGAAGTCGTTCCTCGGCTTCCCAGCGCAGCCGACGCTCAGCAAGGCACGGGCTGCCACCACGGCTCCGAGGAGAGCCCACCAGCAGCCGGTCATGCCTCACGCGAGAGCGCGCCATCGCCGCGCCCGCTGACTCCCCCGCGCCCGAGCTCTTCCGACGATGCCGCCGCGCCCACGGAGCCGCAGCCAGCCGCGACCCCCGCGGCCCATGCCAAAGCGTGGCCAAGCACACTTGCGGTCGAGGTCGAGCTGCTCACGCCGTTCAACGTCATCACGGTGCGCCATCTAGAGCGCCTGCTCGGCGGCGAGCTGTTGGCCACGAGTCCGCGCCTTGAGTGGCGACAATTGCTCAGAAGAACGTTTTCCATCGACCTCCACCACTGCCCGGTGTGTGGCTCGCCCATGTGCCCCGTCGCCGAGATCACCGACCGCAGGGCGCTGGAGCGCATCCTCGAACACCTGGCCACCAAGGCCGCTGCCGCCACAGCAGCCCACCGTGCCGCCTGCCCCACGGCGCCCACCGCGGCCAGCCCGCTGCTAAGCTGAGCGCCCACCGTGGGCGCTGCTCGCCGTTGCCGGCTGCCCTGCGTCACGGCGATGGGACCGGTGCGCGCCGGCGTCCGCGAGGCCCCGGCTCCCGGGTTCTCCGCCGGCCGAGGCGGCTTCGAAATGGCTCAAAATGGTAGGTTAATGTAGTAGCAGGTAGGATATAGGTGCTTCCGGACCCACACGCTCAGCCTGCTCATCCCTTCTCGCTACCTCTCTGCCTTCCCCTCCCTTCTCCTCTCTACCCTTTCGATCTTCCTACTCCCTCGTCGTCGAAGGGTTGAACGGATTGGGCTTGTTCGACAGCGTTGTGAGCCGCAC
>CAYTYV010000696.1:0-2651 GCA_964441055.1 uncultured Polyangiaceae bacterium | reverse complement strand
GCCCGCGCCCGCAGCGCCGCCCGCGCCAGCTGCGCCGCCCGCGCCCGCAGCGCCGCCCGCGCCACCGACTCCGCCGCCGAGGTCCATGGCGCCGCGGAAGAATCCAGCGATGACGGCGTTGCCCTGTCCATCGACGGCCACGGCCGCGCCGAGCTGGCTCTGCGAGTCGCCGAACAGATGACCCCACTCGTGCCCGCCAGTGGCGCAGTGACCCGCACCGTCGCAAACGCCGCCAGCGCAGTCGTCGTCCGGGTCGGCGCCCGAGGCCACGTTGGCGCAGCTGCCTTCGCTGCCCGCGAGGTTGCACGCCTGGCACACGGCGTCGCACGCGCTGCCGCAGCAGACATCGTCCACGCAGTGCCCGCTCAGGCACTCCTCGCCCGCCACGCAGGCCTCGCCGTCGGCCTTTTTCTCGCTGCCGCCCTGACCGCCCGTGCCCGCCGCGGAGCCGCCCCCGCCCGCGGACGAGCCACCCTCGCTGGTGGTCGTCCCAGGCGCAACCGCCTGTTCGTCGTCATCACAGCCGGCCGCCCAACACGCCAGAGCGACCAATACCCACAGCAGGGCCCAGAGGTGCTTCGTCGACGCTGCCTTGTTCATCGTGCTCTCTCCCCTTCGGCGGCCCGCTCGGCTGCGGACAACCACCCGTCCGAGCATACCCAGTGCGCCCGGCCGCGGTCAGCACAATCTCGTTTTTTTGCCGCGCTGCGGGTCGCTCGCGACGGCTGCGAAACGCCCGCTCAGGTCTCGCCAGCGCCGCCAGGAGCTGCGGGCACGATGATCAGCACCTCCTGCGTGTCGAGCAGCGCCGAGGTGGTGTCGTCGATGATGTCGATGTACGCCAGGAAGCTCTGAGGCACGTCCGTTTCCGGAACGGTGGTGTTCTGCGCGAACACGGTGAAGTAGAGCTTGGCTCCCTCCTGCAAGGTGTGGCTGGTGCCCGTGGCGAACTCGTAGAAGCCGTCGTTCCACGCGGACCCGCCGACCGGTCCGGGCGTGGGGATGGGCCAGCAGCTTCGCTCGGGCTCGTCTGGCGGCTTGAAGCTGTCGTCGGGCGTGTTGGCCACGATGCGGGTCAAGAACAGGCTGGTATCGGGCGTGCCCGGATCGCCGTCGTCGCGCTTGTCGTTGTACACGTCGAAGGTCGAGTACTTGACGATGGCGTCGATCCCATCGGTGGCCGCTTCGCTCAAGCCGGAGCCGCTGGTCGAGATGGTGTAGCGCAGGATGCAGTCCGTGCCCGAGGCGATGGTGCCGTCGCAGCAGGTGTTGGCTCCGCAGCGCCAGGTGGTCGCCCCAGTCTTGAAGGCGCACACGGGAACCACTGCCGACGAGCTCTGCGAGATCTCCTGCATCTGGCCCGTGATGGCGGTATCGAAGTTCTGGTACGGATAGCCGTACCAGCTCTGGACCGTGATCACGCGCGCGCCGACGGCCTGCACGGCGGCCAAGGCCTGGCTGCGGCTGTGGTCGTTGTAGCTAGAGGGGTAGTCCGAGGTCCAGCAGTTGCCGTCGATGCACGACGGGATGCTGGCGTCGTGGCTTAGCGCATCGGTGACGTGCACCACCATGGGTAGCGCGCCCGGTCGGAACCAGGCCCCGCCGATGCGGCCGGAGGTGGTGAACGGACCGAAGTTGCCGCCCGCGCCGAACACCCCGCCGCCGTTGGCCACCTGGTAGAGCGCCTCGTAGCCCGACTCGGGAAAGTCGTTGCCCGAAGCCGCGCTGGCCACGAGCTGACCCACGGCCGCAGTGGCCACGGCGGGGTTGGTGTTGACGCCAGCGAGCCGCGTGAACGGCGAGTCGGTGGGCGGGGAGTAGGGCCAGCAGTTGCCGCAGCCAAAGGGCGCCACGGGGAAGTCCTCGAACTGGCCCACGCCAAAGGCCGCGCTCGAGACGCGCGCCTGCGTGTCGGAGATGATCTGCGCCAGGCCCTGCTGCAGGTTGGAGATCTCGCCGCCCATCGAGCCCGTGGTGTCGACGTTGAAGAACACGTCGGCCGCCTTGACCGTGGGATCGAAGCGCAGGATGTCGTCCTGCTCGGGGTCGTCGTGGGGCAGCACGAAGTAGAACTCGTAGCCGAAGTCGAGCACGCCCACGGTATCGTCGCACACGGCCGCGCTGGTGAGATTGGGCGAGGGCGTGTTCGGATCGGCCACCCACTCGGCCAGATCGGTGTAGCCGTCCTCGTCGGTATCGCCGCCGAAGATGCGCGAGTCGCGACCGAGGCTGGCGCAGTAGAGCTCGTTCTCGTCGGGCAGGCCGTCCTGATCCGAGTCCAGGTCGAGGAAGTCGGCGATGCCGTCGAAGTCGGTGTCGATGGGCAGGGTCATCCAGTCGACGTCGCCCGCCTCGTCGGCATCGCCGTAGCCGTCGCCGTCGCTGTCGGTATCCAGCGCATTGATGGTCAGATCGTTGTCCGCGTCGTCCACGCCGTCGTCGCCGTCGCCGATGTTGTCGCCGTCGGTGTCCGGATCGAGCGGGTCGGTGTCCACCAGGGGATCGATCTCCTCGGCATCGGACAGATCGTCGTTGTCCGAGTCCAGATCGCGGTAGTCGGGAGGGTAGTCGCCGTCGGTATCCAACGGCAATACCATAACCGCAACGGCCTCCACGTCATAGGCAAAAACGTCGTCGTCGGAGTCCATCGC
>CAYTYV010000695.1:0-2664 GCA_964441055.1 uncultured Polyangiaceae bacterium | reverse complement strand
ACACCGAGATGTGGCCAGGCATGCGCGAGCTACTGCGCCACGCAAGCGAGATAGCCGAGGCGCCGTACCGAGCGGCCGAAGAGTAGGAATCGGCAGGTTCCGCTGACGAGCGGTGCGCTCGTGAGGCGCGCAAGGATTCGGCAGCTTCCCCACTCACGCGCACTGGATCCGGTTATGGAGTCCTCGCGCAGCGGATCCCAACGAAGTGATCGCGGTATGTCGGCTCGACAACGCTGTCCTCGCGTCGCGCGACGCGTAGGTACGCGGCGCTCGGATACCAGCCCCCGCCGCGTAGCACGCGGCTCGAGGCACTCCCAAGATCGGCGCAATCATTGCATGGCACGATCGAATACGGGCTTGCATACCAATCTAGATTCCACTCCCACATGCTGCCAGCGAGGTCGGCCTGGTCCCAGCGGCCGTCACCCGTAGGCGAGCGCGAGCCCACCGAGAGGATGTCCGTGAACTCGCACTCGTAGGACGGCGAACCGTCTCCCGTGCAATGGTACACCGCGTAGCTGGGATCGATGTCCGCGGAGCCAGGAGGATACGCGGCCGACCACGGGTAGTAGCGCTGCTCGTCACCGCCCGCAGCCGCGTAGTTCCACTCGGCCTCGGTGGGCAATCGACCGCCGTCCCAGGCACAGAAGGCAAAGGCCTCGTACCAGCTCACGCAGTTGATGGGCAGGGCCTCGTTCGAGCCGGGCGCGTCGGTCCAAGTTTCGCGCGAAGATACGCAGGCCACGGCGCCCTTCAGCTCTGCCGTATTGGCGGGCAGCTCCGCGTTCCACGCGGGGTTCCAGCCGCTGCCATCGATGAGCGGGTGCGCGCCAGCGCCAGGCGCGGGCGGGTTCTGCTGAGTGCCTGCCCCGTTCTGCACAAATGCGCGAAAGCGCCCCACCGTGACCTCGAAGCGATCCAGGTAAAAGTCGCTCACCGTGGCCGGGTAGGAGTCGTCAGTGTAGTCGATGCCGTCGTAGCTCCGGAGGAAGCTGCCGCCCGTGACCAGGCGGCTGTCGCAGCAGTCCTCGTAGCTGCCAGGGCCGCAGTCGTCGGCCAGACCCACGCAGCTCGGCGGCGTCGGAGTGGAGCCGCCCGCGCCAGCTGCTCCGCCGAGACCTCCGCTACCTGCCTGGCCACCCGAGCCGCCGCTGTTGCCGCTGTTGCCAGCACCGCCCGCGCCACCGCTACTTCCACCGCCGCCGCCCGAGCCGCCCGCGCTATCGCCGCCCGAGCCGCCAGAATCGGCCGGGCTCGATGTCGGATTGAAGTCGTCGCCGCAGCCAAGGAGCGCGACGCCGATCGCCAAGGCCGCTAGCAGGCCGTGCCAAGAGTACCGTAAAGCTCTAGTCGACATGGAACACCTCTCGTTTCCGGGGGTATGTGTGTGGTTAACAAAAAGCTCTCGGCCACATCGCCTCGCGCCAGCACGCGCTTTCGCAACTCGCCAGAGCCAACAATGCGCTCTAGGTCTTGGGCATCAAACTCGTCCAATCCTGTTGGATCCGCCAATGCGCTCTAGGTCTTGGCTATCGAGCTCGTCCAATCCCGTTAGATCCGCCAATGCGCGCCAGGTCTTGGCTATCGAGCTCGTCCGATCCTCTCCGCCGCCCTCTACGGCGCACTCCTGGCGCAGCGGATCCCGATGCCGTCATAGCGATCCGACGGGTGGGCGTAGTTGCGCTGTGCAGCGCGCAGGGAGACGATGTCGCTGCTAAATCCCCCGCCCCGAAAGGCCCGACCAGGGGAAACATCGAGCTTGGCACAATCATCGCATGGCAATGGATACGCGCCGAAGCCATCGAGATTCCACTCCCACATGCTGCCACCGAGATCGGCCTGGCCCCAACGGCCGTCGCCCATGGGCGACCGCGATCCAGCGCTGAGGATATCGCTGAAGGAGCAGTCGTCGTCGCCGTCACCCATACAGTTGCACACGGCATGATCTAGGCCGATGGTCGTCGAGCCAGGGGGATACGCCGCCGACCACGGGTAGTAGCGCTGCTCGTCGCCGCCCGCAGCCGCGTAGTTCCACTCGGCCTCCGTAGGCAGTCGCCCCCCATCCCAGGCGCAGAAGGCAAAGGCCTCGTACCAGCTCACGCAGTTGATGGGCAGGGTCTCGTGCACGCCCTCAACGTCGATCCAGGTTGCGAAATCCGCCGAGCAGCTGAGAGCGACCTTCAGCTCCGCCGTGTTGGCGGGCAGGTGCTCGTCCCACTCGGGGTTCCAGCCGCTTCCATCGATGAGCGGATGTGCGCCATCGCCAGGCGAGGGCGGATTCTGTCGTGTGCCAGCCTCGCTTTGCACAAAGGTGCGAAAGCGCCCCACCGTGACCTCGAAGCGGTCCAGGTAGAAGTCGCTCACCGTGGCCGGGTAGGAGTCGTCGGCGTAGTCGATACCGTCAAAGCTCCGCAAATAGCTGCCGCCCGTCACCGCCCGGCTCTCGCAACAGCTCTCATAGCCCCCGACACCGCAGGCGTCCGTCAGGCCTACGCAGCTCGGAACCATCTGACCGGAGCCTCCCGCGCCACCCGCGCCACCGAGACCGCCGCCACCTGCCTGGCCACCTGCGCCGCCATCGGCGCCTGCGTTCCCAGCGCCCCCAGCGCCGCCGTCAGCGCCCGACCCACCTGCACCGCCCACGCCGCCGCTGGCGCCCGCGTT
>CAYTYV010000694.1:0-2667 GCA_964441055.1 uncultured Polyangiaceae bacterium | reverse complement strand
CGGCGGCGCCCGCCCCCTACGCCCCCCCGCCGCCCGAGACCGCGGCCGCGCCGCAGCCGCACGCTGCCGCCGCTTCGCCCCATCCGGCTGCAGGGCCACAGCCGCCCGCCATGCTCAAGCCGACGCGCCCTGCTCAGCCAGCCGCTCAGCCGCCCGAGATGCTTGCAACCACCGGGCCAGCGTCCGCGCCTGGCAGCGGACGGCCGTGGGGGGAGAGCTACGCGCCGCCTGCGCCTGCGCCTGGGCCCGCCGCAACGCCCGCGCCGCCGCAGGCCGCAACCGCGGCTCCGCAGCCCGCCGCGCCCGCCGCCCCTGGCGCGCATTACGCGCCCGCGCCAACGGGGCCTTCGCCAGGCTCTGGGCAGCGCTTCGTGCCGCAACGCCGCTCGTCACCCGCTGCGGGCTACCCGCAAGCAGCCTCCCCCTCCGCCGCCGCGACCCCGGAGCCGAACGCGCAGGTCCCGTCGTCGCAGCAGCCGAGCCTTCCAGCAGACCCGCAGCCGGCCTCGCGCCACTCTGGGCCACCTACGCCGCCGCGACGGCAGCCCGCCGCTCCCGTCCAAGATGCGCCCACGCCGCCGATCGGCGCCTCCCCTGCCGCGCTGGCCGCTGACGACCCTTCATCGGTGTACGTCTCGGTGGCCAAGTACGCCGCCTTGTGCGCGAGCTGCGCGGCCTTCCCGGACCGGACGGCAGCGACGCTGCAGCAGTACGGCGTGACCGACGAGACCGGCCGGGTCGCCCTGGACGAGATCTGGCAGGACCGCTTTGACGAGGACCCCTCCCTGCTGCAGAGCTGGGAGAGCCTCTACGCGCACTTCCGCGGCTCGCTCCAAAGCGCGCGGTGAGGGGTAGACCGACGCGCGGCTACTGCACGTCGGCAAGGTAGGCCGCGATGATGTTGTAGGCGGCTTTGAGATCGCGGCGGTCGAGCATCTCGGTCACGGTGTGGATGTAGCGCGTACCCACGGTGATGCCGACAGCCCTGGCGCCCGCGGCAGCCTGCTGGGCGGCTGCGCCGTCCTGGCCGCCTCGTGCGAGGATCGAGCGCTGGTAAGGGATCTTGCGGCGCTTGGCGAGGGCCTCGATCCGCTGGACCAGCGTGCGGTCGGAGATGAACGAGGAGTCCTTGATGTGCAGGGCAAAGCCCTTGCCCTGCTCGGTGACGCGCTCGCGCTCGGCCACGCCTGGGGTGTCGCACGCCAGGGTGACGTCCACGCCGAGGCCGATGTCGGGCCGGACCGCAAAGGCTGCGGTGCGAGCGCCGCGCAGACCGACCTCCTCCTGGGTGGTAAAGGCGACCACCACCTCGCAGCGGTGCCCCTTGCGATCGGCATCGAGCTTGCGCACCGCCTCGATGCCCAGCCAGCAGGCCACCCGATTGTCCAGTGCCTTGCTCACCAGCTTGTCGCCCATCTCGACGAAGGGCTCGTCCAGGACCACGAAGTCGCCGACCTTGACCGCGCGCTTGGCCCGATCGGCCCGAAGCCCCAGATCCACGTAGAAGTCGCGGAGCTCGGGCACCTTGGCGCGCTCCTTCGGGCTGGAGATGTGCAGCGGGCGGCCCGCTGGGTTCATCACCCCGCGGTGGTCGCCCCGATCCGTGCACACCCGCACCCGCCGACTGAACAGGCTGCGGGGGTCGAAGCCGCCAGCCGGATCGAGCCAGACGAATCCCTTGTCGTCGACGTGCGAGACGTAGAAGCCGATCTCGTCGAGGTGACACAGCAGCATCACGCGGGTGGGCTTGGACGCCTTGCCGCGCGCGCTGCGCTGCCGCGCCCCCTTGCCGCGAGCAGGCTTGGGCGGGCGCGGATGGCGGGTGCAGATGAGCGATCCGAGCGCGTTGGTCTGCACCTCGTCGAACAGACCCTCGATCTCGTCGGCCACGAGCGCGCGCACGCGCTCCTCCCGTCCTGCCACCCCGGGCGTCTCACACAGGCGTTTGAGCAAATCGATGTTCACAGGCGGTCTCCCTGGACGAGCGGCCTTCGGCGCGCACCCAAGCGTGCCGTCAGCTCTGGGACTCTAGAAGCGAGCTAGCCGCGAGCAGCGCGAGCGTGCTCGTCCACCAGGCACGAGCGCGCTCGCGAAGCGCTGCTCGGCGTCGCGGCCTACTCGTCCTCCCAGACGATGTGCATGGCGCTCAGGTCGCCGCTCTGAATGGCCGCGGCCTTGGACTGCACCTGCGGCAGCTCGTAGGCGCAGAAAAACCGCGCCGTCTTGATCTTGGCATCGAGGTAGCGCACGTCGGGAAGCTTCTTGCCCAGCTCGGAGACGGCCTTCTTGTCGCTGGGATCCACGCCCGCTTCCTTGCACAGCGGCCCGAGCTTGTCCCAGGCCGCCCGGGCCTGGTCCACCAACAGGTAGCCGAGCAGCATGTCGCCCGTCAGCGACAGGTACTGGGTGGCGTTTACGAGCGGGATGATGAGCTTCTTGCTCATGGCCGCTTCCATGAAGAAGCCGTTGATCTTGCTCCAGGTGTCGCGCGCCTCGGCCACCTGGGCCACCTGGTCCTTGAGCACCGCGTGGTCCTTGTTGGCCTCGACCCAGTCGTTGAGCATGCCCATGAGGCCGAAGACGTAGGCGCCATTTTTCATGCCCATCTTGCGACCGACAAGATCCAGGGCCTGGATGCCGTTGGTGCCCTCGTAGATCGAGGCGATC
>CAYTYV010000693.1:0-2682 GCA_964441055.1 uncultured Polyangiaceae bacterium | reverse complement strand
CGTCGGCTGCCAGTCGAGCGCGAAGCGTCCCGCCTCGGTCTGCCGCGCCGTGAGTGTGGCGCGCTGGCCCTCGGGGTAGCTGAGCTCGAGCACGGCGTGCTCGGTCGAGGTCTCTGCGAAGTGCGCGGCCGTGGGCGCTAGCCAGCTGAGCCCAGCAGGCTCGGCGTACGCGCTGTCGGGCACCAGGATGCGATAGGGGTCGTAGTTGGTCTGCTCGTCGACCTCGCTCACGACGCCCAGGAGCAGGCCGTCCGGGCCGAAGCGCAGCAGGGTCTCGCCGCCGCGCAGCAGGGCCAAGCCGGGGCGGTCGTCGAGCTCTAGGACGTAGTCCGTGCCGATGGCCACCACCTCGGGCAGTGGGGCTGCGTCGTCATCTGCGCAGCCGAAAAGCCCGCCCAGCAGGGTCCACACAACGAGCGGCGCCATGCCGCAGTACGACGGTCGCCGACTCGGCCTCGAGAGCAAGGGACGCATCGAGGCCCAGTCTACACGTCCTCACGCGTTCATGTCCTTCCAGCGACGTGCCATGGCGCCGAAGATGCCGAGCGCGAAGGTGGCGATGAGCCCGACCAGGGCGAAGGGGATCCACACCTTGTACTGCGGATGGTACTCGCGCCACAGAAGCTTGGTGGTTGTCCAGCGGGCATTGGCGAGCTCGGCGGCCGCGGCGGCGCGCGCCTCGAAGGGGTTGAGCCCCAGCAGCCTGGCGGCCTGGTCGGGCGCCCGCGTCCAGTCCTTTTGGTCGAGGGCGGCCTGGATGGCCTGCTGGTCCCGGGCCAGCTCGGTCAGATCCAGGCGGTCCTTGTCCAGGGCCTGGAGGGCGGCGCGGGCGGCATCGGCGTCGGCGGCCACCAGGCGCTCGAGCAGGGGCAGGTCCTCGCGCCAGTCGCGGCGCGCCACCGCGTTGAAGCGCAGGTGCTTTTTCCGCACGAGATAGACGTAGAGCCGCTGGTCGGGCTGGGCGATGGCGCCGAGCTTGTGCGTCAGCTCGGCGTCGAGCTCGTCCGCGCTGGCGCCGCGGGCTGCGCTCAGCGCGGCAAAGGACTTGGTGCGGCCGATGCCCACCCGCTCGGCGATCTCGCGCACGGGATCGTCGAAGCGCATCCGCGCCACGGCGTCGCGCACCTGCGGCGTGGCCTGAGCCAGGTACTCCAGGGCCAGGTTGGTCAGGGTCTCCGGCTGGCGGCCGAAGCGGCTCCAGAGCTGGTCCACGGCGGCCGAGCGGGAGGTGGGCGCATCCGGGCGCTCGCGCTCCGCGAGGTCGACGAGCCGAGCGAGGGCCTCGTTGCGGCCAATGTCCAGCGCCTCGGGCAGCTCGCCCACCCGACGGGCAACGGTGGCTTCGTCCAGGGCTTGGGCCCCGAGCGCTGCCGCAGCCTTGTCTCGCAGCTCGGGATGCAGCGCCAGGTGCTGCAGGGCGAGGTTGGCGAGCTGACCGCGGTCGTGGCGGAAGGTCTGGACGAGCTCGGCCGCACAGGGCTCGGGCTCGAGGTCGAGCTCGTTGCAGGCGAGATCGAGGGCCCCGCTGCGCTCGATTCCCGCGAGCTCGGGGATTCGGCGCAGCTCGTCGCTCCAGTCCGCCGACTGGGCCGCCCGCGCCACCAGCTCTTGATGCTCGCCCAGGTACTGCAGCGACAGCGACGCCTTCTCGCCGTACTGGTCGTAGACGTAGCCCGCGATCATCGAGCCGATGCCCACGCCCACGCCCACCGGGATGTTGACGTAGCCGAGGTACATGCCCTTTTTTCCCTCGGGCGCGATGAGCCCCAGGTACTCGTTCTTCTTGGGGCCCGTGAGCATCTCGCCGAGCGAGAAGAAGACGATGCCGAGCAGCAGGATCCAGCCGTTGCCCGTCAGCCCCGCCACCAGGATGCCGCCCGTGGCGATGCTCATGCCGATGAGCATGGCGCTCAGGGTGCGCATCTTGCGCACCAACCAGGAGACGGGCACCATGAGCACGATGATCAGGCCTGCGTTGAGGCTGAGCAGCACCTGCTGAGGGACGCGCACCAGGCCGAGATCGCCGTACTCGCGCCACGAGGCGAGCGGCGCATAGGCGGCGACCATGGAGCTGTCGATCCAGTCCTCGATGAAGTTCGGGTGAAGGTCCCAGAGCTGGTACATCATCAGCCAGAAACAGGACATGATGGCCAGCCACACGAGCAGCCGAGGCTCGAGGATGTTGCGCAGCGTCCGCAGCAGCACCTGCACCGCGCCCTCGGTCTTGGAGGCGCCCGAGGGCACATCCTTGAAGGTGAACAGCAGCAGCAGGTTGACGCAGGAAAAGCCAGCCGAGGCGAGGAACAGGTTGCGCCAGCCGCCCGCGCTATGCGGCTGCCCCAGGATGACGGTCGCCAGAAGCGGCGCGGCAAAGGCGCCGATGTTGACCACCCAGTAGAAGATCCCCCAGCCCACCGAGGAGTTCTTCTTGGTCAGGCTCTGCGCCAGCGAGCCCTGCAGGCTGGGCTTGAAAAAGGCCGTGCCCGTGGCCAGCACCAGGATGCCTGCGAAGAAGCCGACGTAGCTGGTCAAGAAGGCCATCATCACGTAGCCCACGGCGTTGGCGCTGATGGCGCAGGCGAGCACCCGCTTGTAGCCGTAGCGATCGGCGTAGCCGCCCGTGACGATGGGCAAGAAGGACTGGAAGATGGCCCACCACATGTAGATCCAGCCCTTGTGCAC